>NZ_CP080590.1:1276250-1605000 GCF_019504385.1 Devosia salina
TCGTCTGCGCCTAGCTGATGTCGCCGGCGTGCCCATCGCCACAGGCCTTTCGCTCGCTTCCGGCGCGCCCGAGGGGTTTGCAGAGCGCACTAAGTTGCTTGTCGAGCAGCTGGCCCGCCTCGAGCAGGGCGAGGCCCGCATCATCGATGGTGTCAGTCACCTCGAAGGCGTGCCGCCCAGCATCGAGGTTGCTCAGGCCGTGACCGAGGCGCTGTCGGGGACCGATTCCATCGTCGATCTCGCACCACCGCGCATCACCGAATACTGGCTCAGCATAAACCGGCAACCCGGCGGGGCGCTGGTTTTCGATGGTTACGTCCCGGACGACGCCACGCGTGAGAACTTTGCGGCCCTTGCGGGGGCAGATGTGAGCTTCCTTAAATATGGCGCGGGCGCCCCCGAGGGTTACCGTCGCGCGGTCGATTTTGGCCTCGAACTGCTCGGCCACATGTCCGAGGGGCGGTTCTCCCTGCGGTCCGAGACAATCTCGATCTCGGGCACCGCACAGTCACCGACCGACTACCGTGCCATGGAGAATTTGCTGCAGTCCGCGGTTCCGCAGGGCCTCGTCCTTGGCGAAATGGCGGTTCAGGCGCCGCGCGCTGCCAATTATGTGTTTTCCGCCCGGCGCGACGCCGGCGGCAGTATCGTGCTGGAAGGCATGGTGCCAAGTCCGGCTGTGGAGGCCGATCTATTGGCACAGGCCGGTTCTGCGGCGACGTCCAAGCTCAGCTTTGCCTCGGGCGAGAGCCCAAACTTCGTCAGTTCGGCTGGGCAGGCAATGGCCTTCCTGCCCTGGTTAAGGCAGGGTAGCGTGCGCTTCGATGGCACTGGCTGGTCCGTTGAGGGCGAGCCTGCCTCCGCGATCGACAAGGGCTCCATCCAGACCGAGTTTGCGGTGCTGGGCCTGGCCCAGGCGGGTTGGACCCTGGCGCTGTCCGAGCCTCCGGCTTTGCCGTCTGTTGCGGATCCCTTCGTCTGGTCCGGCGAGCGTCTCCCCGATGGCAGCTTCCTGTTTGCCGGCAACGTCCCCGCGGCGGCTCTGCAATCCTGGCTCAAGATCCATGTGGGTACCCGCGTGACCGACACCACGCGCATCGCCAAGGGCGCGCCGGAAGATTTTCCAGCCAAGGCCCGGGCCGCCGTCGACGCCCTTCTGGGTCTGGAACAGGGCCGGGCGGCGTTCGACGGCAAGGGCTGGACCCTGTCCGGTACCGCAGCCGATAGCGTGGCCCGCGACGCGGTCCTCGCCCTCGCGGCTGCAGCGGACCTGTCTGCCAACGCCGGTATTTCGATTCCCGACCCTGCACCCGTCGAGCCGTATTTCTGGGCCGCCACCAAGGCGGCCGATGGTTCTGTCGTGCTCGATGGCGCTGTTCCAGCCGAGTCGCTACAACGCTTCCTCGCGGTTCGCGCTGGTGCGGCGGTGGTGGACCAGACAGTGGTTCGTCCCGACGCCCCGGACGGTTTTGCCGCCGATGTGCTGCAGGCCATGGACATGCTGACGCTCCTTGCCGAGGGACAGGTGGCTTATGATGGCGAGCGCTGGACCGCCAGCGGCACGCTGCTGGACGCCGATGCGGAGGCGCAGGCTCAGGGCATGCTCGGCACGTCGGCCCCGCGCTGGACGCTGGCACTTGCCTTGCCTCAGCCCACCGAGCCGGACGATCAAGCGGTCGCTCAAGCGCAGGAACCCGGGCCGACCGAGCCGCCACCGGCGGATGCCGTTGCCCCTCAGGAGCCGGAGGAGCCCTATCGCTTCAGTGCCACACGCGCAGCCGATGGCACCGTGACTTTGGCCGGCAGCGTGCCCGCCGTAGCGACGGCGCGCTATCTTGCCATGCTGGCTGGCACCGAATCGGACGCACTGACCATTGCCGCCGGCGGCCCTGGGGATTTCGTGCCCAATGCCCAGGCGGGCCTGCGGGCGCTCCTGCAATTGCAGCAGGGCCGGCTGGATTTCGCGGGCGGCGCCTGGCACCTCGACGGAAAAGCGGCCAGCCGGCAGGAGCAGGCCGCCATCGAGGCGCAGATCGCCGCCCTCGGCGCCGGCTGGACCTCTGCCATTTCGGCGCCGTCCGGACTTGACCAGTGCCGGACCCGCGTCGCGGAACTCTCCGAGCACAATGCCATCCTGTTCCAGTCCGGCGCAGCGATTATCGCGGCCGGGGCGAATGCGGAGCTCGATGCCTTTGCTGAGGCCCTGAACCAGTGCCCTGACGCCGTTGTGGAGGTGGAGGGGCATACCGACAGCGACGGCGACGACCAGCGCAACCTCGCCTTGTCGGTGGCGCGCGCCGAGTCCGTGGTCAACGCGCTGATCGAGCGAGGCGTATCCGCGTCGCGTCTCTATGCCATCGGCTATGGAGAAATGCGGCCGGTTGCCGACAACGACACGGCCGACGGCAAGCGCCGCAATCGCCGCATCGTGGTGACGGTGCGCGACGCCGACGGGCAGGATTGACGGGAACGGTCATGGCATCGCTCCTCGGCTCGGTTCTCTTCCTCGTGGGGGTCTATTGGCCCTTCATGGCCGGCGCCGCGCTCGTCGGCGTCGTGACCGGATGGCTCAGCCTCAGCCGGGCGCCGGATGAGGGCCGATCGTGATCACGGCCGAACATGTCGTCGAAGTGGCGCTGCTCGTGCTGGTGGCCTATCTGACCGGCTGTGTGCTGGGCTACTGCGCCCATATTGCCGCGCGCGCCTTCGCCAATCGCCCTCGTTTCGAGACCCGGCTGCAGGCACAGGTCCTGGCGGCTGCGCAGATGAACCGGCCCGAAACGCTCGCCCCTGCGGCTGCGCCCCGGTCGGCCGCGCGCCGCCTCGCCGGGGCAGTGGATCGAGACGACGCGCCATCCGTGCCGCAACAGTCCGTGCCGACCCAGCAGCGCCCGCCGGACCTGCCCTCACCGCGCGGTGGAAAACCCGATGATCTCAAGAAAATCAAAGGCATAGGTGCAAAGACGGAATCATCGCTCAATGATTTGGGTGTCTATCACCTCGATCAGGTCGCGGCCTGGCAACCGGCGCATATCGACTGGTTGGAAGGACGCATCGCCGTAAGGGGGCGCATCAGGCGCGAACAATGGGTGGAGCAAGCCATCCTGCTGGCAACGGCAACCGCGCCCACCTGAGTGGCGCTGCCGGGCCGACCTCACGCGGCGCGGCGGGTTCCCTTGCCGACATGGAACACGAATTCGGCGACTGCCTCGATTTCCGCTTCCTGGTCGAACAGGGCAGGGGAGCCTTGCCCGGAAATGGTGATCGCCACCGCGTCGGGGCGCCGCTTGACCATCTCCTCGAAGGTCTCGCGCCGCACCTGGTCCGTCAGCTGCGTGCGCAGCAACATCAGCGGCGCACAGCGCAGGGCGTCATAAAGCGGCCACTGGGCCACCAAGATA
Organism: Devosia salina; assembly: GCF_019504385.1. Lineage (NCBI taxonomy): Bacteria > Pseudomonadati > Pseudomonadota > Alphaproteobacteria > Hyphomicrobiales > Devosiaceae > Devosia > Devosia salina. The sequence continues at coordinate 1,279,652 of NZ_CP080590.1, forward strand.
TCGTCGAAACTGATATCCTTGATCCGATCGACGAGCCGCGTGTCGAACAATGGGCGAGCGCGCCCCCGCTTGTCGAACCAATGGCTGCGCAAGGCGAGTGCGTCGAGCTCCGCCTCCCCGAGGCCGGGATAATCCCCCGCCAGCATGCGCCGGAATCCGGCCATCACGGCCTTGCTGCCCCGCAGGCTCGATATATGGGCCAGATTATTGCGCAGGCGCACGATGCCGCGCGAGTCCGTCACCGGGCCGGCGTCGAGCAATATGGTGCCGCCGATCTGCAGCGGGTGCTGGGCCGCCAGCGCCATCGCCACCTGGCCGCCATGGCCTTGCCCCAGGATCAGCGCGCGACCGATTCCCAGCGCCGCCAGCACATCGGCCACGTCCTGGGCATCGCTGAGCGTGCTATAGTCGGCGCCACCTGGCCGGTCGTCCGCCCGACCGCGGCCGGGCAGATCGACAAGAACCATGGGCCACCGTCCACGTCCCAGCCGCTGGAAGTAATCGGCGAAGGCGGAAAAGTCGCTCATGTTCCGGTGATAGCCAGACAGGCACACAAGCGGCATTCCGCCTTGCCCGAAATCGCCGCGCAGATGCACGGCGGCCCTGGTGCGCGCATCGCGCAGGGCGATATGCGACACCGGCAGGCCTGAAAAGGCAGCGTGGTCGTCGGGGACAATGCGCCGGCGCGAAAACAGCGGTTTCATGCGCCCATTTACCGGCCTCTTGCAGCGAGTCACAAGGCGTTTCGCGTGCCTTGTGGCGGACCGCCGTTGAAAGTAAGGTGCGGCCCGATCGGCGCCAACCGGCGCCGTACCCTTCACACATGAGCAAGAGGCCGGACGTGTGACCGGCATCCAATTGAGGAATACCGACAAATGCTGCGTGGTTCGATTACGGCACTCATCACTCCCATGCGCGATGGGGCCGTGGATGAGAAAGCCTTCGCCAGCTTTGTCGATTGGCAGATCGCCGAGGGCACACATGGTCTGGTGCCGGTGGGCACTACCGGTGAGAGCCCCACTGTCAGCCATGAAGAACATCGCCGCGTGGTCGAAATCTGCATCGAAGTGGCCAATGGCCGCGTGCCGGTCGTGGCCGGCGCCGGGTCAAACTCCACCGCCGAGGCTGTCTCGCTTGCCCAGTTCGCCGAAAAGACCGGTGCCAACGCTGTGCTGTCGGTTGTCCCCTATTACAACAAGCCCAACCAGGAAGGCCTGTTTCAGCACTTTTCGGCCATCGCCAGCGCCATTGGCATTCCGGTCATCCTCTATTCGGTGCCCGGGCGTACCGTGGTCGACCTGACCGTGGACACCATCGCTCGCCTCCGCGATGCTCACGCCAATATCATCGGCGTCAAGGACGCAACGGGCAGCATGGAGCGCGCCACCATGCAGCGCGTCCGCCTGGGCAGTGACTTCATCCTGCTCTCGGGGGACGACAGCACCGCGCTCGGTTTCAACGCCCATGGCGGACACGGCTGTATTTCGGTGACGGCGAATGTGGCGCCGCGTCTCTGCTCGCAGATGCAGGAACTGTCGCTGGCCGGTGATTTCATTGGCGCGCGCGCCATCAATGACAAGCTGGCCTTCCTGCACAAGGACTTGTTCATGGAGCCCAACCCGGCTCCGGCAAAATATGTGGCGAACCGCCTGAACCTCTGTGCCAACGAGATGCGGCTGCCGCTCGTGCCGGTCAGCAAGCCGACCCAGGATGCCATGGACTTTGCAATCTCGCACGCCGGCCTTATCTAGTAGGATAAGCTTTGTTGCCCGGCCCTCGGATGTGAGCTGAGGGCCGGGCATTTTATTTTTGAGAACTGATCGAGCTCATGGCCAGCAAGAACGACAAGAACAAGAACGGATGGATCAGCCACGGGCAGGTGGCCGAGAACCGTCGTGCGCGTTTCGATTATGAGATCGGGGACACCATCGAGGCCGGCATCGTGCTCACCGGAACCGAAGTCAAGTCGCTCCGCCTGGGCAAGGCGCAGATCGCGGAATCCTATGCCTCGCCCGAGCGCGGCGAACTCTGGCTGATCAACGCGCATATACCGGAATACCTGCAGGCCAATCGCTTCAATCACGAGGAAAAGCGCCCCCGCAAGCTGCTGGTCAGCAAGAAGCAATTGGCCAAGCTCGACCAGGAAGTTGCGCGCGCCGGTAACACCATCGTGCCGCTCAAGCTCTATTTCAACGACCAGGGCAAGGCCAAGCTGCTGATCGGGGTTGGCAAGGGCAAGAAGAATTACGACAAGCGCGCCACCAGCCGCGAACGCGACTGGAACCGCGATAAGGCCCGCATCATGAAAGAGGGCGGGCGCGGGTAGGGCGCAGCTCGTCCCGTCAACCCCGAGGACGGACCTTCATCTTTGACGGCAAGTGCCTCAGGCCTCCACCGGCCTTTGCACCTGCGGCCGGCCGACCGTCTTGGCCAGTTCCGCCACGTCGAGGAAGAAGTCTGCCTGGCGCCGGAGTTCGTCCGAGATCATCGGGGTCGAGGTTGTCAGCGTCGACACCACGGTCACGCGCTTGCCCTTGCGCTGCAGCGCCGCGACCAGGGCGGTAAAATCGCCGTCGCCTGAAAACAGCACCAGATGGTCGTAATAGGGGGCCTGCTCGAGCGCATCCACCGTCAGCTCGATATCCATATTCCCCTTCACCTTGCGGCGCCCCATCGAGTCCGTGAACTCCTTGGCCGGCTTGGTCACCACCGTATAGCCATTGTAGTCGAGCCAGTCGATCAGCGGCCGGATCGAGGAATATTCCTGATCCTCGACCAGCGCCGTGTAATAGTTGGCGCGCAGCAGATAGGCCTTGGCGCTGAACTCGGTCAGCAGCTTTCGATAGTCGATATCGATGCCAATCGCCTTGGACGTGGCATAGAGATTGGCGCCGTCAATAAAGAGAGCGATCTTCTCGCGCGGATCAATGGCCATGATGAACACTCCCAGGGGGCAGGGCTGCCGATGATAAAACGCCGTCCGGGACGGCCATTAATTAAATTCCGCCGAGACTTTTAATATCTTAAGTTCGGTATTCGCACATTTGGGCCCGCGCGTAAAGCGGCGACCCCGCCGCCCTTGAACCGGGAGGGACCCTTGTCATGAGGGTCCCCATCGTGTATTGCGGCCCTTCATTCCCCAAAGTGTGGAGACGTTCGTGGCACGCGTCACCGTTGAAGACTGCATTGAAAAGGTCGAGAATCGCTTCGATCTCGTCCTCATGGCCGCCCATCGCGCGCGCATGATTTCCTCCGGCGCGCAGATCACTGTTTCGCGTGACAACGACAAGAATCCCGTCGTTGCCCTTCGTGAAATCGGCGACGCCACCATTTCGCCCGAAGACCTGCGCGAAGATTTGATCCATTCGCTGCAGAAATATGTCGAGGTCGACGAGCCCGAGACCAGCGCTGCTCCGATGATCGAGAGCGCCGGCGACGACGACGCGATCAACTTCGACACCATCAGCGAAGAAGAGCTGCTGCGCGGCATCGAGAGCCTGGCACCCCCGGAGCGTCGCGACGACTGAGAGCCGTCCCTAAGTGGCAAATCTCTCCACTGGAGAGATATGAGGCGAGCAGGCCACGAAAGCTAGCTTGAGTGGCAGCTCGAATGGCATGCACTGGCCTTGCGGCGCACAGTGTTCCAATTATATCAGGGAGCGTCCGGCATGCGTCGGGCGCTCTTTTCATTTCCGATACAGGCGCTAAGCTTGCGGGTGCGAGCGGGCGGCTAACTCCATGATGCGTCAGTACGAGCTTGTCGAGCGGGTTCAGGCTTACAACCCGAACGCCGACGAGCAATTGTTGAACAAGGCCTATGTCTACGCCATGCAGAAGCATGGCTCGCAGAAGCGTGCCTCGGGCGACCCCTATTTCAACCATCCCCTGGAAGTGGCAGCGATCCTCACCGAGCTCAAGCTCGATGATGCCTCGATCGCCGTGGGCCTCCTGCACGACACCATCGAGGACACCGACGCCACCCGCGCCGAGATCGACCAGATGTTTGGCGGCGAGATCGGCACGATTGTCGATGGCCTGACCAAGATCGAGCGTCTCAATCTGGTTTCGCGCGAGGAAGCGCAGGCCGAAAATCTCAGGAAATTGCTGCTGGCGATCAGCCAGGATGTTCGGGTGCTGCTGGTCAAGCTCGCCGACCGGCTGCACAACATGCGCACCCTGCAGTTCATGGCGCCGGAGAAGCAGCGGCGCATCGCGCAGGAAACCATGGATATCTACGCCCCGCTCGCCGGGCGCATGGGTATGCAGGACATGCGCAACGAACTCGAAGATCTCTCCTTCCGCATCCTCCAGCCCGATCACTACAAGGCGATCACGGCGCGCCTCGAGCAGATGCAGGCGGACAATCGCGAAACCATCGACACGATCACCGCTGAGTTGACCGAGCGGTTGGCCGAGGCGGGTATCGCTGCCCGCGTCAAGGCGCGGGTCAAGTCGCCCTATTCGATCTTCTCCAAGATCGAGCGCAAGTCGATCGCGCTCGAGCAGCTGTCCGACATGATCGGCTTCCGAGTCATCGTCGGGTCGACCGAGGAGTGCTACCGCACCGTGGGGATGATCCACACCACCTGGAAGGTCGTGCCCGGCCGCTTCAAGGACTACATCTCGGTCCCCAAGCACAATGACTATCAGTCGATCCACACCACCATTGTCGGGCCAAGCCGCCAGCGTGTCGAACTGCAGATCCGTACCGAGGACATGGACCGCATCGCCGAGTTCGGCATCGCCGCCCATGCGCTCTACAAGGACGGTGCTTCGGCTAATCTGGGCCGCATCGAGATGGAATCGCACGCCTATGGCTCGCTGCGCCAGACCATCAGCCACCTGACCTCCGGCATCTCGAGCGAAGACTTCCTCGAATACACCAAGCTCGAGCTGTTCCAGGACCAGGTGTTCTGCTTCACCCCGCGCGGGCGCCTCATCGCCCTGCCGCGCGGCGCGACGCCCATCGACTTCGCTTATGCGCTGCACACCGATATTGGCGACACCTGCGTCGGCGCCAAGATCAATGGCCTGATCCTGCCGCTCGTCACCCAGCTCCGCTCTGGTGACGAGGTGGAGATCCTGCGCGATCAGAACCATCGTCCGCCCAGCAACTGGATCGGCATTGCTGCAACCGGCAAGGCCCGCGCCGCCATTCGTCGTGCCGTGCGCCAGGCGGCGGCGCAGCGTGCCCATGCCCTTGGCGAACACGTGCTCAACATGATGCTGGAGCGTGAGGGCGTCATGCTGGACGAGAGCGAGGGCAAGGCGCTGGCCGAAGCCCTCGAACAACAGTCCAAGCGCGACCTGCTGGTGGCCGTGGGTGAGGGCAAGATCGGTTCGGAAGCGCTCGCCGCGGCGCTTGCCCAGGTCAAGGGCATCCGCAAGCGCCGCCGCAAGCTTGACCTGCCGGTGGCCGACACCGCTGACGGCTGGTTTGCCCTGCGGGGTTCCGATCAGTTCCGCTTCCGCGTGCCGGGCGGCCAGCGCTCGGGCCCGCGCGCCAAGGCGGCCCTCGCGCAACTCGATTTCCACACCCCGGTGACCGTATCGGGCGAGGGCATCGTGCCCGGCGACCGGCTGGTCGGCATTCTCGAGCCGGATAACCCGCTCACCGTCTACCCGATCCACTCGGACGCACTGATCGCCAAGCATGATAGCGACGTGGCCTGGGTCGACGTGCGCTGGAATCTGACGCGTTCCGATGAAAAGCTCTATCCCACCGTCATTTCGATGGAATCGGTCAATCGGCCGGGTTCCCTGGCCCAGATTTCCTCGGCGATCGCGGCATGCGATGCGAACATCAACAATCTGGTGATGCGCATGATCTCGCCCGACTTCCACCAGATGATCTTTGAAATCGAGGTGCGTGACCTTGCGCAACTGACCGATGTTCTGGCAACGCTCAAGCGCAGTCCTGGCCTGTCCGCGGTCCAGCGGGCCGGCCTGCGCGAGGCGGGAATGATCTCGACGCTCGAATGGGACGGCAGTGTCGATAGGAGTGCGCGCGATGGATAAACAAGAAGTCCTTCAGATTTTCCGCGATTGCGGGGCCATGCTGGAGGGGCATTTCATCCTGTCCTCGGGGCTGCGCTCGCCGGTCTTCCTGCAAAAGGCCAAGGTCTTCCAATACGCCAGCGAGACCGAAAAGCTCTGCAAGGCGCTGGCGGAGCGCATCCGCGCCGAAGTGCCGGGCGTCACAAAGGTTGTCTCCCCCGCCATTGGGGGCATCATCCCCGGTTACGAGACGTCCCGGCATCTGGGCGTGCCGGCGCTCTATACCGAGCGCGTCGAAGGTCAGTTCGAGCTGCGGCGCGGCTTCGAGATTTCCGCCGATGACAAGGTCGTGGTCGTGGAAGACATCGTCTCCACCGGCCTCTCGATCCGCGAATGCGTCGATGCCCTGCGCAAGATTGGCGCCAATGTGGTTGCGGCAGCGTGCCTCATCGATCGCTCTGGCGGCGAGGCCGATGTCGGGGTGCCGCTGGTGAGCCTGATCGAGTTCAAGGTGCCCGCCTATCCGGCCGATCAACTGCCTCCCGAGCTGGCCGCCATCCCGGCGGTGAAGCCGGGCAGCCGTGGCATCCAGGGGGTCAAATGATCGTCGGCCTCGGTTCCGACCTCATTCAGATCCACCGCGTCGAAGAAACGCTCAACCGTTTCGGCGACCGCTTCGTGCAGCGCTGCTTCACGCCGATCGAGCAGAAAAAATCTGATCGTCGTGCACAGCGTGCAGCCTCCTATGCCAAGCGTTTTGCCGCAAAGGAGGCCTGTTCCAAGGCGCTGGGCACCGGCCTCAGCTGGGGCGTGTACTGGCGCGACATGGGCGTGGTGAACCTGCCCTCGGGCAAGCCGACCATGCAGCTGACCAACGGGGCGGCCCGCGCCCTGGCGCGCCTTGTGCCCGAGGGTCACGAGCCCCATATCCACCTCACCATTACCGACGATGCGGGCCTGGCCCAGGCCTTCGTCATTATCGAAGCTCTTCCGATCAAGTGAAGGCGACCACCCGGCGCGACGAAGCACGTTGACCCCACGCGGGCAAACGCCTAACCCTTCCGCACCGCCAATCCGGGAAGCACCATGAGCCAGCCTGCCGAAAAGCCCGCCAAGAAGACTGCCACCAATGAATGGGTGGAAACCTTCGTGGTCATTGTCGAAGCACTGCTGATTGCCATTTTCCTGCGCTTCTTCCTCTACCAGCCCTTCTCCATCCCCACCGCCTCGATGCAGCAGACGCTGATGATCGGCGACTACTTCATCGCCAACAAGTTCGTCTGGGGTTACGGCAAGCACTCCTTCTCGCTGGGTCGCTATGGCGATTTCGCGCTGCTCGATTTCGAGCTGCCCATCTCCAACCGCATTCTGGGTCGCGAGCCCAATCGCGGCGACATCGCCGTGTTCCGCCCGGTCCCGCAGACCATGGAATATATCAAGCGCGTCGTGGGTCTGCCGGGTGACCGCATCCAGATGAAGGATGGCCGCCTCTACATCAACGGCACCATGGTGGAACGCGAGGAAGTGGGTAAGGCGCTGGACACTGATAGCAATGGCGATACCCGCGAGGTCACCGTCTATCGCGAGACCTTCCCGGAGGGCACAACCCATATCATCCAGGAGATTGGCGATAATCTCTCGCTCGACAACACGCCCGAATATGTCGTGCCTGCCGGGCACTACTTCATGATGGGTGATAATCGCGACCGGTCCGCCGATAGCCGCGTGCTGAGCCAGGTCGGCTATGTTCCGGATGAAAACCTGATCGCCAAGGCCGAAGCCCGCTTCTTCTCGATCAAGGACAATATTCCGCCCTGGCAGATCTGGCAGTGGCCGGCCAATGTTCGCTGGGATCGCATGTTCCGTTCGGTCTATGGCGATCAGCCGGACACCAATCTGGCTGCGCCGTGAGCCGACGCGACAGGACCCACGAAAAGCTCCAGTTCCGGCTCGGCTATCGCTTCGCCGATGCCGACCTTCTCGAGCGCGCGCTGACCCATTCCAGTGCCGTGTCGCCGGGCAAGCGCATCGAACGCTCCTATCAGCGGCTCGAGTTCCTGGGTGACCGGGTGCTCGGGCTCGTTGTTGCCGACATGCTCTACCGGCGCTATCCCGGCTCCAATGAGGGTGAACTGAGCCGCACGCTCAATACCCTGGTCCGCAAGGAAACCTGCGCCGATATCGCCCGCCAGCTCGACCTGGGGCGCGAAATCATCCTGGGCGACAGCGAGGCCCGTTCCGGCGGCGCCGACAAGGACGCCATTCTCGGCGACGTCACCGAAGCGGTCATCGGCGCCATCTATCTCGATGGCGGGCTGGAGCCGGCGCGCAGCTTCATCGAGCAGCATTTCGAAGACTACCTCGCCGATGGCCAGGCCAATCGGGCCGATGCCAAGACGACCCTGCAGGAATGGGCCCAGGCGCGCGGCCTCGAGCCGCCATCCTATGTGCTGGTCGAGCGCACCGGCCCAGACCATGCGCCCGAATTCACCATTGGCGTCGATCTCGCCGGCTTTGAGCGCATCGAGGCTATCGGCCCCTCCAAGAAGATTGCCGAGCACCGCGTCGCCGAACAATTCCTCGTCCGCCAGAAGGTCTGGAAGGAACGCAAATGAACACACCGACCGAACTGGCCGACACCTCCTGCGGCTTCATTGCCCTTGTCGGCGCCCCCAATGCCGGAAAGTCGACCCTGCTCAATTCCCTGGTCGGCACCAAGGTCTCCATCGTCACGCACAAGGCCCAGACCACAAGGTCGCAGGTGCGCGGCGTGCTGACGCTTGATTCCGCCCAGCTGGTCTTTGTCGACACACCCGGCATTTTCGCCCCCAAGAAGCGGCTGGAACGCGCCATGGTGGAGAATGCCTGGGGCGGGGCAGGGGACAGCGACATTGTCGCCTTCATCCTTGATGCCGATCGGGGCGTCACGCCCGAAATCGAGACCCTGCTGGAGGGCCTCGAAAACATCCGCCAGCCCAAGGTGCTGATCCTCAACAAGATCGACACGGTCAAGCACGAGAGCCTGCTCGCGCTGTCCCAGTCGCTCAACGAGCGCCTGCGTTTCGAGGCCACCTTCATGCTCTCCGCGCTCAAGGGCCATGGCGTGAAGGACTTCATCGACTGGTGCATCAAGCACATCCCGCCCGGTCCCTGGCATTTCCCGGAAGATCACCTGACCGACCTGACCATGGCCATCACCGCGGCCGAGGTCACGCGCGAGAAGCTGTTCCTGCGCGTGCATGACGAGATCCCCTATAATTCCACCGTCGAGACCGAGAGCTTCAAGATCCAGAAGGACGGCTCCTACAAGATCGACCAGGTCGTCTATGTGAGCCGCGAGAGCCACAAGAAGATCGTCCTCGGTGCCGGCGGCCAGACCATCAAGGCCATTGGCGCCGAAGCCCGCAAGGAATTGATGGAAATGTACGAGGTGCCCATCCACCTCTTCCTCTTCGTCAAGGTTCGCGAGAAATGGGCCGACGACCCGGAACGCTACCGCGAGATGGGCTTGGAATTCCCCCATGGGAAAAAGTGAAACACGCACCGGTGCCCCCCTCGCCCCTTGTGGGAGAGGGACAGGATTTTCTGCGTTCAGCAGAACATCCAGGGTGAGGGGTTTTCTCCGCGCACTCGGTGCCAGTGAAAAGAACCTGTACCCCTCATCCGCCCTTCGGGCACCTTCTCCCACAAGGGGAGAAGGGAGGTGCGGCCACGATGGAATGGACCGGTGAAGCCCTTCTTATAGGCGTACGCCGCCACGGTGAGACCTCGGTCATTGCCGAGGCGATGGTTGCCGGGCGTGGGCGCTATTCCGGCCTCATTCGCGGTGGGCGGTCGCCCAGGCTCGCGGCCACGCTGCAGCCCGGAAACACCATCCAGCTCACCTGGCGCGCCCGCCTGGAAGACCATCTCGGCACCTTCACTGTCGAGCTCCTCCACGCCCGCGCCGCCGGCCTGATTGCCGATCGCAAGCGCCTCTATCTGGCTCAGACCGTCTGCGAACATCTCCATCTTCTGCCCGAACGCGATCCGCATGATCGATTGCTCGGCATGGCGCTCGATCTCATCGACCATGATCCCGACGCGGTGGCCTTCGCACGCTTCGAACTGGCGCTGCTTGATGAGCTGGGCTTCGGACTTGATCTCGAAAGCTGCGCCGCCACAGGCGTGACCGAAAATCTGACCCATGTCTCTCCCAAGTCCGGTCGCGCCGTGTCCCGTGCCGCCGCCGAGCCCTACAAGGATCGGCTCCTGCCGCTCCCGAGTTTCCTCCATGCCCGTGGCAACGCCTCGCCTGACGATCTGCGCAATGCCTTTCGCCTCACCGGCCATTTCCTCGATATGCACGTCTGGCACGCCCGCCAGATCGATCCACCGCCCACCCGCGAACCACTGATCGAGTTGCTGACGCGGAGCTAGTGGGCCAGAAAGCTCAGGAAAACCGGCACTTTCCTGCGGCTGACGCGACCGGGACGCTATACTCTGCTCCTGATTCGTTCTCCTGAACTGAGCAAAGCATGTCCGACGCCGATACCCTTCCGCCCCCCGATGACCAGCGCATCGTCGATCTCAAGCAGGCGCTTGAAGAGCGGTATCTGAGCTACGCCCTCTCCACCATCACCCAGCGTGCCCTGCCGGACGCGCGTGACGGGCTCAAGCCCGTGCATCGCCGCATCCTTCATGCCATGCGCCTGCTGCGGCTCGATCCCAACCAGGGCTACAAGAAGTCCGCCCGCATCGTCGGCGACGTGATCGGTAAGTTTCACCCCCATGGCGACCAGTCGATCTATGACGCGCTGGTGCGCCTGGCGCAGGATTTTGCCCTGCGCTACCCGCTGGTCGATGGCCAGGGAAATTTCGGCAATATCGACGGCGATAGCCCGGCGGCCATGCGCTACACCGAAAGCCGCATGACCGATGTGGCCACGCGTCTGCTCGAAGGCATCACCGAGAATGCCATCGACTTCAAGCCGACCTATGACGGCGAGGACGAGGAGCCCATGGTGCTCCCGTCCAATTTCCCCAATCTGCTCGCCAACGGCTCAACCGGCATTGCCGTGGGCATGGCGACCTCGGTGCCCCCGCACAATCTGGTCGAGCTCTGCAACGCCGCGCTCAAGCTCATCCATCATCCCGATGCCACCACCGAAGAGCTGATCCACCAGGACCTCTCGGCTCCGCCCAGCATGGACGACCTGGTTCGCGGGCCCGACTTCCCCACCGGCGGCCAGCTCGTCGAGAGCCGCTCTTCCATCGTCCAGTCCTACGAGACCGGCCGTGGCGCCTTCCGCCACCGCGCCATCTGGGAAAAGGAGGAAAAGGGCAGGGGCGTCTATCAGATCGTCGTCACCAAGATCCCCTATGGCGTGCAGAAATCGCGCCTCGTGGAAAAGATCGCTGAACTGTTGCTGGCCAAGAAGCTGCCGCTCCTCAAGGACGTGCGCGACGAGAGCGCCGACGACATTCGGCTCGTGCTCGAGCCGCGCGCCGGCACCGTCGATGCCGTCATTCTCATGGAGCAGCTCTTCAAGCTCACCGAGCTCGAAGTACGCTTCAGTCTCAATCTCAACGTCCTCGATCACGGCACGACCCCCAAGGTCATGAGCCTGGCCGATACGCTGCGCGCCTGGCTCGACCACCGCAAGGTGGTGCTGATGCGCCGCTCCCAGCACCGGCTGGAGCAGATCGCCAACCGCCTCGAAGTGCTCGAAGGCTATATCATCGCCTATCTCAACCTCGACGAGGTGATCCGCATCATCCGCGAGGAGGACGATGCCAAGGCGAGCCTGATCGCCGCCTTCAACCTGACCGACAACCAGGCCGAGGCTATCCTCAACATGCGCCTGCGGTCCCTGCGCAAGCTCGAGGAAATTGAGCTCCGGCAGGAGCACAAGACCCTCACCGAGGAGAAGGGCAGGCTCGAAGCGCTTCTGGCCTCGGACAAGCGCCAATGGGGTGAAATCGCCAAGCAGGTCGAGGCGCTGAAGAAAGCCTATCCGCTTTTCGAGGCAGACGGCGTGACGCCCCATGCACTTGGCGCCCGTCGCACCATTTTCGGGGACACCCCGACAGCCGATGCCGCCGAAATCACCGAGGCCTTCATCGAGCGCGAGCCGATCACGGTGATCCTGTCGGAAAAGGGCTGGATCCGCGCGCCCAAGGGGCACAATGCCCCGACGGACGAAAAGGGTTTCAAGACCGGCGATCGCCTCAAGCTTGCCTTCAACTGCGAGACGACCGACAAGCTCCTGATGCTCACCACCGGTGGCAAGGTCTATACGCTGGGCGCCGACAAGCTGCCCGGTGGCCGCGGCCAGGGCGAGCCGGTGCGCATCATGGTCGATATCGAGGAGGGGCAGGACATTGTCGACCTCTTCGTTTATCGCCCAGGCAAGCAGCGCATCATCGCCTCCTCGGTCGGCTATGGCTTCATCGTCAACGAGGACGACCTGATCGCCAACACCCGCAAGGGCAAGCAGATCCTCAATGTCTCGCTGCCCGACGAGGCGCGGCTGATCGTGCCCTGCGAGGGCGATCGCGTCGCCGTCATCGGCCAGAACCGCAAGCTCCTTGTCTTCCCGCTGAGCCAGCTCGCCTCCATGAGCCGCGGCAAGGGCGTCCGCCTGCAGCGCTACAAGGACGGCGGCATATCGGACATCAAGACCTTCTACGCCGCCGACGGTCTCACCTGGACGGACTCGTCGGGGCGCACCTATTCCAAGCCCACCGAGGAACTGGTCGACTGGGCTGGCGACCGCGCCACTGCCGGTCGCCAACCGCCGACCGGCTTCCCGCGCAACAACAAGTTCAGGGGGTGACGAGCGTTCGCGCAGCGGAAAATCGGTCCGGTGGACCGATTTTAGCGAGGAACGCCCGGAGCGCTAGGCGCGTAGGGCCGGACGACGCTTCGGCGAACGCAGTCCCTTATCTCTCCCTTTGGGGAAAAGAGCTTGCCCTCGGGCGTGATCCGAGGGGCGGCCGGAACGCCCGTGAGGGGCCCCTAAGACGGACTCAACATCTGAAACACCACGCCTAACCGGCTCGAAAGACTCAACAAAATGATCCGCCACATCGTTCTCGTCCGCTTCCGTCCCGAGATCACTGCCGCAGAAAAGTCCGCCATCTACGGTGAACTTGAATCTCTGCGTGAACTTGTCCCAGGCTTCCTGGGCATGAGCTATGGTCCCAATGTCTCCCCGGAAGGGCTGCATCAAGGTTTCACCGAGGGTTTCAGCATCGACTTTGTCGACGAAGCGGCCCGCGACGCCTATCTGGTGCATCCCGCCCACAAGGCCGCAGGCGGCCGCCTGGTCGCGGCGCTTGAGGGCGGTCGCGACGGTCTCGTCGTCTTCGATATCGTGGTGTGAGCCGCTAGTCTTCCAGCCGCGTCCAGCCCAGCGAGCCGCGCTGCACCTCAAGGGGGCGATAGTCGCCCTTATAGGCCATCTTGGGCGAGTCCTTCACCCAATAGCCGAGATAGACATAGCTGAGGGCAGCCGAACGCACCTGCTCGATATGGTCGAGAATGAGGAAGGTCCCCAGGCTCCGATGCGCCAAATCGGGATCGTAGAACGAATAGACCATGGAAAGCCCGTCTGGCATCACATCGGTCAGCGCCACTGCCACCAGGGGCTGGTCGGGCAGGTCCTGTAGGCGATACTCGACAAGGATCGATTGGACCGGCGTATCCTCGACCATGTACTCATAGTCCTGGTAGCTCATCTGCGTCATGCCACCACCCGCGTGGCGCGCATCCAGGTAGCGCTTGAACAGCTCGTATTGCTCCAGGGTCGCCACGGTGGGCTGCACGGTCACGCCGATATCGCCATTGTCACGCCGGACGCGACGGAAGCGTTTGTTGGGCGCGAACTCGCCCGCCACGATACGGACCGACTGGCAGGAATTGCAGCCCTCGCAGGCGGGCCGGTAAATCAGGTTCTGGCTGCGGCGGAATCCGTTATCGCTCAGCAACTGGTGCAGCATGGACGCCCGTCGGCCGCTGAGATGCGTGAACAGCTTGCGCTCCATCTTGCCCGGCAGGTAGGGGCAGGGCAGGGCGGCGGTCAGGAAGAGTTGCGTGGTTTCGGGCGTCTGGTCGGTCATTCAAGACCCGCTAATGCAGAGACGGCCAGTGTAACCCTGGCCGCACTCCGCTTCAACGCCTCAAACGTCGTATTGATCCGCCATGCGCATGCGCTGCCAGTGGCGCAGCATCGGCGAGCGGCGCACCATCAGCGTGCCCATGATCAGGTCGTGGATCATCTGCCGGCGCGGCGTGAACAGCGCGAACAGCAGCGTCACCGGCCAGCAGATCCAGATGGTGATCCAGAACACCAGCGCGTGCAGCACCGCCATCCAACCGTCGAGCGGTTGGCCGCGCGTCGGCGTCAGCACGATATCCATCATCTGCATGCCCACGGTCGCCCGGCGCGGGGAGCCCAGCGTGGCCGCGTAGTAGAGGATAATGGCGGCCGGAACCGCGAAGACCAGCGACACCCAGGCCAGCCCGAAGGTGAAGAACCCTAATATCGCCCCGACCAGCGTGATCGCGAACACGATCACGCTCATCAGCACCACGTCGACGAGATAGGCCGTGGCCCGTCGCGTCAGCAGCCCGTCGAACAGTTCCGGGGCCGTGGCAGGGTCTGGAAGGGCGGGGCGTGCAGCAAAATCCTGTGTCATGGATCAACAGATTGTCATGGCCGTACCGGCTTGCAAGAGGCGGCGGCCAGAAAAGCCACAATCGTGGACTTGAAGATATTAGGCGTGTCTAATATATCTGCGAAAGGACAGTTTCGAGGCCACACAGGATCATGAGCAATATCGTTTGTACCCACTGCAATGCCATCAATCGTGTCGATGCCGAACGCGACGCGCTGGCCGCCAAGTGCGGGAAATGCGGTGAGCCGCTGTTTGCTGGCGAGCCGGCCGATCTCGCCTCTGAGGCCCTCGAACGGCAGATCGCGCGGTCAGACGTTCCGGTGCTCGTCGATGTCTGGGCACCCTGGTGCGGGCCCTGCCGCATGATGGCGCCCGAATTCGAGAAGGCCGCCGACGTGCTGGAGCCGCGCGTCCGCTTCACCAAGCTCAACTCGGACGAGAACCAGGCCCTGTCCGCGCGCCTTGGTATTCGCGGCATCCCCACCATGATCCTCTATGCCGATGGCAAGGAAAAGGCCCGCACCTCCGGCGCCATGCCCGCCAGCCAGATCGTGCAATGGGTGTCGGGCAACCTCTGCAAGAGCTGATCGCGGAAGCTTAGGGGACGCGGGCATGCCGGTGCGGGCGTTTTTGCGCCCGGCGCCGCGACCTGATGCGTTGCCGCTGCTGGGCAGAACGCGCGAAGGGCGCTAGTCTGGAGGTCTCGCATTATTCGAGTCGCCGGCTAGCGTTTCCGCCAAGGTGACCCGTCGGATTCCTGGTCATGCCTGCACCCGCCTCTTCGTCCGCGCCGCTGACGCATCAGCCTCTGCGTGGTCTCGTCCTCATTCTGGGCGCCACCTTGCTGTTCGCCTACAATGACACCACCAACAAGCTGCTCATCACCGAGTACAATGTGCCCATGGTGGCGGCCATCCGCTATATCGGCCATTGCCTGCTGATGCTGGCCATCGTCGCCCCGATACATGGCCGCGAAATGGTGCGGACGCAGCGCACAGGCCTGGTGTTGGTGCGGGCTGCCAGCCTTGCGCTGGGCTCTTTCCTGGTCAGCCTGGCACTGCAGCGCATGCCGGTGGCCGAAACCACGGCCATTGTCTATCTCGGCCCGGTGCTGGTGGTTCTGCTCTCAGGACCGCTGCTCAAGGAGAAGGTTGGCCCCGCTGCCTGGGTTGCGGCTCTTGTCGGCTTTGCTGGCGTCTTGCTGATCGCCCGGCCGGGCGGTGGGCTCGACCCTTTAGGGGTCGTCTTCGTACTGGGCAATGTGGTCGTTGCCACAGCTTACAACCTGCTCTCGCGGGTGCTGGCCCATACCGAGCGGACCATGGCAATGCTGTTCTATTCGGCCTTGGTCGGCGCCATCGGTTTCGGCATCTTTCTGCCTTGGACCCTGCATGGCGTGGCGCCGACACCGATGCAGGTCGTGCTGTTCATCGGGCTTGGGGTGTCGGCCTGGCTGGGGCACTATCTCTTCACCCAGTCTTATCGCTATGCGCCGGCCGCGCTGGTGGCGCCGATGACCTATATGCATCTGGTCTGGGCCGGGACGCTGGGCTGGCTGGTTTTCGGCCATGCGCCCGAGCCTCCGGCCCTCGCGGGCATGGGGCTGGTGGCGATGGCCGGCATTGTCAGCGCCGTGCGGCCGCGGCGGGGCAAGCGCCCGGCTCAGCTGATTGCCGAAGCCGGGACCACGGAACGGGCGGGCTAGGCGCTCACCGCAACAGGCTCAGCCACCCAGCTTGCGGGCCATTTCCAGGGCATAGTATGTGAGCACGCCATCGGCGCCAGCCCGCTTGAAGGCCCAGAGGCTTTCCAGCACGGCTGCGTCGCGATTGATCGCCCCGGCGGCGCCCGCCATCTCGATCATCGCGTATTCCCCGCTCACCTGATAGGCGTAGATCGGCACGTTGAACGTGTCCGCCGCCCGGCGCACCACGTCGAGATAGGGCAGGCCGGGCTTGATCATGACGCTGTCAGCGCCTTCGGCAATGTCCTGCTCGATCTCACGCAGGGCTTCGTCCGAATTGGCGTAGTCCATCTGGTAGGTGCGCTTGTCGCCCTTCAACCGGCTCCCGGAGCCGACTGCCTCGCGGAACGGACCGTAGAAGCAGGAGGCGTATTTTGCCGCATAGGACATGATCTGCACATGCTCGAAGCCCCCCGCATCGAGCGCCGCTCGAATGGCTGCCACGCGCCCATCCATCATGTCCGACGGGGCGATGATGTCGGCGCCTGAACTGGCCTGGACGAGAGCTGATCGGACCATGACCTCCACCGTCTCGTCGTTGAGGATTTCGCCGTCCCGCACCAGCCCGTCCTGGCCGTCGCTGGAATATTCGTCCAGCGCCACATCGGCGATCAGCCCGATCTCGGGCACCGCCGATTTGATCGCGCTCAGCGCCCGGCACATCAGATTATCCGGGTTGTAGGCCTCGCTCGCGCTCTCCGATCGCAGATGATCGGGCGTATTGGGAAAGATTGCCAGCGCCGGAATGCCGGCATCGCGCGCTTGGCGTGCCGCCTCGACCATCAGGTCGATCGAGAGCCGTTCCACCCCCGGCATGGTCTTGATCTGCGTCTTCTCGTTCTGTCCCTCGATGACGAAGAGCGGCCAGATCAGGTCGCGCGGCAAGAGTTCGGTCTCGCGCACCATGGCCCGGCTCCATTCCGCTTGGCGCAGGCGGCGCAACCGGCGCCCGCCGAGGAAGGACATGTCGTGCCGAGGCCAGTTCTGGGTCATGGTGCTCTCCTTGTGAGTTCTAGTTAACAGCGACGGGACCGGCCTCCAAGCCACTGCTTGTCGCAGGCCCCTTGCCGCGCTATCACACGGCCATGCTGTTCCAGGCTCCCAATTTGTCGCTCTATGTGCGGATCGTTGCCATTCTGGCGCTGATCCTTGGGTTGAGCGATGCCGCGCGCCTGTTGGGTGTCAATCTGGGGGCGACCAGCCCGATCACCGCGATGGGCTTCACCTCCTTCACCTTCCTTGCGGCGTTCTGCCTTGCCCGACTGTTTGCGGCGGTGGGTTTGTGGATCAAGGCGAGCTGGGGAGCCGTGCTGCTGGTGGGGGCGACGACGCTGGAACTGGCGCTCTACCTATCTGGCAATCCCGACATCCGGATGAGCGTGTTCGGTTTTGGTGTCCGGCTGGTCCTGTTGGCCGCCATCGTCCTTATCTTTGCCCTCAGCCTGCGCTTCACCCGCGCCCAGGCCGACTGACGATTGGTCTGGCGGCACAGCCCGGGCGCTGTTAACGCTCGGGAATGGTTACAAGTTTCTCACCTGCAGTAAGGCGCCATTAAGCCAAATTCTCATTGCATTCCAGTAAGATAGTTTTAAGCGTATGGCTTAGGGCGATCTTAGTTGGGCAGCCGTAGTTTGGCCTCATGAGATGCGAAAAATCGCACGTTGGATAAACAGTGAGGCACAAATGGCAATCAAGTCGAACGCGGCCGAGGCGCTTACCCCGGAACGTAGTGAAGGTCTCAAGCCCCTTTATCTGGAGGCCGTTGCACGTGTCGAACGTCTGCATCGCCGCCTGCTCGACCTGATCAAGGACGAATTCGACCGTATGGGCTGGGACGACATCAACCCCGTCCAGGCGCTGCTCATGTTCAATATCGGCGATGCTGAACTGACCGCCGGCGAACTGCGCTCCCGCGGCTACTATCTCGGCTCGAACGTCTCGTACAATCTCAAGAAGCTGGTCGAGACCGGCTACATCTTCCAGGAACGCTCGCGTACCGATCGCCGTTCGGTTCGCATCAAGCTGACACCCAAGGGTGAGGAGGTGGCCGAAGTCATCGACGAACTCTATGACCGCCACCTGAAGTCGATCGACAAGGTCGGCGGCCTGGGCGACGAGGAATTCGACGGCCTCAACAAGGCTCTCGCCCGTCTCGAACGCTTCTGGGTCGATCAGATCCTGTACAAACTCTAGTCGTCCTCGCGCAGGACAAAACAATCGGCAGATGGCGGCATGTGTTGCCTCCATGCCACAACTGCCTGGAAGACGCCGGCCGCGAGGCCGGCGTTTCTTATTTGTGCCGCAAAGCACATGCAGCCCAGATTACCTGGTTGGAAACCATTTGCTGGCATGGCTAGGGCTCCGCCGGGTTCACAAGACGTTGACAGACGTTGCGAAGCACCCCGGGGCACGCTAGTCGCCAAGGCAAAATGGCGGGCGAATTCTAAGGTGGTTGAATGCGGCTGACGCGACGTAATTTTATCCGGTCCATGGCACTTGCCGGCGCCTCGGCTGCGGTACCGGCCTGGGCGCAGGATTCTGTGTTCGACATGATGCAGCGCAGCCGCATCATCAATGAGGCCGATCCCAACAGCAACACGGCGGCGGCCGCGGCGACCATCGCCACCAATGAGCCGATCCTGTCCTTCGACACGCTGCACAACCTGCAGCTCGCCATCTCGCAATATGAACCCTTCGTCGCCGCTGGCGGCTGGGAGGAAATCCCGCAGCGGGCGTTCAAGCTCAATCTGGGCAAGTCCGATCCGGCGGTGGTGCAGCTCAAGCGTCGTCTCATATCCTCCGGCGACATGCCGCTGGTCGAGTTCGCCAGTGACATGTTCGACGCCGATACCGATCGCGCCGTGCGCGTCTTCCAGGCCCGCCACGGGCTGATCGTCAACGGCTGGATCGATGAAGCGACCTGGTACGCCCTGAACGTGCCCGCCGCCACACGCCTGCAGCAGCTCTACCTCAATTACACCCGCGTCCAGAACATGGCTCCGAACCTGTCCGAGCGCTACGTGGTGGTCAATATTCCCGCCGCGACCATCGAAGCGGTGGGCGGCGGCATGGTCGAGCAACGCCACACCGCGGTGGTCGGCCGGGTCGAGCGCGCCACGCCGATCCTGGCCAGCAAGATCCACCAGGTCAATTTCAACCCCTATTGGCATGTGCCCAAGTCCCTGGTCCGCCAGGACCTGACCAAGTACATGCTGGAAGATCCGCAATATCTGGCCAAGCAGAACATCTTCATCTACGACGGCAGCGGCAACACCATCGATCCGGCGACCATTGATTGGGCCAATATCACGGATGCCCAGGTAAACTACATGTATCGCCAGGAGCCGGGCGCCGAAAACTCCATGGGGCATTGCAAGATCAATTTCTTCAATCCCTACGACGTCTACCTGCACGACACCCCATCCAAGGCGCTGTTTGGCGAAAATGCGCGCTTCCACTCGTCTGGATGTGTGCGTGTCGATGGTGTCAACGAACTGGTGGCCTGGCTGCTGCGCGACAATGGCGACTGGGACCAGACCCGCGTGGACAGCACCTTCGACTCGCTCGAACGCCTCGACGTGAACCTCTCCTCGCAGATGCCGATCCACACGACCTACATCACGGCCTGGGCCAATCGCCAGGGCACGGTCAGCTTCCGCGACGACGTCTACAAGTTCGACGAAGAGGGCAAGGTCAGCTTCACCTGAAGCCGGAGATAGGCAAGGTCGCCCCGCTGGAGCCCCTCACGCCAGCAGGCCGATGAGGGTCATGCTCGGGTGACGTCACGTCTGATACGGGGTTCCTGCGGGGCAGGGGCCCCGTTTTTCATTCTGCGCGACTCCGCTATGCTGACATTCGGAGGTGCGTCGCAATGAGCAACGGCGAGGTCCTGTTCGAATTTGTACAGATCGGCCAGCAGATGCGGGTTGCCGCCGTTGACGAGGCGACCGGCATCGAAGTTGTGGTGATTACCCCGCTCAACGCGACAAAGCTGCAGATGCAGCGGGTCGCGCTAGCCAAGCTCAAGCGCAAGCTGGAACAGGATCGGCCCGCTCCCGCGCCGACGCGGGGCAAGTTTGCCTGAGGCGGAGCGCTTCCCCCTTTCCCTCAGCACCATTCTGCGCCATAACAGGCCCGTTCGCGCGACTGGCGAGAAAAGGTGGGGAACCACCGGGGAACGCGAACCATGTCCTGCCGCTCGCCTGGGCACCCATCCGCAATCAGGGGAGCCCCATGCGCCTGCAATCCCAGACACCACTCCATTCCGAGCCTTGGAATCGCGGCTTGCGCCGTGATAAAGCCACCGCCACGCCGACACACACGATCCCTTGCGAGGTAACCGTCCGATGAGCGCTGCCACCTCACTGCCGCTTTTTCCGCACTTCTTCACCAATTCAGTTGCTGAAACCGATCCGGAGCTGGCGCAGGCCATCCAGAACGAGCTGGGACGCCAGCAGCACGAAATCGAGTTGATCGCTTCGGAAAACATCGTCTCGCGTGCCGTGCTGGAAGCGCAGGGCTCGGTGCTGACCAACAAATATGCCGAAGGCTATCCCGGCAAGCGATACTACGGCGGCTGCCAGTATGTGGACGTCGCCGAGACGCTGGCTATCGAGCGCGCCAAGCAGCTGTTTGGCGTCAGCTTCGCCAATGTGCAGCCCAATTCCGGCTCGCAGGCCAATCAGGGCGTCTATCAGGCGCTGATCCAGCCCGGCGATACCATCCTGGGCATGTCGCTGGACGCTGGTGGCCACCTGACACATGGTGCCAAGCCCAACCAGTCGGGCAAATGGTTCAATGCCATTCAATATGGCCTGCGCAAGCAGGATGGCCGCGTTGACATGGACCAGGTTCGCCAGCTCGCCCGCGAGCACCAGCCCAAGATGATCGTGGCTGGCTTCTCGGCCTATTCGCGCGTCATGGACTGGGCCGAGTTCCGCGCCATTGCCGACGAGGTTGGTGCAATCCTGTTCGTGGACATGGCCCACGTCGCCGGCCTGGTCGCGGGTGGGGTCTATCCCAGCCCGTTCCCCCACGCCCATGTCGCCAGCACCACGACCCACAAGACCCTGCGCGGCCCGCGCGGCGGCCTGATCCTCACCAATGACGAGGACATCGCCAAGAAGATCAACTCCGCGATCTTCCCTGGCATCCAGGGTGGCCCGCTGATGCATGTCATCGCCGCCAAGGCAGTGGCCTTCAAGGAAGCGCTCTCGCCGGAGTTCAAATCCTATGCCCGTCAGGTCGTGGCCAATGCCAAGGTCCTGGCGGAAACGCTCGTCAAGGGCGGCGTGGACATCGTCTCGGGCGGCACAGACAATCACCTCATGCTGGTCGATCTCCGGCCCAAGGGTCTGACCGGCAAGGCAACTGAGAAGGCGCTCGAACGCGCGCACATCACCTGCAACAAGAATGCGGTGCCCTTCGATCCGGAAAAGCCCGCCATCACCTCCGGTGTGCGCCTGGGTACTCCGGCCGCCACGTCGCGCGGCTTTGCCGAGGCCGAGTTCCAGACAGTGGGCGAGCTGATCATCGAGGTTCTCGACGGCCTCAAGGCCAATGGCGACGATAACAATGGCGCCATCGAAGCTCAGGTGCGCGAGAAGGTTAAAACGCTCACCGATCGTTTCCCCATCTACAACTGACCAACCAGAAGGCCCGCCATGCGCTGCCCCTATTGTGGCAATGACGATACCCAGGTGAAGGATAGCCGCCCGACCGAGGATTCGGGCGCCATCCGCCGCCGTCGCGTCTGCAATGCCTGTGGCGGGCGTTTCACCACTTTCGAGCGCGTCCAGCTGCGCGATCTCACAGTGGTCAAGAAGACTGGCCGTAAAGTGCCGTTCGACCGCGAGAAGCTGGCTCGTTCGGTCAATACCGCATTGCGCAAGCGCTCGGTCGAGCCCGAGCGCGTTGAACGCATGATCTCCGGCATCGTGCGCCAGCTCGAGAGCCTCGGCGAAGTCGAAGTGACCTCCGACCAGATCGGCGAATATGTCATGGAGGGCCTGAAGGGTCTTGATGACGTGGCCTTTGTCCGATTTGCCAGTGTTTACAAGAACTTCTCTGCGGCCGATGACTTCCGCTCGTTCCTTGCGGAATTGGCGGAGCACAAGACGGTGCTGCGAGACGATCAGGATTGACCGCCTGCGCCGCGCACTGTGAAGCTTTCGTTCACACCGGTTTCAGGCTGCGCTGCCGGGCAAGGCCATGTTGCGCTATGATCTGCGCGCGTCGAATTATCGGCGCGAACGGAGGGAGGTAGCTCATGGACTCCTATGGTGTGCGGTTCCCATTGCCCGAAAATGCGGGCAGGGGGTTGAGTTTCCTGATCGTGGAGGGGCGGGCCTATCCCGATATCGCCGACGAGATGAAGCGCGGCGCCATCGCGGCACTGGAGAAGGCCGGGGCGAGCCACGAGGTGATCGCGGTGCCCAGCGCCATGGAAGTGCCCGTGGCCATGGCAATGGCGATTGAAACCGGACGCTTCGACGGCTATGTCGCCCTGGGCTGCGTCATCCGCGGGCAGACCAACCACTATGTGTCGGTTGCCAATGAAAGCATTCGCGCGCTTGCCGAACTGGCGGTCGTTGACGCATTGCCTCTTGGCATCGGCATCCTGACGGTAGAAAACGAAGCTCAGGCCTGGATACGGGCCCATGTAAATGACCAGGACAGGGGCGGGGATGCGGCGCGTGCCGCGCTCGCCCTGTCCGACGTGAAAGCGAAACTGAATAACTAGATGACCGACCATCCCAAACGTGATCCCGGCGCCGCGCGCCCCGCCAACCAGCGCGGCGCTGCCCGTCTTGCTGCCGTGCAGGCCCTCTACCAGATGGATATTGGCCGGGCGACGCTGGAAGACACGCTGGCCCAGTTCGGTGCCTTTCACCTTGGGCGCGAAGTCGAGGGTGAGCAATATCTCCCCGCCGACGCTGATTTCTTCCGGCAGATCGTGACCGGGGTCACCCGTCACCAGCTCGAGGTCGATCCCTCGGTCGACAAGGCGCTGGCCGAGGGCTGGCCGATCGAACGCGTCGATGCCACTCTGCGGGCCATTCTGCGCGCGGCCGCTTTCGAACTGCTTCGTCGCAAGGACATTCCGGCCCGCGTCGTGATCTCCGAATATGTCGATGTGGCGCGCGCCTTCTACGAGGACGATGCCACCGGCCTGGTCAATGCCGCGCTGGACTCCATTGCCCGTTCGGCGGGAGCCGACCTGGCCTGATCCAACATCATTGACGGCGTGCGCGGCGAGGCGCACCTTCCCGGCTCCTCCAAGGGAGTCGGAAATGCCCGACAGCCGCAGCCAGTCCATCCGCAATATCGGTTTGCTCTCCGCAACGCAGGCGCTTGCTGGGTCGAATTCCTCCATCATCATGTCCGTGGCGGCCTTGGCCGCCGTGAACTTCGCGCCCGACCCGTCGGCCGCGACCCTGCCGGTCACCGCCATGATCGTGGGCCTTGCGCTGACGACCTCCACCGCCACCATGCTCATCTACCGCCTGGGGAGGACACGGGGCCTGATGCTGGGCGCGGCGATCGGTATCCCGGCCTCGGTCCTGGCCAGTCTCGCGGTCATACTCGGCCAGTTCTACCTGTTTGCGGCCGGCCTGTTCCTTGTCGGTGTCTCCGGCGCATTCATGCAGCAGGTCCGCTTCGCCGCGGCCGACAGCGTGGCGCCGCAATTCAAGAGTCAGGCCATTTCCTGGGTCCTGTTTGGCGGCGTTGCGGCCGGCTTTTTCGGGCCTCAACTGAGCGCCATAACCCGCACCTGGGTCCCCGGCGCCGAATATGCGGCGAGTTTCATGGTCATCGCCGTGATCTCGTCACTGTCGGTGCTGATTCTCTCGGCCACGCGTCTGGCGCCGGTCGTTCAAGCCTCCGGCACGGCGGATGCTGGTCGCCCCCTGTCGGTCCTGCTGCGCCTGCCCGAGGTACTGCTCCCGATGATGGGAGCCGCGCTGGCCTATGCCCTGATGACCCTGATCATGGTCGCGGCGCCGCTGGCCATGGTGCATCTGTGCGGCCACTCGCCGACCGAGGCTGCCGGCGCCATTCAGTGGCACGTCGTTGCGATGTTCGCGCCCAGCTTCGTCACCGGTGCCATCATCAAGCGGATCGGCGCGCATCTGGTGACCGCGATCGGGCTGCTGTTGATCATGACCTGCGCCATGATCGCGCTCAACGGCACCAGCGTGGCACATTTCACCGTGACCCTGGTGCTGCTGGGGGTGGGCTGGAACTTCGGTTTCATTGGCGGCACCGCGATGCTCGCCAGCAGCTATCGTCCGCAGGAGGCCGGACGCGTTCAGGCCGTTAATGAGCAGGTGGTCTTTGGTGCCAGCGCACTGGCCTCATTGGGCTCGGGGCTGCTTCTGCAGCTGGTGGGCTGGGAGGCGATCAACCTTCTGGCCATTCCCGTGGCGGGCGTGGCAATCCTGCTTCTGGGGCTGGGCGCCTGGCGGCAGGCCCGCGCCTGAAACAGAAAAGCCCCGGCGGACCGGGGCTTTGAGTGTTCGCTTCGGTTTCTGCCTCAGAACGAGGACAGGATCGCGTCGATAAACGTTGCGTCCTCGCCGAAGGACGGGGTGCGGCGCGTCTCGATGTTGATCGCCTTGCCATCCTGCAGCGCATAGACCGCACGCTCGATCACCTTCTTGTTGCGGTCGAAATAGATCGCCAGCACCGTACGGCTTTCCACCATGGTCACCCCAAAGGCAGTCTGGTTGACCTTGGTCTCGACATAATACCACGCCGTGCGGTCGCCGAAGGTATTGGTGGACTGCGGCGAGCCCAGTACCAGCGTCACCAATTGCTGGCTCTGGCCGGGCCGGATCTGCTGCAGTGCCGAGTCGGGAATTTCATAGCCTTGCGTGCGCTTGGAAATCAGCGACGTGCTGCTGGTGCAGCCGGCGAGCGCGACGGCCAGGACGGCTGCGGCAACGGAGGCTTTTGCAATACGCAGGGGCATGAATTTGACTTTCCCGATGGCTCTCGACTATAGGCGTGACACTTGGGCGCGTGCCCTTAGGCTGCCGGACTGTGTAGCTGTCAACTTGGCGGTCTGGCAAGCTGGCAATGGGCCGGCACCCGCTACTGTCCCGTGTTTGACCGATACCGACGACGAGCGCAATCCCATGATCCTGTCACTGTTTCGCAAGAAGACTGCCTCGGACGCGGTTTACGCCGTCTATAATTCCATTGTGGCGCAATCCCGGCAGCCAGTTCTCTATACCCAGTACGGGGTCCCCGACACGGTGACCGGGCGCTTTGACATGATCAGCCTGCACATGGCGCTGCTGTTCCGCCGACTCCGCCACGGCCCGGAAAGCGCCAAGGCGTTCAGCCAATCCGTCTTCGATCTCTTCTTCAAGGATATGGACCGTTCGCTGCGCGAGATGGGCGTCACCGATCTGGGCGTGCCCAAGAAGATCCAGAAGATGGGCAACATCTTTTTCGGCCTGCTCGCTGCACTGAACGAAGCCTTGGACCGCGATGATGTCGAGGCTCTGGCCGGCGTCCTCGCCCGCAACATCTTCGAAGGCGAAGACACCACTCGATTGCTGGCTCTGGCCGACTATGTCCGCTCTCGCGACGCCGAGTTGGCGACCCAGTCGGTCGAATCGATCACCGCTGGCCAGATCCGCTTCGAGGTGGCGGCATGAGCCAGCGCAAGGAGCCTATCTTCGACGCCGTGGTGCGGATCGACAAATTGCCGGCCGCCGGCCGCTCCGTGTCGGTGGAGGCCGACGAGGCCACGCGCGAGGCCATCGCGAAGGTGATGAAAATCCTCTCCGTCGAGCGCTTTTCAGCGCATCTGACCGTCGTGCCGCTACGGGGAGGCCTGCGCGCCCAGGGCCATCTCGATGCCGCAGTGACCCAGTCCTCTGTCGTCAGCTTCGAACCGGTCGCCGAAACCATTTCCGAAGACATCGATCGCGTGTTCCTGCCCGCCCCGCGGGACAGTCAGCAGCCCACGCCCGGCTCCGAAGTCTTCGTCGACCTTGAAAGCGACGATTTTCCCGATCATATCGACGGCCCCGAAGTCGATCTGAGTGCGCTGCTGCTCGAAACGCTGGCACTGGCGCTGGATTCCTATCCGCGTCTCGAGGGCGAAAGCCTTGATAATATTGGGGTTTCGCTCGACGAAGCAGAGCCGGGGCCCTTCGCCAAGCTGGCCCGTCTCAAGGACGGAAACGGGGACAAGAGCTGAGCGCCGGTCCTCCGGGGCTTGCGCCGACCCGATGATGGGATATGTTTGCTTGCCTGCGCCTGCGGGCCGAAAAACGGGCTGAAATGACCGATTCTATAACGATTTCCGTGGATGCCATGGGCGGCGACCACGCCCCGCGCGCCGTCATCCATGGTGCACATCTTGCCCTCAAGGAGCGCAAGAACACGCGTTTCATCTTTCATGGGGTCAAGGACCAGATCGAGCCGCTGCTCGACGAGTTCCCGGACCTCAAGCCCGTTTCGACAGTGAGCCACTGCGAAACCATCATTGCCATGGACGAAAAGCCCAGCCAGGCCCTGCGTAAGGGCAAGGGCACCTCGTCCATGTGGATGGCCATCCAGGCCGTCAAGGACAAGCAGGCTGATGTCGCCATCTCTGGTGGCAATACCGGCGCGCTCATGGCCATGGCCACCTTCTGCCTGCGCCCCATGGAAGGAATTTCCCGCCCCGGCATTGCTGCGATCTGGCCGACCTTGCGCTCGGACATCATCGTGCTCGATATGGGTGCCACCATCGGCGCCGATGCACGGCAATTGGTGGACTACGCCATTCTCGGCTCGGCCCTCGCTCGCGCCCTGTTCGATTCCGACTCGCCCACCGTTGGGCTGCTCAATGTGGGCACCGAAGAGGTCAAGGGTCTCGAGTCCATCAAGGAGGCCGGCAAGATCCTGACCGAGGCCAGCGGCGCCGGGTTCACCTATCACGGCTTCGTCGAAGGCGACGACATCGGCAAGGGCACGGTGGACGTCGTCGTCACCGAAGGCTTTGTCGGCAATATTGCCCTCAAGACTGCAGAAGGTACGGCGCGACAGGTCGCCACCTATCTGCGCCAGTCGCTCAAGGCGACCCTGATGAGCCGGATCGGCGCGCTCTTCGCGTCCTCGGCGCTCAATGCCCTGCGGCGCAAGATGGACCCGCGCACCGTCAATGGCGGCGTGTTCATGGGCCTCAACGGCATCGTCATCAAGTCTCACGGCGGCACCGACGAAATCGGCTACAAGAGCGCCCTCGGCCTTGCCTATGAGATGGCGCGCAGCCGCCTCATGGACAAGATTGGCGACACCATGCACCGTTTCCCCATCCACAAGGCAGACCCCGACCTGCCCTCCGAGACCGAGGCAAATTCGGCGTGACCAGCATCATTCGTTCCGTCATCCGTGGCGTTGGCAGCTATCTGCCGGCAAAAGTGCTCACCAACGAGGAGTTGGCCAGGACCGTCGACACCTCGGACGAATGGATCCAGCAGCGGGTTGGTATCAAGGAGCGCCACATCGCTGCCGAAGGCGAATATACTTCGGATCTCGCGACGGCCGCGTCACGCGCGGCTCTCGCTCATGCCGGGCTCGCCATCGAAGATATCGACATGATCGTGGTGGCCACCACCACGCCGGACTACACCTTCCCCAGTGCCGCAACGCTGGTGCAGATGAAGCTGGGCATGCATCACGGCTTCGCCTTCGATATCCAGGCGGTTTGCTCCGGCTTCGTCTATGCGGTTGCCACTGCAGACAGCTACATCAAGAACGGCATGGCCCGCCGCGTGCTGGTCATCGGCGCGGAAACCTTCTCGCGCCTGCTCGATTGGAACGACCGCACCACTTGTGTCCTGTTCGGCGATGGTGCCGGTGCCGTTGTCATGGAGCGGGTTGACCAGGCACCGGATGAACCGGCGCGCGGCGTCCTGACATCGGCCCTGCGCTCCGACGGGCGCCATTGGGACAAACTCTATGTCGACGGCGGCCCCTCGACCACCGGCACGACGGGCCATGTGCATATGCAGGGGCCCGAGGTTTTCCGCCATGCCGTGGGCAAGATCACTGACGTCGTCTATGCCACGCTCGAACAAGCCGGCTACACCGTGGACGATCTCGACTGGTTCGTGCCGCACCAGGCCAACAAGCGCATCATCGACGGGGCAGGGGCCAAGCTCGGCCTGCCGCCGGAGAAGGTCATCACCACCGTGGACCTGCACGCCAACACCTCCGCCGCATCCGTGCCTCTCGCTCTCAGCGTGGCGGTGTCAGACGGACGCATCAAGCAGGGTGATCTCGTCATGCTCGAGGCCATGGGCGGCGGGTTCACCTGGGGCGCCTCGCTCATTCGCTGGTAGGCGGCAACCTGCATTGACCTTAAGCGTTTCAAGGCGTTAGTGTCTTGGTGGGTGGAGGAGCCCGGCGCTGAAGCCGCGACATGAAGATCGCAAGGTGGCGTCGATCTGGGACGGAATCCCGAGCCAGTGCTCGGCCGCTCTGGCCGGGTAGGCGCATTGGTGGTGACATCTGGCTTGCCGAACGCCGGGAGACTGGACTCATGGCAACACGGGGGTGCGAATGACGCAGAAGACGGTAACGCGGGCCGATCTGGCCGAAGCGGTCTATGGCTCTGTCGGCCTTTCGAGGACCGAATCGGCGGAACTGGTTGAGCGTGTCCTTGAGCTTATTACTGACGCTCTGGTGACCGGGGCCAACGTCAAGCTCTCCTCCTTCGGTTCATTCCAGGTACGCTCCAAGAACGAGCGGATCGGCCGCAATCCCAAGACCGGCGAGGAAGTGCCGATCCTGCCGCGCCAGGTTCTTGTGTTCAAACCGTCCAATGTGTTGAAGTCCAAGATCAACAAGTCTATGGTCTCCGCTGGAAAGTAAGGCTTTTAGGAGCCTTGCGCTGCGGGGGTTAGCCCCAGTTCTGCAGCCGGAAAGACGAGTTGAGAGAGCATCGATTGTGGTGCTCACGCCGGGGAGACCTGCGTTTTGGACAAGTCGCCAGACGCCTTCCGTACCATCTCGGAAGCTGCCGAAGAGCTCGATCTCCCGCAGCACGTTCTGCGATTCTGGGAAACTCGCTTCTCCACGATCAAGCCGCTGAAGCGCGGCGGCGGCCGCCGCTATTACCGGCCTGAAGACGTGATGCTGCTGCGCGGCATCCGCCACCTGCTTTATGATCAGGGCTTCACCATCAAGGGCGTCCAGAAGATCCTCAAGGACCAGGGGCCGCGCTATGTCATCGCCGTGGGCGAGGGCAAGGGTCTCGACGAAATACTCCCGCTGATCGAGCAGGCCGAGGCCGCTGGCGACGAGGCGGAACTGGAAGAGGCGGCAATGCTCGCCAACCCGACGCTGGACGCGGAAGCCCGCGAAAAGCTGTCTGACGTGTTGCGTGAACTGCTCGAGTGCAAGCGCATTCTGGAGCGCGCGCGCGAACACTGAACGGTCTGGAATTTCCGTTTCGTTTCCCTCCGAAATCGATTATTCGTTCCATTGTCGCCGGGCCGATTGAGGCCCGGCAAAAGGTGGAGTTTCTTTCGATGACCGTTCGTTTTGGCCTGCTCGGTGCAGGTCGCATCGGCAAGGTGCATGCCAAGGCCGTCACGTCCAACCCGCTGGCCAAACTGGTCGCCGTGGCCGATGCCATGGCCGATGCTGCCAACGCTCTGGCTGCCCAGTATGGCGCCGAGGTTCGCACCATCGAAGCCATCGAGGCAGCAACAGATATCGACGCCGTCATCATCTGCACGCCAACCGACACCCATGCGGACCTGATCGAGCGCTTTGCCCGGGCCGGCAAGGCCATCTTCTGCGAGAAGCCGATCGACCTGGACGTCGAGCGGGTTAAGGCTTGTCTGCGCGTCGTCGACGAAACCGGGGCGACGCTGATGGTTGGTTTCAACCGCCGCTTCGATCCGCATTTCCGCGCCGTCAGGCAGGCCATCGCGGACGGGCAGATCGGCGACGTGGAAATGGTCACCATCGTCTCGCGCGATCCGGGCGCGCCTCCGGCCGACTATGTGAAACGCTCCGGCGGCATTTTCCGCGACATGACGATTCATGACTTCGACATGGCGCGCTTTCTCCTGGGCGAGGAAATCGAAACTGTCTCGGCCCAGGCCTCCGTGCTGGTCGACAAGGCCATTGGCGACGCCGGAGACTATGACAGTGCCTCGGTCATGCTTGCCACGGCATCGGGCAAGCACGCCACCATCTCCAATTCACGTCGCGCCACCTATGGCTACGACCAGCGCATTGAAGTTCATGGCTCGAAGGGGGCGGTGGCGGCGGAGAACCAGCGCCCGGTCTCCGTCGAGATCGCCAATGCCAGTGGCTATACGCGCCCGCCGCTGCACGATTTCTTCATGACCCGCTACACGGAGGCTTATGCCTTTGAAATCAGTAGCTTCATCGATTTCGTGGAATCGAAATCTCCCGCCTCGCCCAGCGGCACCGACGGGCTGATTGCCCTGGCGCTCGCCGAAGCAGCCCTCAAATCCGTCAAAGAGGGAAGGGCGGTCAAGGTCAGCGAGATCACCGGTCCATTGGCCGACAAGTCAGTCTTCCAGGGTCGCTGATCCACATTCACAACGGGCCGCCTTGAGTTTCGAGCGGTTCGGAAGCCCGATAGGCCTCGCGCCTTGCGACGAGGGCCTTTGATCCATAGTCTTCCCTGGTCTGACCAGGGAGGACAATATGGAACTCGGCGCCTTTTCCGTCAGCCTCGCCGTCAAGGACATCTCCGCCTCTCGCGCCTTCTACGAGAAGCTTGGATTTGTCGCGATCATGGGCGAAGAGGCTCAGAACTGGCTGATCATGAAGAACGGCGACCATGTGATCGGTCTGTTTCAGGGCATGTTCGACAGCAACATCCTGACCTTCAATCCGGGCTGGAATGCCAATTCCGAAACCCTGCCGAGTTTCACCGATATTCGGCAGATCCAGAAGGCGCTCAGTGCCAGCGGAATCGACGCGGGAACGGAAATCGACCCGCAATCGACCGGACCGGCGAACTTCTCGATCACCGATCCGGACGGCAATGTCATCCTGTTCGATCAGCACGTATGACCGAGGCTACTTCAGCAGCCACTCGTGTTCCGGCGCATTGTGGAACTTCCATACCCGCTTCGGACCGGCCATGACGTTGAGATAATAGAGATCATAGCCCGCCGTCGTGGCGACCGGATGATACCCCCGCGGCACCAGGGTCACATCCCCATCTTCCACCGCCATCGCCTCATCCAGGCTGCGATCGTCCGTGTAGACGCGCTGGAAGGCGAAACCCTGGGACGGATTCATGCGGTGGTAATAGGTCTCTTCGAGCTGGCTCTCATGGGGCAGATTGTCTCGGTCGTGCTTGTGCGGCGGATAGGACGAGGTATTGCCCTGCGGCGTGATCACTTCCACCACCAGCAGCGCATTGGCTGCCCCGTCATCCTCGGGCATGATGTTGTAGACGTGGCGCACATTGGCGCCCTTGCCGCGGCTGATCCGCGGATGCGTGCCCGGCGCGATCACCCGGGCGTGGTAGTCGCCGCCGCCCGGCGCCGAGCAGACCGCCAGTTCCAGATCGGTGGTTGCGTCGACCGCCCAATGGCGGCCTGCCGGCACGTAGAGCGCCCAGGGGGCACCCTCGAACGGGCTCATGCGTTCGCCCAGTTCGCCAAAATCCTCGCCATCGACGGCAAAACGCCCCTTGCCGCTGACGAGCACCAGGCAAACTTCGCGCTCGCCCGTCTCTTCGCCATAGGCCTCGCCCGATTGCAGCCGGTGCAGCCCAAACCCGACATGGGTCCAGCCGGCCGAGGCCGGCGTCACGTCATGGATCTTGCCGGTTTTCGTCGTCGGCCGAACCAGCAGGGGGGAGTGCGTCATTGGGCTGCTCCTTGGGGAAGTTGTAGAAGAAGTTCCAGGCCACATAGACCAGGGCTGCACCCACAAGCACGGCCCAGAACGTGTCCTTGGTGTAGAACAGTTCCCAACCCAGCCACAGGAGCAGGAAAGCGGCAACCGCGACCCGACGCCAGAGCGGGCGGAACCATTTGAGATCGTTTTCCTTCAGGGCCATGCTCGCCTCCCGCGTGATTCAGTTCGGCAAGGCTTTAGCACAACCGGTTCAAAAGACTCACCCTTTCGGGAATCCCTGCGTCTCGACTGCGTAGCCGGCCGCCGTCATCACCCGCATCAGTTCCTTGTGGCCGATCTGGGCCATCTTGAGCGGCGGGTTCTTCACGGGGTCCTGCTCGGCCTCGACCACGAACCACCCCTCATAGCCATGGTCCGCCAACCGCTGCACGATGGCGCCGAAATCCAGCGAGCCATCACCCGGCACGGTGAAGGCGCCCAGCGCTACCGCATCGAGAAAACTCTGTTTGCTCCGGTCCAGCGCGTCCACGACCGAGCGGCGAATATCCTTCACATGCACATGGTTGATGCGTGCATGGTGCCTGTCGATGGCGCGTAGAACATCGCCTCCCGCAAAGGCGAGGTGCCCCGCATCGAGCAGCAGCGGGATGCCTTCGCCCGACGCGGCCATGAAGGCGTCCAGCTCCGGCTCGGTCTCCACCACTGCCGCCATGTGGTGATGGTAGGACAGCGGCATGCCCTGGTCGGCGCACCATTCGCCGAACTCGGTCACCTTCCGGGCATAGGCCTTCATCTCGTCGTCGGAGAGTTTCGGCTTGTTGGCAAGCGGCACCTCGCGCTTGCCCTGGATCGAGCGACCCACCTCGCCATAGACGATGCAGGGGGCGCCAACCGCCTTGAACAGCTCGATCATGGGCTGAATGCGGTCCTTGTTGGCCCCGATGTCCTCATCGACCAAAGTGCCTGAAAACCAGCCGCCGCACAGTGTGACGTCGGCCGCCTTGAGAATGGGCAGCATCACATCCGGATCGTCGGGGAAGCGTCGCCCCTTCTCCATGCCGGTGAACCCGGCCGAGCGCGACTGCCTGAGGCATTCTTCGAGCGAGACGTCATCGCTCAATTCGACCAGATCGTCGTTCCACCACGCGATGGGCGACATGCCGAGCTTGGCTTTCATTCCTGTTCTCCTACCCGGCCCTCTGGGCCTTCAGCGCCTTCACATAGGCCTCGCGCGCCGCATTGACCTGCGGCCTATCGCTGACTTCCGGCACGGCCACGTCCCACCAGTGACCACCTTCATCCGTGGTAATCAGCGGGTCGGTGTCGATGACGAATACATGGACGCCTGCCGCACCCTCTGTCTCGCTCAATGCCGCTTCCAGTTCGGCAAGCGAAGCCACCTTCCTCGCCGTCGCGCCCATGGCTGCGGCATGTGCGGCGAAGTCGATGCTTGGCATGGTTTCGTGTCGCGTGTCGCGGAAGAGGTTGTTGAAGTTGGCGCCGCCCGTGGCCATCTGCAGCCGATTGATGCAGCCATAGCCGGAATTGTCGAGCACCACGATGGTGAGCCGAACGCCCAGCATCACGGCACTGACAATTTCCGAGTTCATCATCAGATAGCTGCCGTCGCCGACCATGACCAGGGTGTCGCTTTGCGGTCGTGCCAGGGCGACGCCCAGCCCGGCGGCAATCTCGTAGCCCATGGTCGAAAAACCATATTCGAGATGGTAGCTGCCTGGCGCTTCCGCGCGCCACAGCTTGTGCAATTCACCCGGCAAGCCACCGGCGGCGCAGACCAGCGTCGCCTTGCTCCGGCCGCGTTGCACCGCGCCGATCACCTGGGCGTCCGAGGGCAGTTCCGCATTGGACGCGGCCCGCGCCGCATCTGCCGCCTTCAGCCATTCATCTTTGCCCTCCTGGGCCCCCCCGGTCCATGCGGAATCGACCTGCCAGCCCATGAGGGCGGCACCGAGCGCTTCCAACCCGACCCGCGCATCAGCCACCAGCGGCATGCCATTGTGCTTGGCCGCGTCGAACACCTGCACGTTCAACCCGATGATCTTGAGGTCCTCGTTTTTGAACAAGGCCCAGGAACCGGTGGTGAAATCCTGCAGCCGCGTGCCGACGGCGAGCACGACATCGGCCTCCTCGGCCAGGCGATTGGACGCGGACGTGCCCGTGACGCCGACCGAGCCCATATTGAGCGCATGGTCGTGGGGCAGGGCGCTCTTGCCTGCCTGTGTCTCCATCACCGGAATGCCATGCGCCTCTGCGAAGGCGGCCAGGCTGTCACTGGCCTCCGAATAGAGCACGCCACCGCCGGCAATGATCACCGGCTTCTTCGACAGCTTCAGCGCCGCGGCCGCCATGGCAAACTCATCGGCGTCCGGCATGATGCGCCGGGGCATCCAGATCTTCTCGGCAAAGAAGCTCTCGGGATAGTCATAGGCTTCTGCCTGCACGTCCTGGCATAGGCTCAGGGTCACCGGCCCGCATTCGGCCGGGTCGGTCAGCACCTGCATGGCGCGGCGCAGTGCCGGAATGATCTGCTCTGGTCTGGTGATGCGGTCGAAATAGCGGCTGATGGGCTTGAAGCAGTCATTGGCCGAAACAGTGCCGTCGCCGAAATCCTCGACCTGCTGCAACACCGGATCGGGCAGTCGGTTCGCGAACACATCGCCGGGCAGCAACAACACCGGTATGCGGTTGACATGCGCCAGGGCCGCGGCCGTGACCATGTTGAGCGCGCCCGGCCCGATCGAGGACGTGCAGGCCATGAAGCGGCGGCGGAAATTGGCCTTGGCATAGGCGATGGCTGCATGGGCCATGCTTTGCTCGTTCTGGCCGCGATAGGTCGGCAGCTTATCCTTGACCGCATGCAGCGCCTCGCCCACCCCGGCGACATTGCCATGGCCGAAAATCGCCCAGACGCCCCCAAAGATGGGCACCGCCTCATCATTGATGATCGTCTTCTGGGCGCTCAGGAACCGCGCCACGGCCTGCGCCATCGTCAGTCGGATTGTCTTCTGGCTCATGGCCGCTCCCATATCGCTACCAGCGCCCCGAACCGCTTGGCCATTTCGGCTACGGCCTCTTCGTCGCTTGTCTGTTCATCCAGCCACTTGCGGGCTACGTCACCAAATATTGTGCGACCCACGGCGAAACCCTTGACGGTTCGCGCCGTCTTGGCCGCCGCGAATCCGGCCTCCAGCGCCGCTTGCGGTGCATCGAGCCCCAGCAGGACCACACCGCGGCAAAACGGGTCTCGCGCTTCGATCACCGCATCGGTGGCCGCCCATGCCGCAGCATTGGCCTGCGGTTCGAGCTTCCACCAGTCCGGCTTGATGCCGGCATCGTAAATCTCCGTCAGCGCGCGCGCCACCGTATCGTCACTCAATTTCCCATGCTTGCCGGCAATGATCTCGACCAGCAATTCCCGGCCGATCTTGCGCGCCGCATCGAAAGCCGAACGCAGTTTGGCGATCTGGACCTGCCGCAATTCCGCCGGGTCGTCCGGGTGAAAGAAGCACAGGACCTTGATGCAGTGATCCACCGGCCAGTCTACCAGGCGCGACCCGAGATCCTGCGTGAACTCGAACTGCAGGGGGCGCGATCCCGGCAGCTCGATCGGCTTGGCCACCCAGAAATCGGGCAGGGCGTTTGCAGCGTAAAGCGCGTCGCGCCCATATTTGTCGTCAAGCAGCATACCGAATCCGTCGCGCCCATTCGCGACCTGAGCAGCAGCACGGACAGCCAGAACCTTGAAATCGGGGATGCGCGCCAGCTTGCCGGCATCGCCGCCCGCCATGTCCTCAAGCTGGCTGCGATGGTCGATCGCCAGGGCCATGAGCTTGGGAATTTCGCGCCGCCGGGTGGTCGCCCAATGCACATGGTTGATCGCCTCGTCCTTGCGCAGCGCCCTCTCGGTGCTGCCGTGCTCGAGGAAGTACTGCAGTTCTGGCCAGGTCGGAATCTCGGGTGCACAGAGCAGCCGGCTCACCGCAAAGGCGCCACAGGCATTGGCCCAGGTAGCACTTGTCTGATGGCTCTCCCCGCGCAGCCAGCCGCGCAGGAAGCCGCTCATGAACGCGTCGCCGGCCCCCAATACGTTGTAAACCTCGATGGGAAAGCCCTTGCCGACGATGCCCTCTTCCAGATCGTCCGGGATTGGCCCCTCATAGACGATGCAGCCCATGGGCCCACGCTTCAGGACGATCACGGCGGAGGAGAGTGTCCGGATCGTCCTGAGCGCGGATCGGATATCGGCCGCGCCGGCCGCAATAAGCACTTCTTCCTCCGTGCCCACGATCAGGTCGCACTCGGGCAGGACGGTCTTGAGATGCTCGGATACGGCGTCCGAGGCGATATAGCGGCTGTCGCCAGCATCATGGCCCGCCAGTCCCCAGAGATTGGGGCGGTAGTCGATGTCGAAAATGACCTTGCTGCCATTGGCGCGGGCGATGCGCATCGCCTTGCGTTGCGCCCGGTCGCTGTTCGGTTTGGCGAAATGCGTGCCGGTCACCAGCACGGCCCGGGCCGACTTGATGAACGACTCATGAATGTCGTCCTCGTTCAGCGCCGCGTCCGCACAATTGTCGCGATAGAAGATCAGCGGGAAGGACTTGTCATTCTCGACAGCCAGCAGCACGAGCGCGGTCAAGCGTTCGGGGTCGGTTACAATTCCGGCGGTCTCCACGCCTTCGCGAACCAGCTGCTCGCGGATGAATCGCCCCATCTGCTCGTCGCCCACACGCGTGATCAAAGCCGACTTGAGGCCCAGTCGTGCCGTGCCGACGGCGATGTTGGTGGGGCAGCCGCCGACCGACTTGGCGAAGCTGCCAACGTCCTCGAGGCGCGTCCCGATTTGCTGGCCGTAGAGGTCCACGGAGGCGCGACCAATCGTGATCACGTCCAGCTTGTTGTCTTTGGTGTTTTCATAGCCTGGGGCCAAAGCCTGCTCCTCCTCCGGGCTGCGAACTGTCACGGAGAATGAAACACAGGTTCTGATTTCATTCAATATGGAATGTTCGTTCCAAACGAGAATCCGCAGCATTTGATCCGGGCGTCACCGCGCCTAGATCTGCCGGCGGCGCTCCGCAACGCAGACGGTAAGCGCTGTGGCCAAAGCCAGGCTGGCGGAAAGGGAGCGGAAGCCCGCGTGATCCGCCTCGATCAGTTCGAACCACTCGGTGGCACAGGCCGCCAGCGGCGACAG
This sequence comes from Devosia salina, assembly GCF_019504385.1. NCBI lineage: Bacteria > Pseudomonadati > Pseudomonadota > Alphaproteobacteria > Hyphomicrobiales > Devosiaceae > Devosia > Devosia salina. The sequence goes on from NZ_CP080590.1 coordinate 1,317,133, forward strand.
GGCGGAATCGGTGAGCGCGACAACGGGAACCCCCCGCTCTGAAAGGCTCTGCGCCTGCACCACGCTCTCCGCTGCATAGGGCGAGAAGCTGACCGCGATGGCCGCGTCAACGGGTGATGCCAGGGTGAGGATGTCGTCATCATTGCCGATGGCCGAACTGACCACCTGGCAACTCACCTTGAGCTTGCCAAAGGCATAAGCCATTGAGCTGATGATGGGAAAGCTGCGACGTCGGGCAATGAGGTAGATGGTGTCGGCCTTTGCCAAGAGGGCAACGGCTCTTTCGAACTGATCCGCATCGATGGTGGCGGTCAGCGCCTCCAGACTCTGATGGGCCGCCGCGATGAAACCCTTGAGGATGGTGCTGCTTTCCGCCTCTTCGGCCCCGCTTTCCTCGATCTGCCGGAGCCGGTCTTCGTAGGATGAGTTCCGCCCCTTGAGCCGGGCTCGAAACAGATGCTGCAGGCCGGAGAAGCCATCGAAACCGAAGTTCTGAGCAAACCGCACCAGCGTGGACGGCTGCACCTGCGCCGCCTGCGCTATGCTGGCCGTGGTGCCGAAGGCGATTTCGTCCGGATGCTCCAGCGCATAGGCGCCGACCTGCATGAGCCGCTTGGGCAGTGTGGTTCGCTGCGCCATGATTGCGGCACGAAGGGCTTCGAAATCCTCTGGGGCAACAATAGGCGGCGCGGACATGGCGGCTTCCCGTGGAATGGACGTTCCATATCTGGAATGAATCGCGCCTCACGGCAAGAAAAAGGGCAGAACGGAACCCGTCCTGCCCTTGAACTGCGATGCTGGAACCTGTCAGGCGGGCTGCAGGCGGCTCGGTGCGCCACGGTTCTCCACCCAGTAGATGAAGGCTGACGCAGCCACGATCAGCGCCGCACCGACCCAGAACCACTGCGATGGCACCTGGCCCAGGGCAATCCAGCCCACCAGGCCACTCAGTGGCACCTTGAGGTCGCCAAAGGGCTGCAGATAGGTCGCGTCCGCAACCTTATAGGCGAAGGCCAGCAGATATTGCGCGACAGCCGTCAGGGCGCCGAGCAGCAACAACAGCCAGAGGCCGGTGCCATCGGGCAGTGCAAACGGGAAACCCGGCGCCATACCCATGGGCAGGATGCCAGAAAGGGCATTGGCCACGAGGAGAATGGCAAGATGATTGGGCGTCATCAGGACCAGCAGCGAGATGGTCATGGTTTCAGGGCTCTCGCCTTTGCGGGCCAGATACTTGGTCAGCACATCGGTGCCGGCCCAGAGCGCAGCGGCAGTGATCGGGATCAGCGCCTGCCAGCCAAGGCTTTCAGTTCCGACGCCCGAGACGATGATGGCTCCCACAAAGCCGATAATGGAGGCAGCAAGGCGTGCCGAGGACACCCTCTCACCCAGGAACAGGGCGGAGCCAAGAATGATGAAGAGCGGGCCGGTGGCCAGAAGGGTCACCATCTGCCAGATCGGCACGCCAGAGGCGAAGCCATAGACGAAGACATGGACGCCGAGGGCCGAGACGAAGGCCCGGATCTCGTGGGCGACCGGGCGCCTGGTCCGCAGGTTTGAGAGGCCGATCCTGAGGATCAGGGGCAGCGCCAGGATAGAGGCGATCACGTACTGCCAGAAGGCCATACCTGTCGAACTCATGCCAAAGCCGCCCCATTCGGCGGGCGTCGGCAGAACCGACTGGAGAACATTGGTGCCTGCAAACACGATGCTGGCCACCACCATGAAGGCGGCGCCCGACGTTGCGGCGCTGTTGGAAGTCGAGGAAATCTGGCTCATCTGTCGTCCTTTCCGTAACCAGTTTCCTCAGGGTTACGGGAGGCGACATGCCGAAAATGGCGCAGCCAAATAGCCACGCGCGCCGGCAAAGGCGCTTTGTCCCGTTCTCTTTCATCCGGACTGTGACCGTCGGCTCCGGATTTACACCGGATCTGCTGACCTCCCGATGGTCGGGAGCGCTCGCGGGCTTGGCATGTCTGCCTTTACCGCCGGTGGGGAATTTCACCCCGCCCTGAGAACAATGCAGGCAAGCCTGCAGGGGCTTAGATAGGCCAGTTGGCCGGGTCTGACAAGCACGCACAGGGGTGATACCGGTTCTGCCCAAAATTTGAGCGAAATCGGATTGCATTCCGCCCCGGCTCTAATTAAACAAGTGGTATCTTGTTTAATAAGGCACCCGTCATGTCTGAAACCGTGGAAGGCCGCTGGGCCGAAATTTTCGGCCCCCGCTATCTGGCTGTCACAACCATTCTTGCCCTGGGCGTGTCCCTGTTCGCATTCAATGCGTTCTTCACTTCGGCGGCTCTGCCCTCGGCCGTACAGGAGCTGGGCGGCATCGAGGTCATTTCCTGGGCGACCACGCTCTATCTGGTCTTTGCCATTGTCGGTGGCGCGGCCGCAGCCCTGTTCAAGCGTCGGCTGGGATCGCGTGGCTCGCTGCTGGGCCTGGCGGGGGTGTTCCTAGTGGGCACGCTGATCGCCGCGACCGCCGGAGACATGTCGCAGGTGCTGGTGGGCCGGGCGATACAGGGGTTCGGCGAGGGCGTTGTTGCCGCGCTCTGTTTTGCGCTCATCCCTGAGCTGTTCCCCAGCCGACTGGTGCCCAAGGTGTTCGGAATGCAGGCCATGGTCTGGGCCATTGCGGCCTTTGGCGGCCCGGCCGGGGCAGGGGCGCTTACGGAGCTGATTTCCTGGCGCGCTGCCTTTCTCGTCAATGTCCCGCTGGTGCTGATCTTCGGCACCATGGTGCTCCTTGTCGTGCCGCAGGGTGAAAGGGTGACCCAGAGCAGCGGCTTCCCGGGCTTGCGGCTGGTGACGATCGGCGGCGGGACCATGCTGGTGGCGTTGGCCGCCATCGCACCGCCAATGCAGGCGGGACTGCTGCTCGCCGTCGCGGCCGTTGCCCTCATCATGGCGGTGTGGCTCGACCGGCGGAGCATCGAGCGACTGATGCCGCCTGATGCCTTTTCCCTGCGTTCAGCGGTGGGGTCCGGGCTTTGGATGTTCCTGCTCATGCCGATCGCCGGCGCGGCCACGGGTGTCTATCTGGTGCTGCTGTTGCAGCAATTGTGGGGATACGGCCCGACCCAGGCGGCAATCATCGGGGCGGTGATGGCCATCGGCTGGAGCCTGTCTTCCGTGACGGTTGCCAATGTGCGCAGGCGGTCCACCCGACGTATCCTCATCCGCCTTGGGCCTGTGCTGCTTGCGCTGGGGCTGGTTGGCGTATTTGCCGGGCTCCAGCTGACCCAGCCGGTCATTCTGATTGTTGCACAGCTGGCCATTGGCATGGGCTTCGGCATTTCCAATGGCTACACCATGCTCACCATCATGGAGGCCAGCAGCGATGCTGAGCGTGACCGCACCTCGGCACTGCTTCCCACGACCCAGTCGGCAGGCAATGCCCTCGGCGCCGCCCTGGCCGGTGTCGCTGCCAACGCGGCCGGCTATGCCCAGGCCACCGACAACGCGGCGATCCTGCTCGCCATCGTGCCGCTTTTCGTTGTCGCGGTGGTGTTTGCGGGGCTGGCATTCCTCGCCGCGCTCCGCATGGTGCATCTGGCAAAAAGTACGCCGATTGCGGCCTTTGCCAGCGAATAGAAACTGAAAGGCCCCGGATCGCTCCGGGGCCTTCTCATTTCGATCAGCCTTGTTCCAGCCAGCGCACCTGTTCCGGCGTCAGCTTGATCTCGAAGGCCTTGAGGCTGTCTTCCAGCTCCACCAGCCGGCGCGGGCCGATCAGCGGCACGCTGGGGAAGGGCTGGGCCAGCACATAGGCCAGGGCGATGTGGATCGGCGAGTGGCCGAGCTGCTTGCCCAGTTCGATCGCGCGGTCGCGTCGCCCAAAATTCTGGTCATTGTACCAGCAGCGCACCAGTTCCTCATTGTCGCGCTTGTCCCGACCGGCAAGGTCGGTGAAGAAGCCGCGCGCCTGGCTCGACCAGGAGAAGTTCGTTACCTGCCGGTCGACCAGCCACTGTTTGAAATCCGGTGTCGCCGCGGTTACGCATCCGGCCCAGATCGGGTCGAGCATTTCGGCCAGCGCAAAGTTGTTGGAGAGCGCCTGCGGCTTGGTCTTTCCCGTCCTTTCGGCATAGGCGATCGCTTCGTCCATGCGTTCCTTGGTCCAGTTCGACCCGCCGAACGGCCCGCGAATACGGCCCGCCTTCACCTCTGCATCCATGGCATCGACGAACTCGCCCACCGGCACGTCGGTGTTGTCGCGATGCATGAAATAGATGTCGACATAATCAGTCTGGAGACGGTCCAGAGACTGGGTCAACTGCTTGCCGATGACATCGGGATAGACCAGCGGGGAATGGGCGCCCTTGCCGATCACCACGGCCTGTTCGCGCACGCCGCTTCTCTTCTGCCACATGCCGAAGAGCTTTTCGGTATAGCCGCCGCCATAGATGAAGGCGGTGTCGAAGATATTGCCGCCGCGCTCCCAGAAGGCATCGAGCAGGATGGCGCCGGACGAGAAGGTCTTGAAGTCCTCAAAGCCGAGCGCGACCGCCGATGCCTGCTTGGCAAGGCCGGGAATGGAGCGCTTGGGAATGATGCCGGTATTGGGACCCAAAATGCGATTGTCCAGGGTCCGGGTCCGCACCTGCGGCGTTTCGATCGAGAATTCCACGCCCGCATCGGCGCGCCATTTGTCGAGCACGCGCAGATTGCCCAGCGTATCGCCCCAGCTCATGCCGGGGGCGTCGAATTCCTGCTTGCCCGCAAGGATCGCCTGCGACGCCGCCTCGGCCTCGAAGGCATAGACATGGGCGGTTTCGTTGACGCTGATCGTCTCGGTCTTCCCGCCCTTGATGATGTCGATGCGCCCGAGACCCTGGTCGCGATTGCCGCCGGCGAACCAGAAGTCCGGCACCTCGATCCGGCCTTCCGACCCGTGGATACGCAGGACATTGTCGAGGTTGGCCATCACGGCGCAACTGACCTGCGCCACGATGCCGTTCTCGAAGGTTAGCGTGGCCGCGGCCCAGTCGTCGGTGCCCTCGGCATTGAGATTGGCCGTACCCGCGACCTTGACCGGATCGGCATAGTCCTTGCCCACGGACACACCGGCGATCAGCCGCGCCATCGAGACGGGATAGCAGCCGACGTCCATGATGCCGCCGCCGGCCAGCGCCGACGCGAACAGCCGATGCTCCGGCTGGAACGTGCCCATCGAGAAGCCGAAGCTCGACTGGATCATCCGCACTTCACCGATCGTGCCGGAGCGGAGCAATTCGACGATCTTGGCCGTCTGCGGATGCAGGCGGTACATGAAGGCTTCGCCGGCAAAGGTGCCCGCCTTGCGATGGGCATGGAACACCGCATCGGCCTCATGCGCGCTGAGCGCCAGGGGCTTTTCCACCAGCACATGCTTGCCCGCTTCGGCGGCCTTGATGGCCCATTCGGCATGGCCCGGATGCGGCACCGCGATATAGACCGCGTCGATGTCCTTGTCGGCGAGCAGGGCCTCATAGCCATGCACGATGCGCGCTTCGGGGAATGTGTCCTGAAGGCCCGGCCGATCTGGATTGCGGGTGGCGATGGCGGACAGCACGCCATGCTGGCTGCCATTGAGCCCACCGCGGAATGCCTTGGCGATGCTGCCCGGGCCGATAATGCCCCAGCGAATCTTGGTGTCGGTCATATCTGGTTTCCTCAGGAAGGTGCGGATCGTTGTCCGGATGGCTGAGCCAGCCGCCTGAGAGGCATGCTTTTCAATTGCTCTTGAGCCGTGCGATTTCTAAGTTAGCGCGACCCAAGGAGCCATACCCCGATTTCGGGTATGCAGATCGGGCGGAAAGTAAGATGGATACGCGCCCCTATTACGAGCCTCGGGCCAATGGCGTCGAACGCGTCCCCACGGCGCTGCAGATGTTTCTGACCTCGCCGCGCCTGATGCGAGCAGATCACTGGCATGCGCAGGTGGAGGTGAACTACATCGTTCGCGGCTGGGCGCATTACCATATGGCTGGCCACCAAGCCCGGTTCGCAGCCGGTGACTTTGCACTGTTCTGGGGCGGGCAGCCGCACCGTCTCGACGACGCCTCCGACGATCTCATCTATGCGGGCGGTCATCTGCCGCTGGTGCATTTCTTCCGGCTGCGCCTGCCGGCCGATGTCCAAGCGCGGTTGATGCAGGGGGCAACGCTGGTCTCCGGCGCCACCGACGCAGCCGACCCGGTCAATTTCGAGCGCTGGCTGGACTACACAAGATCGGGCGACCCGATGAAGGCCAGCCTGGCGGTCGATGAGCTGCTGTTGCGGATCGAGCGCCTGCGCTTCTCGCCCTATCGCCTGCTGCCTGAGACGCAGCCCATCGCCGATGCCGGGGGACTGGATCCGCATATCTCGCCCATCGTCGTGCGCATCTGCGACTTCATAGCCGACAATTTCCGCGAGGAGATCGACTCCGTCGACATTGCGGTGGCCGCCGATATCCACCCCAAATACGCCATGACCGTCTTCAAGAAATGCACGGGCATGACCCTCAACGACTATATCAACCTCATGCGCCTGTCCTATGCGCAGGCCCTGTTGATGAAGGAAGAGGCGAGCGTTCTGGCGGTGGCGATGGACAGCGGCTTTGGATCGCTCAGCGCCTTCAACAAGTCGTTCCGCAAGATTGCGGGCATGTCGCCCAGCGACTTCCGTCGCGAGGTGCGCAGTCGCCCAGAGGTGGCCCCGGCCCCGTCAATGGCGGTCGATGGCCGCTACAACTGAGGCATTGCATGGGTAGGCGGGGTTGGCTGGCATTGCTGTTTGGCCTCGCTGTCATCGCCGGGCTGACCCTGGTGCGCGCCGCCGACCCCTATGCCCTGGCAGTGGCGCGGGAGACCACGTTCGACGTCTTCCAGCAATTGCGGCCGCGTGAGGTGCCGCAGGAGCTGCCCATCCGGATCATCGACATCGACGAGCCCTCCCTGGCCGAACTGGGGCAGTGGCCCTGGCCGCGCAGCACCATGGCCATTATCGCGGAGCGCCTGACCGAGCTTGGCGCCGCCACGATCGCTTTCGATCTTTTGTTCAGCGAGCCTGACCGGCTCTCGCCGTCCTCCGTGGCGGGGGGCGGAGAGGACTATGACGCGCGCTTTGCCGCGGCGCTGGCCAGGGGCCCCACGGTACTGAGCCTGGCCCAGAGCAGCCGGGCCGCCGCCACGAACCTCGCGCCGAAATCGGGACTGGCCATGACAGGCTCGGACCCGCTGGGCATGCTGCCGGAACTGGGAGGCGCGGCCGAGCCTCTGCCTGCGCTCACCGAAGCGGCCCAGGGGCTCGGCGTGGCCAGCCTCGACCGCAATGGCGCCGGCGTCGCAAGACGCCTGCCCATGCTCTGGCGCAGCGGAAACTCCGTGCTGCCGACCTTGTCCGCCGAAGCCCTGCGTGTTGCCCTGGGTGTGTCGACCCTGGTGGTCATCGGGGACAGCGCCGACGCCGGCACGGTGGAGCAATTGCGTATCGGCGATGTCTCGGTGCCCACCGGGCCGAGCGGCGACATCTGGCTCTACTACCGGCATTTGCCACCGGACATCTACGTCTCCGCCCGCGACCTGCTCTCGGATGACTATCAGGACCTGGCCCCGCTGGTGTCCGGCCAGATCGTGCTGGTGGGCGCCTCTGCCAGTGGCCTGCTCGATATCAGGGCCAGCGCGCTGGGCGTCGCGGTGCCCGGCGTCTCCATCCACGCCCAGGCGCTCGAACAGATGCTGACCGGCACCTATCTGGTTCGGGCCGACTGGGTCGGAGGGCTGGAAATGGCGATCTTCGCGCTGGCCGGACTGCTCATCGTGCTCGCCGTGATCTTCACCGGCCCGATCGCCGGACTGATCGTCTCGCTGGCCATTGGCGGCGTGCTGCTCGGGGCAAGCTGGTGGGCCTTTTCCGTACCCAGGCTCCTGATCGACCCCAGTTTCGCCTTGCTCGGCGCCTTGCTGATCTATGCGGCAATGGCCTTCTTCCGCTTCGCGGTCACCGATGCAGACCGGCGCCGCATCCGCCGCGCCTTCGCCCACTATGTCGAACCCTCGCTGCTGACCCGCATCGAAACCGATAGCCGGCTGCTGCGGCTTGGCGGAGACGTGCGGGAGCTGACAGTGATGTTCTGCGACGTTCGCAACTTCTCGGCCCTGGCCGAACGCACCGAGCCCTCGGCCGTGGTGGCCATTCTCAATCGCTTGTTCGCGGCGCTGGGCGCGGCCATTGTCGAACAGCACGGCACCATCGACAAGTTCATGGGCGACGCGGTGATGGCGTTCTGGAACGCGCCTGTCGAGGTCGAGCGTCACGCCGAGCGGGCCTGCCGCGCCGCGCTTGAGATGCGCGACGCGCTTGACCGGCTCAATGCTTCCGAGCGCGAACCGATCTCGATCGGTATCGGCATTGCTACCGGTCCGGCCCTGGTCGGCAATATGGGCTTTGAGCAACGCTTCGACTATTCCTGCATTGGCGACACCGTCAACGTCGCCAGCCGCATCGAAGGCATGTGCCGCCATGTCGGACACGACATATTGGTGACCGGACAGACCGCCTCGGCCGTCCCGCATCTCGCACTGCTGCCGGCCGGAGCGGTGGAGCTCAAGGGCATGAGCGAGCGGGAGCAGGTTCACATTCTGGTTGGAGACGCCATCACGGCCCAGGGCGCTGCCTTTGCTGCCCTGACCCAGGCCCATGGCCGGCTGCTTGCCGATCTCGCGACGGGCGCTGATCACGCCCAGTCGCTTGACGTCTGCCGACGTGCGGCAATCGCGGTGGATAGCCGCCTGGGACGTTTTTATGCTGCCTGCGTCGAGCGCGCGGGGGACTTTCGGGACGTGTCGGCCGCCTAGACTCGGCCTTGCCCCAGCAAGACCAACGCAATGATCAGCAGTGCACCTATGATCCAGATGGCGCCGGCCAGCAGCGAAAAGCCCTCGATGAAGTCGAGACCGGAATCGTCATTGTAGTCCATCGTGCTGCTCTCCTCTGCTTCAGCATCGCGAAAACGCGTGAACGCCGGTGCTGAATGCAACCGGCGGTTCCTCCGATACGCAGTCAATTACGGGAAGCGGTGCAAGGCAATGGGTCAACAGACGGCGAAGACACGAATTTCGATGCCGCCGGGACGCGGCGCCAATGACGCAACGAAGATGGTGTCGCTGAGCCAGCGATAGGGGCCGTCCGGTGCCTCGAAGCGGGGCGTTGAAAAGAAATAGTACTCTGCCGGGTCGACCGCTTCGCCCCGCCGCAAACGGGCCAGGACGTCCGGCGAAGAGACCCTGAGACCGTCATTGTGGACAAGGATCGGCGTGTCGTCGGCAGTCAGGATCGTGTAGCGCGCCGAAATCTCCGAGGTTCCGTCGGGACGGATCAGGGGCCAGTCCGACCCGCCTGGAAGGATGGTGCCGCTCAGGCGCGGCCCTTCCACCCGTCCCGAGAGGATGGGGATGTGGAGGCGCTCTCCCTGGCCATGGCGACCGGCGCTACGCGCCTGGCCTATTTCGGCCGAAATGGAAAAGGCGAACTCCAGTCGCGGCGTCGAGGGCAGGGGAACACCATCCATGATCAAGTGGCAGACCTGTTCATCTGATCAAGCCAGGAGCACATCCGGCCCAGGTTGTCACGGCTGGCTGCGCAATAGTCCATTGCCCGCAGATAGCCATGAATCAATCCGGCGCCGGTATCGAGCTCTACCGAAACGCCGGATTCACGCAGCTTTGCGGCATAGTCGAGGCCGTCATCTCGGAGCGGATCATACTGCGCGACGGCAACGAAGGCGGGCGGCAGGCCGTCATGGCGTTCGGCCAGCATCGGCGCCGCCAGCGGATTCCGCCGATCCTCGGGATTGGGGCAGTACATGGCGTTCACAGCCGGCATCCCGGCGACACTGAGCAGTGGCGCATGGGCATTCTCGACATAGGCCGGGCGCTGCATTTCGAAATCGACAGCAGGATAAACCAGCAACTGCCCGATGATCCGGATGTCGGAGTCGCGAAACGCCAGTGCCAGGCTAGCCGCGAGATTGGCTCCGGCGCTGTCGCCGCCCACGGCGATCCGCTCCGGGTCGATCCCCAGCGCGCTGGCGTTCGCATTGGCCCAGCGCACAACGTCCTGGCATTGGGTGATAGCGGCCGGAAAGGGATGTTCGGGCGCCAGGGCATAGTCGACGCTGATCACTGTTTGCCGGTTGGCGGCTGCGATGCGTGCCGTGATGTCCCAATGCGTCTCCGGGCTCCCCTGCATCCAGGCCCCGCCATGCATGTAGATGAGGCAGGGCTGTATCTGGTCGCCCTGATGGCGGAAAATGCGGACGCGCACGTCCCCGGCAGCGCTCGGCACCCAATGCTCCGCGGTGGTCTCCACGCCTTCGGGCGTTGGCAGACGCATTTCCCTGGCGATGACCTCGAACAGCGCTCGGCGATCTGCCGGTTTGGCGCCTTGAGGCAGCCGCGACCATTTTTCGTTCCACGCAGCCAGGAACGGCTCCAGTTCAGTGTTCAGCACGAAATCGCCTCCTTCGACCGCCGATCAGGGTCGTTGAATCTAGCGTACTAACCGGTTCGTACATGTCAATGCATGTTGTGCCTGTCCGCAGGTGCGGTGCGGTCGCCGTCCACAGCCCGCTAGGGCCTCGGGCAGTAGCGTGATTTCCCCGTAACTATCAGTTATGGAACAAGAAATTGCCAGATTGGATGTTTGCCGAATGCAATGGACACCCTTCCGTCACGAGCAATATTGACTAAACTAACCAGTTCGTACAAAGTGCTTCCAATGATCCTGGGGCCGCGGACATTCGACGATCGCGGTTGAGCCTGGACTGCGCTGGCGTGCCTTACGCCTGGGGAGGAGACTTTCGTGCCGTTGGTTCATTCTGCCAGCGTTGAGTTGAACAGGACCGCGTCCCGGCCTGCGCTCCGATCGGTATTGGTCGGCCTGGTCGGCGAGAATATCCAGCGGTCCCGTACACCGCGCATGCACATGGCAGAGGGCGGCAGGCAGGGCCTGCACTACACATACACCCTTATCGACACAGCGCATCGAGGGGCCGGCGCTCCGTCAATCGGTGACATACTTTCCTGCGCAAAGCTGTTCGGTTTCGCAGGACTGAACGTCACCTATCCTTTCAAACAGGCGATCATGACCCATCTCGACGACGTCGACGATGGCGCTGCCCGTGTGGGCGCCGTGAACACCGTGGTGTTCCGTGACGGCCGGGCCATTGGTTACAACACCGATCTCTGGGGCTTTGCCCAGGCCTTCCGGTTCGAAATGGCAGGCGCGCCCAACCGAAGCGTGCTTCAGCTCGGGGCGGGAGGCGCCGGGTCGGCCGTTGCCAATGCCCTGGTTGAGTGCGGGGTGAGCGAACTGGTTATCGCCGACATCGATCAAGGGCGGGCCGAGCAACTTGCCGGCCGTTTCGCGAGCGGTGAAACCCATGTCAGGGCGGCTCGGCATGGCGACTTCGCCGACATGGTGTTCGACGGCATCGTCAACACCACACCCGTGGGGATGGATAAATCGCCGGGCCTGCCCATCGATCCTGACCTGCTGCGCCGCCAGACCTGGGTGGCCGATATCGTCTATTTCCCGCTCGAGACGGCACTGCTGGCCAAGGCGCGAGCGCTCGGATGCCGGACCATGTCGGGCGCTGGAATGGCCGTGTTCCAGGCGGTCAAGGCTTTCGAGCTGTTCACCGGCCTGCCGGCAGACGCCGACGCCATGCGGGTGACGTTCGAGTCCTTCGGAACAGAGAATTCTCCGGTCAGTCAGCCGGGGTGAGGAGAGTGTCCGGGGCCCTTGGCGCCGGCATGGAATGCAAAAGGGAGGAACCAATGCGTTCGATCAATACGACAATCAAGACCGGCTTCGGAGCGCTGGCTGTGGCCCTCATGGCCACGACCAGTTTCGCTCAGGACAAGGTCGAGCTGATCTATTCCGACACGGTCGCCGAGACCGACATTCGCAGTGAGCTGCTCCGGACCGAGTTCGGGGGGTGTCTCGGCGACGAATTCGATTTCAAGCCCTATTTTGGCGCCACCCTGTTCAAGCAGGGCACCGAACTGACCGCGATGCAGCGCGGCAATCTCGACATGGCGGGCCTCGCCATCTACGACTTCCAGAACCAGGTGCCGGCCACCAGCATTCTGGGCGCTGCCTATCTCTATCGGGATTACGACCACCTGCGGGCGGTAACGCATTCCGATGTCCTCGACGATCTCTGGGCCTCCGTGGAGAGCGAGGCCGGCGTAAAGGTTCTCGCCAACCCCTATATTGGCACGCGCCATGTCAATCTGCGCGGCGACAAGAAGATCATGACTCCTGCCGATCTCGCCGGCGTCAAGCTGCGCATGCCCGGTGGCGAAGGTTGGCAGTTCGTAGGCGAGGCCCTCGGCGCCAGCCCCACGCCCATGGCCTTCACGGAAGTCTATACGGGCCTGCAGACAGGCGCGATCGATGGACAGGACAATCCGCTCCCGGCCGACAAGTCGATGAAATTCTACGAAGTCACCGACCAGATCATTCTCACTGGCCACCTGATTGCCAACAACCAGTTCGCCATTTCCATGTCCAAGTGGAACAGCCTCACCGAGGCCCAGCAGGCCAAGGTGCAGGAGTGTGCCCTCAAATTCGAGGCCGCGCTCGACAAGACAACCCTTGAACAGGAGGCCGTGCTGGTGGACTTCTTCAAGGGCGAAGGGCTTGACGTCTACGAGCCTGACAAGACCGCGTTCCGCGATCACGTGCTCGCGGAATACCTGAACTCCGAATTTTCCAAGGACTGGCCCGAGGGCCTCCTGGACAAGATCAACGCGCTCTAGAACGCGTTGAACTCATCCCCGGCCAATGCTCTCCTCGTTCCTGGTGAGCATCGGGAAGGCGGCCCGACCTGCGCCAAGGCGGGACCGTCTTCCCCCGGGGACGTCCCAAAGTTCCCGCCATCCGGTGGCGGGAACAGCATGCCATGCCTGTCGAGGTCATACCATGAACCAGTTGGCCAGTCTCTGGAGCCGCCTGCACAGGGTCGCAGAGCTTTTCGTCGTCCTGCTGTTGGCCAGCATGTTCGGAAGCTTTCTGATCCAGATCGTCTTCCGCTATTTCCTCAACCTGCCACTGGGCTGGACGGTGGAATATGTGACGGTCGCCTGGCTGTGGGGCATCCTGTTCGGTTATGCCTTCGTGCTGCGCGACGAGGAGGTGATCCGGCTCGACATTATCCATGCAGCCGTGCCCCGCCCGGTGCAGCGCTTCATGGATTTCACGGCCGCCGCCATCGTTGCCGCCATTCTCCTGTGGTCGCTGCCCGACATCTACGGCTACGTGACCTTCATGAAGGTGGAAAAGACCGCCTTCCTCCACATTCGCTTCGATATCCTGTTCGCGATCTACATCCCCTTCGTTCTGGCCGTTGTCGCGCGCAGCCTCCGCACCTGCTGGCGCGCCCTGACTGGCGCCGGATACACCAATTCCGCGCCTTCTGCATCCGAGGTTGCCGAGCATGTTTGACCCCTTTGTCTGGGCCCTTGCGCTCATCGCGCTGCTGTCCCTGTTCGGCTATTCGATAGGTATTTCGATGCTGGTCGGCTCCATCGTGTTTCTCGCAGGCCGTGGGTTTGACACCTCGATTGCCTCGGAAACCCTGCTCCAGGGCCTGTTCAACAGCTACACGCTCCTCTCTATTCCGCTCTTCATTCTGGCCGCCGACATCATGAATGCCGGCTCCCTGGCCGACCGCCTGCTGCGCTTCTCGCAGGCCGTGGTCGGTCGCTTTCGGGGTGGGCTGGGGCATGTCAACGTGTTTTCCAGCCTCATCTTCTCGGGCATGTCGGGCTCCGCTATCGCCGACGCCGTGGGCATGGGGCGCATCATCATCAACATGATGACCAGGAATGGCCAATACAGCCCGTCCTACGCTGCTGCGATCACGGCGGCCTCAGCCACCATAGGGCCGATCATACCGCCCTCCATCCCCATGGTGCTCTATGCCCTGGTTTCCGATACATCGATCGGCTATCTCTTCGCCGCCGGCATCCTGCCGGGCCTGCTCATGGGCCTGGTACTGATGGCCATGAACGCCTTCATCGCCACCCGCCGCAACTTTCCTCGCGACGAGTCGGTGGCGCTCCGGGACATCCCCGTCACCACCTTCCGTGCCGTCCCGGCGCTGCTCCTGCCGGTCATCCTGCTGGGCGGCATCTATGGTGGCATCATGACCCCCACAGAGGCCGCCGCCGTCGCCGCCTTCTACGCCTTGGCCGTATCCGTTGTTGTCTATCGCTCGGTCAGTGCCGGTCAGTTCTTCACGACCCTGCTCAACAGTGCGCGCTCCACCGCATCGGTGGGTGTTCTGATCGCGGGGGCTCTGGCCTTCAACTACGTGATTACGCGCCAGGATGTGCCGGCCAGCCTTGCCGGCTTCATCCAGCAATTCGACCTCTCGCCCATCGGCTTCCTGCTGGTGATGAACCTGCTCCTGCTCGTGCTTGGCTGTGTTCTCGAAGGGGGTGCCATCCTGCTGATCATCGTGCCCATCTTCGTGCCGACCGCACAGGCGCTGGGAATTGACCTGCTGCATTTCGGCGTCGTGGTGGTGGTCAACACAATGATCGGCCTGGTGACGCCGCCCTATGGGCTGCTGCTCTTCGTGGTCGCGAACATCACCCGGCAGCCCGTGGGCGCGATCGTGCGAGAGCTAACGCCCTTCCTGATCGCCCTGCTGGGAGCGCTCGCTTTCATCACCTTCGTGCCCGACTTCGTGCTCTTTGTGCCGCGTTTGCTGGGCTATCGAGGATAGCGTCAGGCGGAACCGCTGAGCGCTTTCTGGAGGAAGGTTCTTGTGCGGCCCTGCGGAAAATTCGGCAACGTTCCGAACGGAGTGTAGCCGGCGCGCTGGTAGACATGGAGCGCATGGGGATTGAAGGTGTCGATATAGGCGCCGTGGCAGCCGCGCTGGCGTGCTTCACCTTCCGCCGCTGCCAGCATCGTGCCAGCCAGCTTCTTTCCGCGCTGATCCTCGGCCACCCAGAGCCATTGCACATAGAGCCAGCCCCAGGCCGTGTAGCCGGAAATGCCGGCCACAATCTCTCCAGCGTCATTGCGCACCAATACGGCCAGGGGCCGACGCTCCGATGGCCCCACATCGGCTTCGTTGAACGCCGTCAGGTGCCGGCCGATGACCTCCAGGTCATCAGCCCTCGGCGTTCCCGATACTTCCAGGCTCAACCCGTCCATGTCAGGCCGCGAGCATGCCGCCAGTCAGCGGGTGTGGCGCCCCCGTCGTGGTCGGGAAGCTGATCGGCAGGTCGCGCAGCACGCGCACCGCGAGGAAAGCGAAGCACTCCGCCTCGATGGCGTCGCCGCGCCAGCCCACGGCTTCGGCCGGTACGGCGTCGACGTTGGCTCGCGTCTTCAACATGGCCATGATCGCCGGATTGTGCCGCCCCCCGCCGCAGACGATCAGCCTGTCCGGTCGCGATGGCAGCAGGTCCAGCGCCTTGCCGACGGCCCCCGTGGTGAAGGCGGTGAGCGTTGCAGCACCGTCTTCGGCGCCAAGCCCGTCTGCCATGCTGGCCAGGAAGTCGAAGCGGTCGAGCGATTTGGGGTAGGGGGCCGACAGGTAGGGATGGGTCAGCAGTCGCGCCAACCGCTCCTCATCGACCGTGCCGCGCAGGGCCATCTCGCCATTGCGATCCATGTCCCCCAGGCCAAGGCCCTTGATGAAGTCATTGATGGGGGCATTGGCCGGCCCGGTATCGAAGGCCACCAGCGTATCGGCGCCATCCCAGAAGGTGACATTGGCGACACCGCCAAGGTTGAGAACGGCCGTCTTGCCGTCGGTCGCGCCAATCTTGCGCAGGAGCGCCTGGTGATAGAGCGCCGCCAGCGGCGCGCCCTGGCCACCGGCGCGCACATCGGCCGAGCGGAAATCATAGGCGGTCTTGATGCCGGTCAGCTCGCGCATGAGAGCGCCATTGCCCAATTGGCGGGTGGCGCCAATGCGGCCCGGCTGCGGCGCGCGGTGCAATACCGACTGGCCGTGGAACCCGATGATCCCGACATCCTCGGGGCGCAGTCCGGCCTGCCTGACTAGGTTGAGCACCGCTGCGGACTGGGCGCGGGTCAGCGCATCCTCTGCCTGCTTGAAGATTGCCGGTTCCGGCCCCTCGAAATTCCACTTGCGGGCCTGAGCCAGAGTTTCTTCCAAAAGGTCGCGAATGGACTGCGGGTAGGGCGCCAGGGTGTAAGCGCCAAAACTGTCGATGGATTCGCCGTCCGTGCGCAGCAGCGCCACATCGATATTGCCGTCGAGCACGGTGCCCGTCATCAGTCCGATGGCCCAGATCGGCTCCATTGCAGTCTCCTTATTGGGCATTGATGCAATCCCCGACGGCGCGGCGCAGCGCAATGATGCCGCTATCGAAATGTCGCGTTGGATGCACCCGGTTGGTCAGGAGGGTCCAGGCCTGGCCCTTCTCGAAATCGATCCAGAGGCCAGTGCCGGTAAAGCCGGTATGGCCGATGGTCCGGGGCGAGCAGTGTTCTCCCCCAGACCAACCCTCATAGGGGCGCTCCCAGCCATGGGTCCGGCGACCTGACAAGGGTGTGCGGATCAGGGCATCGGCGCCAGCGCTGGCAAGTTTGGAGGCGGCAAAGTCGAGCACGCTGTCTACCGTGCCGAACAGGCCCGCATGGCCTGCGCCCTGCAGCGCCGAGCAATTGTCGTCATGCACCTCGCCCACCAGCACGCGATGGCGCCAGTAGCAGTCCTCGGTAGCTGCCGCTTCGGAGGGATCGGCGAACCAGGCAAAGCCCGGGCCGGGGTCCATCTGACGGATCCACTCGCCTTCGATGCGCTCGAGCGCCAGGCCCAGCAGGATAAAGTTGATGTCCGAATAGACAGAGGGTCCAGCCGGGAACTCGTGCTGCAACAGGAAAGTGCGCAACAGGTCCGGATCACGCCCATAAGTATAGAGGGGAAAGACCGCCGGAAACGGTGTCTGGTGCCCCAGACACTGCCGGAAGGTCACCTTGCGCTCCCAATTGTCGAGATTGTAGTGCCGATAATCAGGCAAAACCGAGGTGAGGGGCGCGTCGAGATCGATCCGGCCACTCTCCGCAAGCGCCAGGATTCGCTCGGTGGTGAACAGCACCTTGGTCAGCGAGGCGAGGTCGAACCAGGTCACTGCGCGCATTGGCCTGCTGGTTGGAACGGTCTGCGCCTGACCCAGGGCGCGCACGGCACGATTGCCGGCGCCATCGATCATCCCGAGCACCCCGCCGGGAATGCGGCCGGCCTCGATGGCCGCCGCCAGCGGGGCAAAGGCCCGGTCCAGCCGGACGTCAAGTTCCGTCATGGTGTTTCCTCGAGTCGGACACGGTGGTCTTGCCCGTTGTCATGCCAAAGCGCCGGCGGTGGCTCGTAGCCTGGCGGACGGACAAGCGAGGGCACCTGTGTCATGTCGACGGCGAAGTGCTGCTTGCGCCGCTCGATCGCCGGCACGGCAGCAATCAGCCGCTTGGTGTAACTATGCTGCGGATCGGCCAACACGGCGCGGGCGTCGCCAATTTCCACGATCTGGCCGGCAAACATCACGGCGATGCGGTGCGCAATGCGTTCGACCACGGCCATGTCGTGGGAAATGAAGAGATAGGCGAGACCAAACTCGCGCTGCAGGTCGACCAGAAGCTCCAGAACCCGGGCCTGCACCGAGACGTCGAGGGCCGACACTGCCTCGTCCAGCACCACCACATCGGGGTTGAGCATCAGCGCCCGTGCGATGCACAACCTTTGCCGCTGGCCGCCGGAGAACTGGTGCGGGTAGCGCGTTAGGGCGTCCCTGGGCAGTCCGACGCGGTCGAGCAGAAAATGCATCCGCTCCCGAAGATCGGCGTCCGGACGCTGGCCATTGGCAATGGCTGGCTCTGCCAACAGCGCTTCGACATCAAGACGCGGATTGAGTGAGGCGAACGGGTCCTGGAACACCATCTGGACCGGCCGCCTGGAATGACCCGAACCGGCTTGGATCTGTCCGCGGTGCGGGGTGTTGAGGTTGAGCAGAGCTCTTGCGGTAGTGGACTTGCCACAACCGCTTTCGCCGACAATGGCCAGGGTCTCGCCGGGCATCAGGTCGAAGCTGACCCCGTCCACGGCATGGATAGCGCCCTTCGGTCCGAACCAGGCCCTGCCAACGGGGAAGCGGACGACTAGGTCATCGACCTTGACGATCGGATCGATGGTTTCCTGCCGGGTGCCGTCGCTGCGCACAGCCTTGCCGGAGGTGAAGTGCGGAACCGCGCGCAGCAGGTGGCGCGTGTATTCGTGCTGAGGATCGTCGAGGACGGCGCCGGTGTCGTTCTGCTCGACCGCGACGCCATTCTGCATGACCATGATGCGGTCGGCGATGCCGGCGACCAGCCCGATATCATGGGTGATGAAGATCATCGACATGCCGGTTTCGGCCCGCAATTCGGCCAGGAGTGCCATGATCTGCGCCTGCACCGTGACATCGAGGGCAGTCGTAGGCTCGTCGGCGATCAACAGGCGCGGGCTCGATGCCAGTGCCATCGCGATCATCACCCGCTGGCGCATGCCGCCCGAGAGCTGATGCGGATAATAATCCAGGCGTGATTTCGCGTCGGGGATGCGGACGCGTCCTAGCACTTCCAGACTGGCCCGGTGCGCTGCAGCGCCGGTCAGTCCCTTGGAGAGGCGGAACGCCTCCGAGATCTGTGCGCCGATGGTGTGCACGGGATTGAGCGACGTCATCGGCTCCTGGAAGATCATCCCGACATCGCGGCCGCGAATGCCAAGCAGGGTTCTTTCGTTTGCGCGCACCACATCCAGGCTGGAGCCATCGCTGCGGGTGAGCTTGATCGAACCCGAGGTGATACGGCCGCCACCGAAATCCACCAGCCGGTTGATGGATAGGGCCGTCACCGACTTGCCGGAGCCGGACTCGCCGACAATGGCCAGCGTTTCGCCGGCATTGAGGTCGAAGCTGACACCCTTGACCACTTCATTGGCCTTGTGGTCGCGGCCGAAGCCGACGCGCAAATCGCGGACGGAGAGCAGGGGGGTCATGCTTCCCTCCTTTGGGTACGCGGGTCGAGAATGTCGCGCAGGGCGTCACCCGTCAGGTTGAAGCCGAGAATGCCCAGCATGATGGTGAGGGCCGGGAAGATCATCAGCCAGGGGGCGTGCTGCATAAGGTTGCGGCTTTCCGCCAGCATCAGCCCGAGCGAGGGGGTCGGTGGCTGCGTGCCCAGGCCGAGAAAGCTCAGGCCCGCCTCGGTCAGCAAGGCCCAGGCCAGCGCCAGTGTCACCTGCACGGCGAGCGGTGCCACCAAGTTGAGCAGCAAGTGCCGCGTCAGCACGTAGAACTGCGAACTGCCGAAGGTGCGGGCCGCGTCCACGAAGTCGCGCTGCTTGAGCGACAGGGCCGGGCCGCGAACGACGCGCGCAAAGATCGGGGTGTAGACGATGGCGATGGCGGCCACGCTGGTCATGGTGCCAGGCCCGACTATGGCGATGATCAGCAGCGCCAGGAGGATCGCCGGGAAGGCAAGCAGCACATCCATGACGCGCATGAAGATGCCATCCCAGATACCCCCCCACCAGGCGGAAAGCAGGCCTATGATGGTCCCGGCGAGGGTGGCGCAGGCCACCGAGGCAAAGGCGATCAGCATGGACTGCCGGATGCCCACCATCAGGCGGCTGAAGGCATCGCGGCCCAACAGGTCGGTACCGAACCAGTAGCCGCCGCTCGGCGCCTTCAGCCGGTCGATGGGGAACATTTTGAGCGGGTCATGGGGTGTCAGGCCCAGCGTTCCGAGGATCGCGGCGAGCACATAGATTCCGATGATCACCAGGCCGATACGGCCCGAGGGATGGCGGAAAAGGGCGGAGAACAGCTTGCCCATCAGCGCCTCCCGATCCGGATGCGGGGATCGAGGGCGACATAGGCGAGATCGACCAGCAGATTGACCACCAGGAAGTTGAAGGCGATGAACAGGACCGTGCCCTGCACCAGCGCATAGTCGCGCTGGGTGATGGCATCGAGAACGAGACGCCCCAGGCCGGGCAGGGCGAAAATCTGCTCGACGATGACCGCGCCGCCCAGCAGGTAGCCGAATTCGACGCCCGAGAGCGTGACCACGGGAATGAGTGCATTGGGCAGGGCGTGATGCCAGATCACGCTTGCCGGGGTCGCGCCCTTGGACCGGGCCGTGCGTACGTAATCGTCGCTGAGCACGTCGAGCATGGACGAGCGGGAGATGCGCGTTACCGAGGCGGCGAAGGCAAAGCCGAGGGTGATCGCGGGGAAAATCAGCTGCCCGATGCTGGCCAGTGGGTCGACCAGGAGTGGCGTGAAGGTGCCCATGGCCGGCACGAAGCCGAAATAGACCGACAGCACATAGATGATGAGAATGCCGATGACGAAGCTCGGTGTCGACTGGCCCAGCATGGCCAGGACGCGCACCACCAGGTCGCTCGGACGCTCATTGCGCGACGCCGCGAGAACGCCCAGCGGCACGCCGACACCCAGGGCGATGACCATCGACATCAGCGACAGCTGCAGGGTGAGCGGGAAGCGCTCGAGAATGACAGCGAGGACCGGCTTGCCGTAGATCGAGGATATACCCAGATCGCCCTGGACCAGGCCGCCCAGCCAGCGCAGATATTGCGCCCAGACAGGTTGGTCGATGCCGAAATAGGCGGCAAGTGCCGCGCGCTGGTCGGGGGTGAGCAACCCTGCCTCAGTGCCGAGCATCGCGGTAATGGCGTCGCCCGGCACGAGACGGATCGACACGAAGACCAGCACGGATACCCCGAGCAGGATCAGCGGAAAGGTCAGCAGGCGCTGAACCACATAACTCATGGACGTGACCCGAAAGGCGGGACCGGCCGGGACGGCCGGTCCCTGATTGGACTATTCTACCGACACTTTGGTCAGGCCGAAAAGCGTTCCCGTCGGCGAGGGTTCAAAGCCGGAAACGGTCTTGAGCTGGGCCGTGTAGCTATAGCCAGTGGAGAGCCACAGCCAGGGCGACAGCTCGGCCAGCCGGCTTTCGAAGGCCTGGAAGATTTCGACGCGCTTGGCCGGATCGGTTTCGGCCTGACCCTGCTTCATCAGGCTGTCCAGTTCGTCGTCCACGAAGTTGGAAACCTTGACCAGGTTACCTTCCTTGGTGAAGTAGCGGTTGTACATCGGATAGGGGTCCGGGCGGCCGCCATTCTGGGCCACGGCCATGTCGAAGTCACCGGCCAGCCAGGTGTCGACATAAACGTTGAGCTCCATCATCTCGATTTCGAGATTGACGCCGATCTCGGCCAGCTGGGCCTGGAGCACCTGCGCTTCGGACGCCGCGACAGGCGGCTCGCCGGTGGCCGCAATCACCTTGGCGGTGAAGCCGCCAACGCCCGACTCGGCCATCAGCTGCTTGGCCTTTTCGATGTCCTGCTCGTAGCAGAAGAGGTTGGACGGGTCCTGGGCAAAGGCCGGCATGGTCAGCGGGCCGGTCACCTTGCCCTCGCCGGCCAGGGCGGCATCGATGATCGCCTGGCGGTCGATGGCGCAGCTCATCGCCTGACGAACCTTGAGGTTGTCCATGGGCGCGCGCGACGGATTGAGCTGGAGCACATTGTAGGACAGGACGCCAACGCGGTTGAGCTCGAGATTGGGCTCCATCGGCACCAGAGTTGCCACCAGCGGATCGTTGAGCAGGGCGAAATCGGTCTGGCCGGCGCGGAGCGAGGCCAGGATCGCGGTTTCGTCCGGCAGCACGGAAATGGTGATCCCATCGATGGCGAGGTCGCCGCCGGCCCAGTCCTCATTGGCACTCAGCACTTCTCGGGCGTTGGGCTCCCAACTGTCGAGCTTGAAGGGGCCCGAGCCGACGGCCTCGGTGCCAACATTGCCCGCCTCGATCTCGGAGGCAGGGACGATTGCCGCGTTGATGGTTGCCATGGCGACCAGGATCGGCACGTCTGCGGTCGAAAGGTTGAACACCACCGTCGCATCGTCCGGAGTGTCGATGCTCTCGATCGAGAGGAAGTTCGAACGGGCGGCCGCGGCGGTCTCTTCATCGAGCAGGCGTTCGAAGGAAGCCTTCACGTCTGCCGAGGTGACCTGGGCGCCATTGGAGAACTTGGCATTCGGATCGAGCGAGAAGGTGAGGGTCTTGGCGTCCTCGGCAAATTCCCAGCTCGAGGCAATGGCGGGCACGACATTGAGCTCGGCGTCCAGGCGGACCAGCGGCTCATAGATCAATTCGAGCAGGCGCAGCGAGGAGAACGCGGTCTGCTTGTGCGGGTCGAGACCGGTAGCATCCTGCGACCAGGCCATGCGCAGTTCGGCCGCCTGCGCGGGCAGTGCGGTGCCGACAGCGGTCAGGGCGGTGGCCACGGCCAGCCCGGCAAGGAGTTTCTTGGAAAATTGCATCTTGGAATTCCCTCACTGTTGAGCCAGCCCCGATCTTTGAAGGCTGTGCCAAGGTCTTCGGTGCATCGTCTTTGCGCTCTCTCTCACGCGGGCGACACCAACCTCTATGACAAGCCTATGAAGTCCCACTGGAGGCTGTCAATAATTTTCATACTTGATCAGTGTTCTGAACTTTAGTTTCATTGGGCATGCGGAAGCGGTTCGGATAGGGTCGCGCCGATTTCGCGCCCGACCCCCGGGAGGCGGGCCGAAGGGAGAAGACCTTGGGGATACAATCGACCATCGAAGCCTCTGTGGACAAGTTCACCCCCGCAATGCAGCGGGTGGCTACGGTGATCCGTGACCAGCCCCGGATCGTGCTTGAGCAGACCATTTCCGAACTGGCCGACAGCTGCGGCACATCGGTTGCTTCGGTTGTCCGGTTCTGCCGGGTCCTCGGGCTTTCGGGCTATGCGCAACTGCGCATGTCGCTCGCCACGGAACTGGGCAAGGAAGCAGCCCAGTTCGGCAACGACCTGATACTCGGCGCCGAGATCGCGCAGTCCGACACCTTGCAGGAAATGGCCTCCAAAGTGGCTTCTCTGGAAATCCTGGCCATCGATGAAACCGTGTCCGGCCTCGACTATGGCGCGCTTGAGCGCGTGGTAGCGGCCGTCGATCAGGCCGAGCGCATCCTGCTCTTCGGCATTGGCGCCAGCCAGTTCGTCGCCCAGGACCTGCATCACAAGCTGTTCCGCATTGGTCGCAACGCCTTTCTGCTGGCCGATCCACACGAGGCCTGGACAGCGGCCTTGCTTTCGCCGGCTGGGACAGTTGCATTGGGCTTTTCGCATTCGGGCGCTACCGCCGACACTGTGCGATTTCTCGACATCGCGCGGCAGGCGGGCGCCCTCACGGTGGCACTGACCGGTTCGCCGGATTCGCCCCTGGCCCAGGCGGCCGACGAATGTCTGGTCAGCAGGGCCCGTGAAAGTCGGCTCCGCGCCGGCGCCATGGTTAGCCGCATTGCGCAACTGGCCATCGTCGATTGTCTTTTCCTCGGCGTCGCCAGCCAGCGCTATGAACAGACGGTCGATGCGCTTCGGCGCACCCGCGATGTGACGCATCCGAAATAGGGCTGCGGTCTGGGCTCAACTGCCCCAGAGCGCCGAAGCACCGGTGTCGAGAACACCGCCGCGATAGGCCAGGCCGCCCGGCCGGTCTTCGGCCAGGAGCAGCGGTCCATCGAGATCCACCCAGCGTGCCTTGGCTGCGAGCAGGCGCGCCGGCAGCATCGAAAGCGAGGTGCTGACCATGCAGCCCACCATGACCGCCAGTCCAAGCTCTTCGGCACGCCCGGCGACGGCCAGCGCCTCGGTCAGGCCGCCGGTCTTGTCGAGCTTGATATTGATGGCATCGTAGCGTCCCACGAGGTCTTCCAGCCCTTGCAGGGCATGGACGCTTTCATCGGCACAAATGGGCACCAGATGGTCGATATCGGCCAGCGCCGCATCGGCGCCGGCCGGCAGCGGTTGTTCCACCAGTTCCACCCCGCAATGCCGGCTGACCTCAAGCAGGACGCCCAGATCGTCGACATGCCAGCCTTCATTGGCATCGACGACAAGACGGGTGTTTGGCGCGGCCGCCCGTACCGCGCCCAGGCGTTCGGCGTCGCCCGGCGCCCCCAGCTTGATCTTGAGCAGGGGCAGGTGAGCCACCCTGGCTGCGGCCTCCGCCATCGCCGCGGGCGAGCCCAGGCTGATGGTGAAGGCGGTCTCGATCCGTTGCGGCAGGGTGATCCCGGCGAGTGCCGCGACCGAGGTTCCGGCCCGTTTTGCCTCAAGGTCCCACAAGGCACAGTCGAGGGCGTTGCGGGCTGCTCCCGGCGCCAGCGCACGTTGAAGCTCCTGCCGCGTCATCCCGCCAGCTATCGCCGGTGCCAACGCTTCGATCGCTGCCAGCGTCGTCTCCGGGGTTTCGCCATAGCGGGCATAGGGCGTGCATTCGCCCCGGCCAACATGGCCGTCCCGTTCGAGCGCAACGCTGACCACCACGGCCTTGGTCTTGCTGCCCCGGGCGATGGTGAATTGTCCCGCGATCGGAAAGGTCTCGATCGATGCGTGGAGCTGGGTGGTCATGATCAGGCCGGCATGGGACGGAAGAAGTGGTTCTCGCCCACCTGGCTGACCGCGGGCTGGGCCTTCGCGGCCTGCGCTCGGATTTCCTCGATCCGACCCAACTCGTCGGCGAAACGGATGTCGTCAAAGCGCCGATCGGGGTCGGGCACGGCGGACAGCAGCAGCCGCGTATAGGGGTGGCGCGGATCGTCAAGTACCCGATCGACCGCCCCCCATTCCACGATTTGCCCGGCATACATGACCATGATCTCGTCGGCGACATAGCGCGCCGTGGCAATGTCATGGGTGATGTAGAGCAGGGCCAGTCCCAGTTCGGACTTCATGTCGTTGAGCAGGTTCAGGATGCCCTGGCGCACCGAGACGTCAAGCATGGAGGTCGGCTCGTCGGCAACGATGACCTGCGGGTTCACCGCCAGTGCCCGTGCGATGGAGATGCGCTGCCGCTGTCCGCCCGAAAGTTCATGCGGAAACTTGTCCATGATGAGGTTCGGGCCGAGCTTGACGCGTTCGAGCAGTTCCACGATGGCCGCCCGTCGCTGCGCCGGGCTGAGGCCCTTCTGGTGCAGCCTGAGGGGGCGCTCGAGGTGATAGCGGATCGTATGCGTCGGATTGAGCGACGAAAACGGATCCTGGAACACCATTTGTACCGAGGAGCGATATGCCTTGAGGGCCTTGCTGTCTGCTTTCCCCAGCGGCGCGCCGTGAAACAGCAACCGTCCTTGATCGGGGGAATATTCGCGCATGATGAGCCGCGCGGCAGTGGTCTTGCCAGAGCCGGACTCCCCCACCAGGGCGAGCGTGCGGCCAGGATGGAGGGCAAAGCTTACCGAACGCGCAGCATAGACCGGCTTGTCAGCGCGACCGAAGACCTTCGAGACATCGTCAAGGGCGAGAATGGGGTTGCTCATGGTCTCGTTCATGGCATGGCCTCCACGCGCGTCTGCTCGCCATGGAGCTTGGGCATGGAAGCCCAGAGCCGCTTGGTATAGGCGTGCTGGGGTTGGCGATAGATGGTCTGGGCATCGTTGAGTTCGACCAGTTCTCCCTCCAGCATGATCCCGATACGATCACTGACCTGCACCATCAGGCCCAGATCGTGGGTGATGAACAGCACCGAGAACCCCAACTTCTTGCGCAGCACGTCGATGCGCTGCAGGATTTCGCGCTGCACCACCACATCCAGCGCGGTGGTGGGCTCGTCCATGATCAGCAGCTTGGGATTGAGTGCGAGGCAAATGGCGATGACGATGCGCTGCCGCATGCCACCCGAACACTGGTGCGGATAGGAATCGAGCCGTTCCGGCGCGATGTCGACCAGCTTGAGCAGTTCTGCGGCGCGCTCGCGCGCCTCGGCGCGGGTGATGCGACCATGCGCCTTGAGCACGTCATGGAACTGCGCCTCGATGGTCAGCACCGGATTGAGCGAGTTCATGGCGCTCTGGAACACCATGGCGACCTCGCGCCAGCGGAAGCGACGCAATTCCGCGTCATCCAGTTCCATGACGTCGCGGCCCCCGACCATTATCTGGCTGCCGGTTCGGATCAGGGCAGGGGGGCGGTGCAGGCGCGAAATGGCAAAGGCGATCGTCGACTTGCCGCAACCGGACTCCCCGGCCAGGCCGAAGAACTCGCCCGGCGCGATGTCGAAGCTGACATTCTTGACCGCGTGGAACTCGCCCTCGGCGCCAACATAGTCGATATTGAGATTGCGAACCGACAGGACGGGCTCGGTCATAGCTTGCCCTCCCCGAGGCGCACCATTCTGGTCCAGCGATTGAGCATGCCGCCGGTCCGCAGGCGCGGATTGGCAATCTCGTCGATGGCGAAATTGATGAGCGCAAGCCCGAGGCCAAGCAGGGCGAGGGCAAAGCAGGGGGCCAGTATGTCCCACCAGGCGCCGACGGACAGGGCCGCCGCGTTCTGCGCATTGTAGAGCATGATGCCCCAGGAAACCGTATTGGGGTCGCCCAGGCCAAGGAACTCCAGCGTCGCCTCGGTGATCACGGCAAAGATGACCGAGCCGATGAAATTGATGCCGACGATGGAGATCAGGTTCGGGAAGATCTCGAACAGCATGATGCGCCAGCTCGGTTCGCCCAGCATTTCGGCCGACTTGACGAAGTCGCGCTGGCGGATGGAGAGCGTTTCCGAGCGCGTCACGCGAACGCCCCAGGCCCAGGAGGTGAGACCCAGGATGATGGCGATCACCAGGGGGCTCGCCTGGCCAATGAAGGCGGCCAGAACCAGCAGCAGCGGCAGGTTGGGAACGACAAGCACCATATTGGTGAAGAAGTTGATGACTTCGTCGATCACGCCACCCTTGTAGCCGGCGATGATGCCAAGCACGGTGCCAATGAGGGTGATGAGGAGACCTGCCCCGAAACCGACCGCAAGCGACACGCGCGCGCCATGCACGAGGCGGGAGAAAACGTCGTGGCCAAGCCGCGTCGTGCCCATCCAGTAGTCCCAGCTCGGCGCCTGGTGCGGCCGGCCAACGCGCTTGACCGGACTGTATTCGGTCAGCCATGGCGCGAGAATGGCAACGAGCAGGATGATGGCCAGGATGACGAGGCCAGTCATGGCCTTCTTGTTGTGCAGGAGTTGAGAAAACAGCTTCATCGCGTCAGGCTTTCTTCAGACGCGGATCGAGCAGCACATAGCTCAGATCGACGACGAAATTGGAGACGAGCATGGCGCCCGTCATGATCAGCAGCTGGCCCTGGATGACGGGATAGTCGCGGGCGATGATGGCCTGGTAGAGCGTATTGCCGAGGCCGGGATAGTTGAACACCACCTCGGTCACCAGCGAGCCGCCCAGGATTGTGCCGATGGCAATGGCCAGGCTCGATACGGTGGGCAGCAGGGCATTGCGCGCCGCATACCAGATCATGACGGTATTGTCGCTGAGGCCCTTGGCGCGGGCCATGACGATATAGTCCTCGCCCAGGAGGTTGATCATGTTATTGCGCATGGTCACGGCGAACCCGCCCGAGAGCACGAAGACTAGGGTCAGCATCGGCAGGGTGCCGTGATAGATCACGCTGGAGATATATTCCCAGCTCCAGGCGGGATCGATCAGCGGGTCGGCGGCGTAGCCATTGGGGAACCAGCCCAGCGTATAGGCAAAGACAAACAGCATGATCAGCGACACCACGACGGCCGGCACCGAGCTGGAGAAGATGGCGGTGAGCGAAATGACCGAGTCGACGATCTTGCCACGGCGCCAGGCGGCGAAAACGCCGAGAAGGCTCCCGAGCGTGAAGCTGACAAGGGTGGCAATACCCATCAGGCCGACCGTCCAGATGAGGGCACGCCCGAGCAGTTCGGTGACCGGCAGCGGGAAATATTTGATCGAGCGGCCCAGATCGCCGGTGAACACGCTTTGCAGATAGGCGAAGTACTGCTGGTGCAGCGGCGCGTCGATGAAGCCGAAGGTCAGCTTGAGCGCGTTGAGGTTTTCCAGCGACAGTTCCGAGCCGGCGCTGGCGAACATGATCTGGATGGGGTCCCCCGGCATGAGCCGGGGCAGGAAGAAGTTGATGGTGGCGGCGACGAGAAAAGCCGCCAGGTAGAACGCCAGTCGCCGCAGCAAAAAGGCCATGGTGATGTGTTCCTTTCAGTGCATCGCGAAGGCCGAGACACCAATACCCCCACCCTTCATCCCTCCCCACAAGGGGGAGGGAGACGATGAGCATTGGCATCTCGGTCTTGCGCTTCCCTCCCCTTGATGGGGATGGACCGAGGGTGGTGGGAGCGGCCGAGCGGGTCGCTCCCTTCAGGAGTTACTCGGCGGCCACCGGGTCGAGGTCGAGCAGCTGCAGCAGGCGAGCCGGATTGGCATTGGAGACAACCGGCGAGTATTTCGGGTTGTCGGCATCGGCCCAACCGGTGAAGCGGCTGGTATTGTACTCGTAGAAGGACGGGCTGTTATAGACCGGGATGATCGGCATGTTTTCGGCCACGATCATCTGGGCCTTGTCCATGACAGCCTTGGCTTCCGCCGGATCCTTGATCTGCGTGTATTCGGCCAGCAGTGCGCTCAGCTCTTCATTTTCCCAATGCGGGGCGGTGAAGCGCGACTTGCCGAAATCGTTCGGGTTGAACGAGCGGATATAGGGGAAGTACGGGTTGGCCGCCGATGCCAGGGCATTGAGGGTCATCGAGTACTCGCCCGCGATCAGGCTCGAGGTCCAGACGGCAGCTTCTGGAGTCGCCATCTTCACGTTGAGACCCGCCTCGGTCAGGCTCTCCGATGCGATCTGCACCGCATCAATCCAGTCGGTCCAACCATTGGGAACCATGATCTCGATGGCAATCGGGGTGCCATCGGGATTGTCCCGGAACCCGTCGCCATCGGCGTCGACATAGCCGGCCTCGTCGAGCTGGGCCATGCCGGCCTCGAGGTCGAACGTGCCGTATTTGCCGAACTCGGCTTCGACCTCGGGATTGGCAAAGCTCTTGTAGAGCTCGCCCAGGGCGGCCGGATCGTCATTGACCAGCGGATAGCCATAGCCGGCGATATCCACAATCGTCTGGCGGTCGATCAGCATGGAGAGGGCACGACGGAAATTGACGTCGTTGAACGCCTTGCGGTTGTTCTCGTCCGGCGTGACCATGCTGACCTGGAAGGACACCAGGCTCGACGGGGTGAACCAGTACTTGTGGTGTTCCGGGTCCTTGGCGACGAAAGTGTTGTCGATGTCGGGGACGAAGCTCGTGGCCCAGTCCAGGGTGCCATCGGCCAGCGCGGCCAGCACCTGCGGGTTGTCGGCCAGCTGCGGCATGCGCAGGCAGTCGACCTTGAGATTGTCCGCGTCCCAATAGTGCGGGTTGCGGCACTGCTCATAGACCTGTGGGGTGAAGCGGGTGATTTCGGTCATCGGCCCCGAACCCACAGGATTCTCGTTGGCAAAGGTCACCGGGTCTTCGATGTCGGCCCAGATATGTTCCGGAACGATCGGCATGCCCACGATGGTGTTGGCGATCAGCGAGTTGGCTTCCTTGAGGTTGAACTTGACCGTGCGGTCGTCGACCTTCTCGACGCTGTCCAGAAGGGCGCCAACCGAGATGAAGTCCAGCGCCGGGAACTTGGCGATATAGTCATAGGTGAACACGACGTCGTCAGCGGTCAGGGCTTCGCCATCCGACCACTTGAGGCCGTCGCGCAGCACGAAGGTGATCGACTTGAGGTCGTCAGCCAGTTCGTAGCTCTCGGCCAGGCGGAAGTTCGGCTCATTGCCCTTGAGGCGATTGAACACAACCAGCGGCTCGTACATGAAATCGAGCGTGGTGTAGCGCGCCGAGGTCTGCCCGAACGGGTTGAAGTTGCGCACGAAAGTGGTGGTCTGTTCCGACGCGAGCGTCAGAACATTGCCGCTCGAGTCCTGGGCCTGGACGGGCGCTGCCGCCATCAGGGCCAGCACGGACGCGGCTGCAATCCATGAAATCTGTCGCATAATCAATTCTCTCCTTGTTATTAGCCAGGCCCTCAGGCGAAGCCATTCTCCCTGAAAATTCCCTCTACCTCGGCGTGCAGGGCGCGCACGTCGACGTGGTGCGATCCGAGCCGCTTCTGGGCTCGATCAATGCGGGCAAGGCTGTCCGTAGTCAGCGGCCGCGCCGCCTTGGCCGCCGCCTCGCTGGCGGCCAGATCGCCCTGGCTGTGCAGGGCGATGTCATAGCCGGCGTCGAGGCATGCCTTGACGCGCTCCGGCCATGTTCCCTTGAGTGCCTCCATGGTGAGGCAGTCGCTGATCAGCACGCCGTCAAAACCAAGGTCGCGGCGGATCATGTCGCAGACAGCGGAAGACACCGAAGCAGGATGTTCCGGGTCGATCTGCGAGAAGATGAGATGTGCCACCATGGCCCAGGGCGCATCATTGAGCGCAACGAAGGGCCTGAAATCACTCTGGGCCATGTCGGCAATGCTGGCATCGACGACCGGGCAGTCGAAATGCGGATCGACATTGACCCGACCATAGCCGGGTATGTGCTTGAAGATGGGCATCGAGCCCACTTCCAGCATCGCCTCGACCACGACGCGTCCAAGAGCCGTGACCAGTTCCGGATCGTCGCCAAAGGAGCGGTTGCCGATGACATTGTGCGTGCCGGGACGCGCCAGATCGACCACTGGCGTCGTGCCGCTGCCCAGACCCAGTTCACCCAGCATGGTGCCCATGGCCTGGGTCGAGAGGCGCAGCGCACGCTTGCCGGTTTCGAGGTCCTTGCGGGCCAGAGCGCCAAAATCACCAAGCGGGCGAAAGAGCGGCCAATTGCCATTGTCCAGGCGCTGCACGCGTCCGCCTTCTTGGTCAATATAGACCGGGGCGTCGTCGCGGCCGACCGCTTCCTTGAACTGCGCCACCAGGCGCTTGATCTGTTCGGGATTGTCGAGATTGCGCTTGAACAGGAACAGACCGAATGGATTGGCCTCACGAAAGTAGGCGATCTCGGAGGGCGAGAGCTCATGGCCCGGCATGCCGACAAATAGGGCGAGTGGCGTCGACGACATGTCCTAGTTTCCCTGCTGCTGCGGCTTGATGCGCAGCAGTCCCTGGTAGATGTCCTCCTTGTCGGAGGGGATGGGCAGCGCACCGGCGGCGTTGACATAGAAGTCCACCGGCCCAGCCGAACCGACGATGGCGTAGGCATAGCCATGGGCCTTCATGGCCACGAGCGTGTGATAGAACAGCGCCAGGCCAATGCCCTTGCCGCGCTGGTCTTCGGAGACCCCGGTGGGGCCGAAAAAACCGCGCGCCGTGGCGTCGTAGCAGGCAAAGCCCACCAACTGACCGTCGACAGTGGCAATGAGGCAGCCCGGCGGTTGATGCGCCATGGCTGCGGTCACTTCACTGACCCAGTACTCGGAAAAATGGGTGCGGACCCAATCCTTGATGATGTGTTGCTCGGGCGGCAGGGCCACGCGAATGGTGGCGGCGACCTTCTCAGCCCGTTCGCGCAACTCATCGACCTTGCGGCTATAGAGATTGACGAGGAGATCCATCAATGCGCCCGTTCAACCGGCCGCACGCGGCTGGTGTTGCGCGGCGGCGCGGCGCAGGAAACCGTCCGCCTGGCGCAGCGCAACCTCGCCTTGCGCAGCGTCCATTCCAGTCAGCGCCATGAGGATGGCGAGCTTCACATTGTTGCTGCTTGCAGCCAGGAAGCGCTCGGCGTCTTCCATCGAGCAATTGGTCACTTCGACAAGGATGCGAGTGGCTCGGGCTGCCAGTTTCTCATTGCTGACCGAGAGGTCCACCATCAGGTTTTCATAGGACTTGCCGATGCGGATCATGCTGGCCGTGGTCAGCATGTTGAGAACCAGTTTCTGTGCCGTGCCGGATTTCAGCCGCGTCGAGCCGGTCAGGGCTTCAGGACCAACCAGCGGCGAAATGGCGATGTCGGCCATGCGGGCAATGGCGGAATCAGGATTGCACGAGAGAGCGGCCGTGACGGCGCCGACGCTCTTGGCATAATCCAGGCCACCGATGACATAGGGGGTTCTGCCGCTGACCGCGATCCCAACAACCACGTCCTTGGCCGACACGCCGATTCTTTCCAAATCGCTTCGGCCTTCGTCGCGCGAATCCTCGGCGCCTTCGATGGGGTAGCGCAGGGCCCGGTCGCCACCAGCGATCAGGCCGACCACCATCCCCTCGGGAACACCAAAGGTGGGCGGACATTCCGAGGCATCGAGCACGCCCAGGCGGCCGCTGGTGCCGGCGCCCATATAGACAAGCCTGCCTCCAACCTTGAAGGCCTCCACAATGCAATCGACTGTCGCGGCTACTTCCGGCAGGACCTGACGCACCGCTTCGGCGACCTTGGCGTCTTCGGCATTCATCGCTGCCACGATCTCGCCCGACGACATCAGGTCGATCTGCAGCGTGTCAGGGTTGCGGGCTTCGGAAACGAGCTGTTCCAGCTCGGCCATCAGGGTGGTTTTTGCCATCGTGCCTATGCTCAATTTCTGCGCGATGCTAGAAGTGAATATTCCGGGTGTCAACGCAACAAGGAATATTGTATTCCATATTTGTGTGGCTCCGGTGGTTGGCGGCGCGTCTGCGGCCGGGGCGGGTATGAGAACCTTGTTGCAACACAGGGGTGTCGGCTCTAGTGCTCGAGTTCCGGGCAGGGCCGGGGCCGGCGTCACGGAAACTGCAATGTCGATTCTGAAAGTCCTCAGTGCCAAGCTCGACACCATGACTCAGGCGGATCGCCAGATCGCCCAGTTCATCATCGACCATCCCGAGCAGATGCTGACCCTGTCCTCTGCGGCCCTGGCCGAAGCGACCGGTCGCAGCCAGTCCAGTGTCGTCAAGTTCAGCCAGAAGCTCGGCTATGCGGGCTACCAGCAGCTCAAGCTGGCGGTGAACAAGGCCAAGGCCATTGAGTGGCACACGCCGGGCGGCGTCATCCATGGCACCATCGATGCCAGCGACAGCTATGTCACCATCCTGCAAAAGCTCATCGGGTCCAAGCTGCTCTCGATGCGCGAGACGCTGGCCGCCAACAATGAGCAAACCATTGATCTGGCGCTTGATTCCCTGGTCAAAGCGCGGAAAATCCAGCTTGCCGGCGTGGGCGCATCGTCTCTCGTGGCCAAGGATTTCTCCTATAAGCTCCTCAAGCTGGGGCGCATGGCGCTGATCGACAGCGACAGCCATATCCAGATTTCCAATGCCTCGGCGCTGAACGAGACCGATGTCCTCCTGGCCCTCTCGCACTCGGGCAGGAGCCTCGAGACGCTGCGCATCGCCGAGATTGCCAAGCAGCGGGGGGCAACGGTCATTTCGATGACGGGACTGCAGCCCAATCCGCTGCTCGACTTGGCCGATATCCACCTGTTTACCGTGGCCGATGAAGAGCGGGTGCGATCCTCGGCCATCACCTCGCGCGATGCGCAGCTGATGCTGATGGACATGCTGTTCATCCTGATGATCCGCCGCCAGGCCGATGCCCACGACTTCATCCACAATTCCGAAAGCGCGGTGACTGTCCTCAAGGCCCGATAACCGGGTGCCTCCTGGACCCCGCGGATGAACGGATCCTGAACGGCCTATCTGCGCGGTTTTTGGCCCATTGCTGACAATCGCAGCGTAATTGAATATTCTTGACACAAGAGTTTTGCGGAATTTAGTATTCCGTTCAGCATGGCCGGCAAGGGCATGGTGACGGGACCTGCGTGGGGCAGGTCGGGATGGAGAGAGCAATTGGCGCAGCTATCGCTTCGCGGCATCAAGAAGCGGTTCCGCGACACCGCCGTGTTGCACGGAATCGATCTGGAAATCGGTGACCGCGAGTTCGTGGTTTTCGTCGGCCCTTCGGGTTGCGGAAAATCCACCCTGCTGCGCCTGATCGCCGGTCTCGATCCGATCACGGACGGAGAATTCATCCTCAACGGCACGCGCATGAACGATGTCGCGCCATCCCGTCGCGGCATTGCCATGGTGTTCCAGTCCTACGCGCTCTATCCGCACATGGACGTGTATGAAAACATGGCCTTCGGTGCGCGGCTGATGGGGCTCGACAAGGCCGAGGTCGAAAAGCGCATCGCCGATGCGGCCCGCATGCTGCGGCTCGATCAATTGCTCAAGCGCCGGCCGCGCGAACTCTCCGGCGGTCAGCGCCAGCGCGTCGCTATCGGCCGGGCCCTGGTGCGCAAGCCCGACGTGTTCCTGCTCGACGAGCCGCTTTCCAACCTCGATGCGGCGCTGCGCTCGGAAGTGCGCCTGGAAATTGCGCGGCTGCATCGCGAGATCGGCGGCACGATGATCTATGTGACGCACGATCAGGTCGAGGCAATGACCCTGGCCGACAAGATCGTGGTGATGAACAATGGCCGCATCGAACAGGTGGGCGCGCCGCGCGAACTCTACGAGACGCCGGCCAACACCTTTGTTGCAACCTTCATCGGCTCGCCGCGCATGACGCTGGTCGACGTGACCCGCGACGGCGATCGCCTCGGCGTCGCCAATGGCGGATCTGTCGCCACCGGCCCCTTGCCCGCGGATCAGACGCTCAAGCTCGGATTGCGGCCCGATGCCGTTGAATTGGTGCGGGGGCAGGCCGACGGGCTGTCGGCCCAGATCGTCTACACCGAGTATCTGGGCGACAACGCCTATGTCTATGCACGCCTGGCCGATGGCACGCTGCTGTCGGCCCGGACCACACCCAATGACCTTTTCGCGCCCGACGAGGCCGTGACCGTGACGGTTGCGCCAGGGGCCGCGCACTACTTTTCCGCCGAGGATGGCCGGCGGCTGACGCCCTGAGGGGCGCCGGGACAAGACCTTCCAAGAGACTTTGCAAGGAGAGGGAACTCCATGAAGACCAATCTGATCCGTATCGGCGCTGCCCTTGGGGCCGTGCTCGTCGCCGCCCCGGCCTTGGCCCAGGACCTGACGTTCTGGAGCTGGCGCCAGGAAGACAAGGCTGCCTATGAGCAGTTCATCGACACCTTCGAGGCTGCCAATCCCGGCATCACCGTCAAGTTCGAGACCTTCGAAGCCACCAATTACAACACCATCCTCTCCACCGCCCTGGCCGGCGGCACTGGCCCGGATGTGATGATGGTGCGCGCCTATGGCGGGCTCGAAAACGTGGCGTCGGCCGGTTACCTTGAGCCGCTTTCGACCGAGACAGTCCCGGCGCTGGCCGATTTCTCCCAGGCCTCGCTGTCGGCGGAAAGCATGCGTTCGGACGGCAAGATCTACGCCGTGCCCTTCGCCAGCCAGACCCAGTTCGTCATCTACAACAAGGCCATTTTTGACGCCAACGGGCTCGAAGAACCCCAGACCTGGGCGGACCTGGAAGCCCTGAGCCAGAAGCTCAAGGACGCCGGCGTCATCCCCTTCGCCAATGGCACCGCCACCGCCTGGCAGAACGAAACGGTCACCTTCGGTCTCGGCTCCTCGCTGATGGGCGAAGACTTCTACAATGACCTCGTGGCCGGCAATGCCGATTTCACCGATGAGCGCTTCACCTCTGCTTTGGGCGCAGTCGCCGACATCGCGGCCAACTACTTCCCGGATGGGTTCATCGGCCTCGACTACCCCTCCGCCCAGCAGCTGTTCTCCTCGGGCATGGCCGGCATGTTCATCGGCGGTTCGTACGAACTGGCCAATTTCAAGAACCAGAACCCGGATATCGAGCTGGGCATGTTCGCGGCACCCGGCGAAACTGCCGATGATGCAAAGCTGGTGGCCGTCTATTTCGACGGTGGCTATGCGGTGAACGCCGCCACGCCGAACAAGGACGCGGCAATCACCTTCGTGAACTACCTTGCCAGCCAGGAATTCGGCCAGGCTTTCGCCAATACGCTCAACAACATCTCGACCATTCCGGGCGTCACGTTCGACAACCCGCTGCTGGCCGAAGTTGCCGAGCTCAACCAGTCCTCGATCCCATACCTGATGCTGGCGCATTTCCGTTATGGCGAGCCCTCCGGCTCGGTGCTGATCCAGGGCGAAATGCAGAAGCTGTTCTCCGGCGAGACCACTTCGGAGGCCATCGGCGAGGTTCTGACCACTGGCCTTGCGGCCTGGTACGAGCCCTTCCAGAACTAAGGCGGCCACTCCCTCCGCCTCCGGGGTGGAGCATCGGGTTCCTCCGGGCTCGCGGCTCCACCCCACCCTCTGACCTGGGGGTGACCCAAATGCCTTGTGCGTGTTGCCACCCCCACCCTTGATCCCTCCCCACAAGGGGGAGGGAGACGATGAACACCAAGGCTTCGGCCCTGCGCCTCCCTCCCCTTGATGGGAGGGATTGAGGGTGGGGTGAGGCCGGGGTCAACAGAGCCACAGCGAGCCCAAATGCCCAAACTTCGGATGACAGGACGTGGCCTCTGGATCACCGTCCTCATCGTGCCGCCACTGGCTTTCGTGGCGCTGTTCATCGTCTATCCGATCATTTCGGCCTTCGCCTATGCCTTCTTCGACTGGCAGGGCCTGAAGCGCGGTGCGTACGTGGGGCTGGAAAACTTCCACACCGTGCTGTTCGTCGAGCCCTATCGCAGCTGGACGCTCAACGCCTTCAAGAACAATATCATAGTCTTCTTCGCGCTCATGGTGCTGCAGAATGGCCTCGGCTTCATCCTGGCCTATGCGCTCTGGCGTGAATTGCCCGGCGCCCGGTTCCACCGCATCGCGGTCTTCCTGCCGGTCGTGTTGTCGACGATCATCGTCGCCTATCTCTTCAAGCTCTTCTATCACCCGCTGTTCGGCGTGGTGAACATCACCCTCAAGTCCATTGGCCTGGGATGGATGGCGCAGCCCTGGCTGGGGCAGAGCGGCACCGCACTCTGGAGCATCATCGTCGCCCAGGCCTGGCACATGGTGGGCTTCCCCACGCTGGTCTTCCTCGCCGGCATGCAGCGCATCCCCGGGGAAATCCTGGACGCGGTGCGCATGGAAACCGAAAGCGAGTGGGTGAAGATCTCCAAGATCGTCTGGCCGCTGGTTGCGCCCAGCGCCACCATCGTCTTCACGCTGCTGTTCGTGGGCGCCTTCAACTGGTTCGAGCTGCCCTACATCATGGGTGGGCTCGATGGCTCGCCCTTCGGGTCGACCGACGTGCTCGGGCTCTATTTCTATCGCACCGCCTTCGGCAACGTCTCCGCCGGCCAGCAGGATTTCGGGCTAGGCAGCGCCCTGGCCGTGCTGATTTTCCTCTTCATAGCCGTCATCGCCTCGGTCATCACCGTGCGGCTGCGCGCCCGGGAGATCCAGATATGAGTACCACCGCAGGCACCGCGACCTATTACGACCGCAAGGGGCTTCTCGGGACGCTGGGCCGGGATGGGCTGCTGCAGGTCATCCTGATCGCCAATACCATCATCATGCTGGCGCCGATCGTCATCATGATCTTCTCGGCCTTCAAGACCACGCCGCAGATCTTCCAGTCGCCCTTCGGCATTCCCGACTTCACCCAGGTCGGCAACTTCGCCAAGATCTGGACGCAGACCAATTTCCTGCGCTACCTGATCAACTCCTTCGTGGTCACCGGCGCTTCCATGGTGCTGATCCTGACCCTGGGCACCATGGCAGCCTACGCCATCGGGCGTTATGCCTTTACCGGCGCGAATTTCATCCTGATGTTCTTCGTGGCCGGGCTGACGCTGCCCCTCAAGCTCGCCATCATTCCGCTCTTCATGCTGATGCGCGACCTCTCCATCCTCAACAACCAGCTCTCGTTGATCTTCGTCTATACGGCCATGGGCCTGCCCACGACGATATTCATCATGACCGGTTTCATCCGCACCCTGCCCAATGAGCTGGAGGACGCGGCCCGGATGGATGGCGCCTCCGAGGCGCGGATCATGTGGTCGATCATGCTGCCGCTGGTGCGCCCGGCCATGGTCATCGCCGGCATCCAGAATGTGGTGCCCATCTGGAACGACTTCTTTTTCCCGCTGGTCTTCATCCAGAATGATGATCTCAAGACCCTGCCACAGGGCCTGACCACCTTCATGGGCGAATATACGACCGACTGGGGGGTGCTCTTCTCCGGGCTGACCCTGTCGGCCGCACCGATCATCCTCATCTATATCGTGCTCTCGCGCCAGTTTATCGCCGGCATGACCTCAGGCGCGGTGAAATGATGCTGCCCAGGGGCCTCGTCGTTTCCTGCCAGGCACGGGCAGACAACCCGCTGCATGGTCCGCACTTCATGGGCGCCATGGCGCTGGCGGCCCGCG
The DNA here is from genome assembly GCF_019504385.1 of Devosia salina. Taxonomy (NCBI): domain Bacteria; kingdom Pseudomonadati; phylum Pseudomonadota; class Alphaproteobacteria; order Hyphomicrobiales; family Devosiaceae; genus Devosia; species Devosia salina. The sequence goes on from NZ_CP080590.1 coordinate 1,355,364, forward strand.
ATGGCGGCGCCGTTGCGATACGGGCCAATGGCCCGGACGACATCGCGGCAGTGCGCGCAGCGGGATTGCCGGTGATCGGCATCCACAAGGTGTTCTCCAGCGACTACCCGGTTTACATCACGCCCGATTTTGCGGCCGCCGAAGCCATTGTCGCCGCAGGGGCCGGGATCGTGGCGCTTGATTGCACGGAGCGCCCGCGCGACGGGGAACACCCTGGCGTGCTGGTCCGCCGTATCCGCGACGAGCTGGGGGCGGAAGTCTTCGCCGATGTCTCGACCTTCGAGGAAGGCCTCAAGGCCGCCGAATGGGGCGCCGACTATGTTGCCACGACCCTCTCCGGCTATACGGAGGCCACCCAGCCCAAGCCGGACGCGCCGGACCTGGCCCTGTTGGAAGCGCTGACGAACCGTCTCGAGGTTCCGGTCGTCGCCGAAGGGCGTTACAACACACCCGAACGGGTGGCCGAGGCCTTCGCACTGGGTGCCCATGCCGTCGTCGTGGGAACCATGATCACCAATCCGCGTGAAATCACCCGCATGTTTGTCCAAGAGGGCGTGCCCCGGTGAGACAAGTCCATCTCGGTCTCGATGTCGGCGGCACGGCCAGCCGGTGGGTCGCCTGTGACGCGGCGGGGCAGGTTGTGGCGCGCGGCAGCGTCGGCGGCGCCACCGCGCATGTGTTCAACCCGGCCGAGCGCCAGCGTCTCGGCACCGCGCTGGGCCAGGTGGCCGAGGCGGTCGCGGCTGCGGGACTGGAGCCGGTGGGACTGGTGGGCGGGCTGACCGGTTTCGGTGTCGCGGCGAGCAACGACATTCGCCTCCTGGCGAGTGAGGCGCTTGGACTGACGCAGGACCGAATACTGGTCATGGACGACATCATCCTCGCCTATGCGGCGCATTTTCGGCCGGGGCAGGGGCATCTGGTCTCCGCCGGCACCGGGTCCATCGGCGTGCATGTGGCGGCTGATGGAACGACGACCCGCGTCGGGGGCAGGGGCATCCTGATCGACGATGCGGGGTCGGGCAGCTGGATTGCCCTGCAGGCGCTTGACCGAATCTATCGTGTCCTGGACCGGACCGGGTCCTATGACGCTATCGAGGCCCTCGCGGAGGCGATCTTCGCGCTCGTGGGTGGCGCCGAGTGGCACGACGTCCGCCAATATGTCTATGCGGGCGACCGCGGCCGCATCGGTGCCCTGGCCGTGGGCGTCGCCAGGGCCGCCGAAGCGGGTGACGCGACCGCACTCGACATCCTGCGCCAGGCCGGAACGGAACTGGCCGGATTGGCAAAGGCGCTTGCGGCGAGGGTTGGCGAGCGGCCCGTTGCCTTTATCGGCGGAGTGCTGCAGCTGCATCCGGTGATCGGTGCGCAGATCAGGGCGCAACTGCCCGACATCGAGGTTTCGCAGCCGCCCATAGACAGCGCCCTCGCGGCAGCACGCCTGCAGATGGACGACGCCGGCGGCCAATGGCGCACAACGCTGGCGGCGCTGGGCTAGCCTTGCCACGATCCGAGGCAGGCCAGTCCGGCTGTCCCTCAATTGTTCGGCTTTGTGCACATGTGCCGCAAAAACGGGGTTGCACTCAGCACCCGGAATCTCTATCTGTCCGCACCAGTCGGGGCGTAGCGCAGCCTGGTAGCGCATTTGTCTGGGGGACAAAGGGTCGTCGGTTCAAATCCGGCCGCTCCGACCATTCACTCTAAGCCCTTCCGGGACCCTTTGGGTCCGTTGCCAAAGCTGGAGCAGACCATGCCGCTGCAAGTGCGCGACCTGGACAATGCCATACCGCTTTGGGCCGATCTGGCGGGGGCCGAGCCGTCGCTGATCAACCATTCCGAGAACCACACCTTCCTGCTCTCCGTGCCGGGCGGCGAGGCGTTTACGCTGCGCGTGCACCGGCCCGACTATCAGAGCGTGGCCAATATCGAGAGCGAACTGGCCTGGCTCGAGGCGCTGCACCGGCAGACCGAGCTGTCCATTCCCGAGCCGGTGGCCGGCCGTAACGGCAAGCTGCTGCAGCAGTTCCGCACCTCCACCGGCGAGGTGCGGCAGGCGGTGCTGTTTCACTTCATCGCCGGGCATGAACCGAGCCCGGACAGCAATCTGGTCGATCTGTTTTCCGTGCTCGGCGGCTATGCGGCCGGGCTGCACCGGCACGCCATCGCCTGGAAGCGGCCTCCGGGCTTCGAGCGCCAGGCCTGGACGGCGGCGAGCATTCTGGACGCCGGCGGGCTCTGGGGCGACTGGCGCGTCGCGCCCGGTGTCACGGCTGACATCCACCAGGTGCTGGACAGGGCGCAGCAGGACCTGCGGCGCCGCCTCGACGCCTATGGCACGGCGCCCGACCGCTACGGCCTCATTCACGCCGACATGCGCCTGGGCAATCTGCTGGTCGAGGGCGACCAGGTTTGCCTGATCGACTTCGACGATTGCGGCCTGTGCTGGTTCGGCTACGACTTTGCCGCGGCCATTTCCTTCCACGAAACGCACAAGGCCGTTCCCGCCCTCAAGGCGTCTTGGCTGGAGGCCTACCAGGCGATCCGCCCGCTTTCGGACGAAGATATCGAGGCGCTCGATTCCATGGTGATGCTGCGGCGCATGGCGCTGCTGGCCTGGATCGGCTCGCATGCCGAAACCAGCCTGGCGCAGACCCATATGCCCGGCTTCGCCGAAGGGACGGCTGCGCTCGCGGAGCGCTATCTGCGCGGTCCGATCTGGCCCTGACCTCGGCCGGGTGAGGGCGTCGGGGCGGGGGACCTTCGAACAGCGCCGAGATTGTAGATGTTCACGCCCCACACCATGCCGAACATCAGCCACAAATGCCGCCAGTGCTCGCCCTCATGCAGCGAGGTACACATGACCACGGCAATCATCGAGATCATCAATGCCACGACGATCTCATCGCGCGTCCGCCGGTAATTGCGGATCGAGACCACGACGCTCGAGATCACCAGAGTGATCCAGGTGATGCCGCCGCCCCAGCCATAATTGACGAAGGAACTGAGCCAGATGTTGTGGATCGGCTCGGGGAATATCTTTTCGAGCTGCAGCACGCCGACGCCGATGGGGTTGTTCATGATCATCGGCAAGACCAGCAGATAGCGCGCATAGCGCCCTTCCTCGCCCAGATCGTAGGACTTGGCGAAGGTCAGGCGGTCGAGCAGCTTGGCCATGAACTCGGCGGAGGTGAGGCTGGCGACCGCAAACATCACGATGCCGATGGCCACGGTCCCACCAATGATCATCACCAGGCGCCGCGGACGCCGCCGGTTCTGGAAGAAGAAGAAGCCGAACAGGCACACGGCCGAAGCGACCACCGCGATGCGGGAGAAGGACAGCAGCACGCCCAGCAGGATGATCGCCATGGCCCCCAGCAACACGAGTTTGCGGCTGCGCGGGCGGGCCAGCAGATAGGCGCAGAAGATCATGCCCGGGATCAGGAACGAGCCATACATGTTGGGGTCGTCGATGAGGCCCTTGGCGCGCCCGTCCCAGGTCAAAAGCTCGGTCTGCAGCAGGAAGCCGATCGTGCCCAGGATCGAGGCCACCACACACGAGGCGACGTAGAACCGCATGAAGGTTTCGAAATGCCGGCGCTGCCAGCTCATCGAGACGAAGGCACCGATCACCCCGATGGCAATGGCGAAGGTTTTCGCCAGGAGCTCGAAGGCCACGAACTCCTCGCCCAGATGCGGCACCGACGGCACCATGAAGAAGACGGCCCAGGAGCCGAGCAGCAGCGAGAGGATCAAGGCGCGCCGGGTCACCTCGAACTTGGGGAATAGCGTGAGGTGAAACAGCGTCAGCAGGAACGCCCCGATATAGAGCATATCGACAGGGGAGGGGCGGCTGAGCGTGTAGTTCATGGCCAGGACGGCGAGCAGGAACAGCATGTTGCGCGTCGAAAGGACGGCGAACCGCAACCCCATCAGGCTCACGCCCATGCCCTGCGCGCCAACCCCTGCCTGTCCACTCATGCTTATGGCTCCAGTCCGTATCCGAGAAGGAAATTGCGCACGCCCAGCCCTTCGCAATCCGCGGCGCTGGAAGCGAAATGGGTGCGGGTTCTGGTCGAGAGGCATTGATAGACCGGCACCGACCCCGGCTGTTCACGGGCAAACAACCACCCCGCAGTTCGCTCGTGGACGTAGCCGGTGGCTGCGCATTGGGCCGCCTCGGCCAGAATGTGGTCCACCCGCCCCCCCACATCCTTCGCGCATTCGACAAACTTTATGCTGGCTTGGCTGTCCGGCGCGCGCGTCAGCATATGCGCAACGACCGCGTCCTCATGGTAGGTGGCGCGATCGCCCGTCAGCGGGGACGTCGAGGTAACGAAACCACCCTGCGCGGGATCAGACCAGCGGGTCAGGGCCACACCCGCCTGGACCGGCAGCGGCGCGTCTTCCTCGGTCAGGCTTACCTCCCGCAGGACGAGATAGCGGCTCTCGAAGCCGAGACCGGCCGGCACATAGAGATAGGCCAGCAGGAAGCTGTTGCCGAGCGTATTGCCGCCATTCTCAGGGTTGAGGAAGGTGGCATAGGCGAGCAGGTCCGTGGCGGCCGGCCGCTCCCAGTCTGCGCCGTCGATCGGCAGCAGCGGCTCATCGAGATCGACGAAACTGACCTTGTCAGCGGATAGGGAGAGGCGTAGCCCCCCGAACCATGGATCCGTCGCTACCGCAGCCACCCAGCCCGGTGCTTCGAGATAGCCGGCACCGGTGCCGACAAACCCGATGGCCGTGGCATCACCGCCCAGCCCGGGCGTGCTCCAGGCCTCGTCATGATATTTGCGCCACTCGGTCGGCTCGCTGATCGGGGCCCGCGCCGCGATGGTCTGCCAATCGGAATTGCGCAGGCAGTAAGCGTAGTAGTAGCCGTCATGGCCATCGACCAACGAGCAGTCGCCTTCGCCAGTGACCGTGCCCGGCCGGGGTGTGTCGGTCCCGGTGATGACGGTTCCGAGATCGGTCCAGCTCAGGCCGTCATCGGTGGACCGGGCCAGCGCCATGGACTTGTCGGTTTGCCCCTGGTCGTAATCACACTGCCGCTCCTGATGCACGAACCCCAGGACCGCGCCTTCGGTGCGCCGGGCCGTCGTCAGCCAGCGTCCGCAATCATTGATGCTCCCGGCGCCCCCGGGCTCCAGCACGGCACGTCTCGGACCATTCAGGTCGAAGAGATCGGGCCCGTCGATGGCATAGGTGGCGCCATTGGCACTGAACCCGCGGAACGTCCCGTCGGGCAGCTTCAGCGCGGAAAACGCAGCGTCGATTTCGTCCGGAAAGGGGCCCCGAACCACGGTCGGCGGCCCGACCCGGACACGCAGGCAATCCACGCAAATGGGGTTCTCCGCGCTGCGCGCACCGCTTGCCATGGCCATTCCGATGATGGCCATGACAAGGACGCCGGCGGTGCGGAACCGAAGACCTGCCATCATCCGGCCTAGTAGGCGTTTTCGGTATTGAGCAGGCGGATCGGTGTCATCACCACGATGTAGAGATCGAGCAGGATGGACCAGTGCTCGATATAATAGAGATCGTGGTTCACGCGCTGCATGATCTTTTCGATCGTGTCGGTCTCGCCGCGCCAGCCATTGATCTGGGCCCAGCCGGTCATGCCCGGCTTGACGCGATGGCGCGCAAAATAGCCCTCGACCGCCTCATAATAGAGCTGGTTGGCGGCCTTGGCCTGCAAAGCGTGAGGGCGGGGGCCGACGATCGACAACTCCCCCTTGAGCACGTTGAACAATTGCGGCAGCTCGTCGATCGAGGTCTTGCGGATGAACCTGCCGACGCGGGTCACGCGCGGGTCCCCCTTGGTGACCAGCTTGGCTGCCCCCGTGTCCAGCATGTCGGTCCGCATCGAGCGGAACTTGTAGATGCGGATCAGCTCATTGTTGAAGCCGTGGCGCGGCTGCACGAAGAAGACCGGCCCCCGACTCTCGATCTTGATGGCGATGGCCGTCACCAGCATCACCGGTGACAGAAGGATCAGTGCGGTCAGCGCAACGACCTTGTCGAAGATCCACTTGAAAATCAGGTTCCAGTCCGAGATCGGGCGGTCGGCCATATCGAGCACCGGCAGGTCCCCGACATAGGAATAGGCCCGCTCGGTGAAACGCAGCTTGCTCATATGGGCCGACAGGCGGATGTCGACAGGCAGCACCCAGAGCTGGGTCAGCATATCGAGCACACGTTTTTCGGCCGAGAGCGGCATGGAGACGATCACGAGGTCCACTGGCGTGCGGCGCGCGAACTCGATCAGGTCCGACACCTTGCCCAGCTTGTGGCAGCCCGAGACGATTTCGGGCGAGCGTTCGCCCTCGCGGTCATCGAACAGGCCGAGCAGGTTGATGTCCTTTTCCGAGCCGGCCTGGATCTGCTCGATCAGCAGCGCCGCATCCGCGCCGCCGCCGACGATGACCGTACGCCGCTTGAGGCGCCCTTGCGCCGTCCAGCGTAGCACCAGGCTCCGCAACAGCAGGCGATAGGCCACGAGCAGCGCCGCGCCGGAGAGGAACCAGGAGAGCAACCAGACACGGGAGACAAGGTCCCCGGCCTTGAAAAAGAAGATGCCGACCATGAGCAGCAGCATGACACCGAGCCAGGCCCCCAGGACGCGGCCGATCTGCGAGACGTGGGTGCGGTAGACGGTGATGCGATGGGCGCGTGCGGCGTTGAACGCGATATTGGCGACCAGAACGCTGGCGAGAATGACCGGGATATAGAAGCTGTCCTGTGGCGGCTCGACATAGAGGGCGTGAATACCGTAGCCCAGCAGCGCCAGAAGGGCGGCCTCCACGATCTGGGCAACCCCCGCGATGACCGCGCCCGAAAGCGTTGGTTCAACGGGGGCGGCGATGATCTGTTCGGCCTTGGGCGACAAACGCACGCTGCCCGCGTCGTCGTGACGGGACGCGTGCTCTTCGATGGCCTTCTGCGGGTCGACGCGATACATGGGGGCTACCGGCGCTTGTTGTTTGCGCGGCATTGTCACCAAGAGACCTTTATACTCGGTGAAATCCTTATGCGCAGTCTGCTAGGCGGCGGCGCGATAGAGGGCCTCGATGGCGCCGGCCATCCGCGTGACGGAGAACTCCGCCGCCACATGTCCCAGGCGGGCCTGCATTTCCGCACTGGCCCCCGCCGGATCGGCCAGGACCCCAGTCATCGCTGCGGCCAGCGCGGCCGCATCGCCGGGCGGGATCAGGCTGTCAGCCGTTGGCCCGAATATTTCTGCGATGCCGCCCACGCGGGTCGAGATCACCGGGAGCTGCGCTGCCGCGGCTTCCATCACGACATAGGGCAGGGACTCGGCGAGCGATGGCACCACCGCATTGCGGCCCATGGCAAAGACCTCGCGGGCCGGCTGTGAGCCGACCAGCATCACTCTGTCTGTCAGTCCCAGCTGGGCGATCCGTGCTTCCAGGGCCATGCGATCGGGTCCGTCGCCGGCCATGACCAGGCTGGCGGGCCTGCCATCCGGCCTGGTCACCTGCGCCAGCGCCTCCACCAGCGGAAAGATGCCCTTGAGGTCGCGCAATTCGCCGACGAACACGAAGTCGGCCGCGTCGGGGCCGGGGGGCACGGGCACGAATTCTTCGGGACGCAGGCCGTTGTGAATGACGGTACTGTGGCAGGTGGGCGTGCCGATCAGTGCCGAATACGTCTTCTGCGCATAAGCGCTTTCGAAGATGATCGTCGATGTCTTCCGCATGAGCTGGCGCTCGATGCGATGAAATATCCGCCCTGAGGCCTTGCTGGCGGGGAAATGCAACACGCCGCCATGCGGTGTGTAGAAGACCTTGGCCTTGCTGCCGCCCAATGCTGCGAGCCGGGCGTAGAACCCGCCCTTGGCGCCATGGCCGTGCAGGATGTCGATGTCGAGCTTGCGGGCGAGCGCGCTGACCGCGAATGGGGTCGAAAGATCGCCCCGTCCGAACAGCCGCGGCATGGCAAAGCGATGGATACCCAGCACGGCATCGGAACCGAGTGCGGACAGCAGCCGCTCGGTTTGCGCGTCATTGGCGAGGCTATCGACGACGATGCCAACGCTATGGCCCTCGGCGGCCAGTGCGCGGGTCAGGTCCGCAACGTGCCGGAACAGCCCGCCAACCGGTGCCCGCAAGACCTGCAACACACGGAAGCCGTCGCCACCCACCTCTAGAACCAGCGTTCCTGCACGACGATCGTGTCGCCCGGGAAGATCGGGAAGTCGAGGTCGACGGCGCCCTTGACCATTTCGCTGCCCTGGCGGCGATAGACGACGGCACGTCCGCGATCGGCGGTCTCGGTATAGCCGCCAGCGGTGCTGATCGCTGCGCGCACTGTCATGCCATAGACATAGGGGAACTGCCCTGCAGTCTTGACCTCGCCCTGGATGTAGAACGGACGGTACTGGTCGATTTCCACGGCCACATCGGGATTGCGCATATAGCCATTGGCAAGGGCCCGAGCCAGGCGCTGTGCCGCGTCCTCGGTCGTTCCGCCGCGAACCGGCACCGGCCCGACCAGCGGGAAGGCCACGGCGCCATTGTCATCGACCTTGTAGGTCTTGCTCAGTTCAGCATCGCCATAGACGCTGACCCGCACGATATCGCCGGTGTCGAGTAGATAGGGCCCCTTGGTGTCCACCATGTAGGTGGTGGGCCGCGTGGTGGCGCAGCCGGTCAGAACCAGGGACAGGAGGACAGTGATAAGGGCAAGCCAGCGCATGAGAATCCCGCGCGTTTGAGTTGCGTGCAGTCTGGTTCGGCATGATTAAAATTTTGCTTACGCCCGGCCCCTTCACTGGCGAAATGCATGAGCGATTAACCCAATATTGACCTTGAAAGGCGTAATCATTTCTCAGAATTGAGGGAGCGCCATGGCCTACGACCTGCCAGCAACTGACGATGCGCGGATTGATGTTTCCGCCTTGTTATCGGCCATCGTCCGGCGCATTCCGCGCATTCTGGTCGTGACGCTCGGGCTGCTGGCCATCACCTTCGTAGTGCTGATGTTTCAGCCGCGTCTTTATGAGTCTTCGGCCTCCATCCTCGTCGAGGATCGGTCCAATCCCTATGTCCGGGCGTCCAACGAGCAGGCGCCCAGTTCGTCCGCCGGCGATGTCGGCGTGGTCTCCAGCCAGATCGAATTGCTCAAGTCCCGCGATACGCTGCTGGGTGTCATCGACCAGCTCGACCTGCGCTCCAATCCCGAATTCAACGGCGCTGCCTCGGGTTTTTCGCCGCTGGGCATGATCATGCAATTAGCAGGGCGCCGCACGGCCACGCCCGATAGTGTCGACGAGACGGTGCTCAAGACGCTCTATGAGCGCCTGGACGTGGCGCAGGAACGTGATTCGCGCGTCATTTCGGTCAGTGTCAGCACCACCGATCCGGCGCTCTCGGCCAAGATCGCCAATGCCGTTGCCGCCGCGCATGTGGCCCGCCGTGCCCAGCTCTCCATTTCCGATACCGTCGATGCCTCGGGCTGGCTGCGCGAGGAGATCGAGCGCCTCCGCGTCTCCGTGCAGGAGGCCGAGTCGGCCGTCGCCGATTTCAAGGTCAACAATGACCTCTTCACCGGCCAGAACAACACCAGCCTGCTCGACCAGCAGCTGTCCAGTATTTCTGGCCAGATCACCGAATCGCAGCAGCGCAAGAACGCGGCCCTGTCGCGCGCCTCCCTCATTCGGGGGTTGATCGAGCGCGGCCAGCCGATCGAAGGCGTGGCCGATGTACAGGATTCGGTGGTCATCCAGCGCCTGAGCGAGGAAAAGGCGCGCCTGCAGGGTGAAAAGGCCCAGCGTTCCGCAACGCTCCTGGCCAACCACCCGACCATCCGTGCGCTCAACGCGCAGATCGCCGAACTCGACAACCAGATTCGCATCGAGGGCGCGCGCGTGGCCCAGTCGCTGGAAGCCGAGGCGCAGATCGAGGCCGATCTGGAAGCCTCGCTCCAGGCCGATCTGGCCCGCGCCAAGTCGAGCGCCTCGCTGGCCACCCGCGACACGGTCAGCCTCGATAGCCTGGAGCGCGAGGCCAAGGCCCAACGCGACCTGCTCGAAGCCTATCTCTTGCGGTTCAACGAAGCCTCGACCCGCGTCGACACCAATTCCGCTCTGCCCGACGTGCGCGTCGTCTCGGTCGCGGCCCCCTCGGTGACCCCGGCATCGCCCAAGACCTCGATGATCATGATCGGCGTGGGCGTCGTGTCGGTGATCCTGCAGATCGGGGCGGTGGCCTTTGGCGAGCTGATGTCCGGTCGCGCCCTAGTGCCGGTCGCGCGCAACGTGAACACCACCGACGACCTGGGCGCAGAGCCCTTCGATGCCGACGAGCTTGAACCCGATCAGCGCTGGGAAACGCGTGAGGAGGATGTCGAAACCGAACCCGTGGTCGAGGCCGTCGTCGTGCCGGTGGCGTCCGAGGTCGATGCGGTGGACGACGTCATTGAGGAAGCCCCGGCATCCGACGAGACCCTGGAAGAGGTGCTGTCCCGCTTTGCCTCGGTTGGAACGTCCCCCGAGATCGACGCTGAGACGAGCCCATCCATAACCGACCCGGCGCTGGCCGCGACGGGTGCAATGGATGATGCCGACGACGGGCGCGACGCGCAGGCCGAGGCATTCGAGGCGATCCGCGCAATCAGGGAGCGCGCGCCGACGCCCGCATCGGGCAAACCGGCCCCCCGTCCATCCGGCGCGGTGGTGCGCCATGCCGATCTCGTTTCCGACCTCGTGCTCGGCCGTACGCATCTCTTGCTGCTGGCAGACCACGATACGGGCCGGGCCAGCCCGGTTCTGGCCGAGGACCTGATCGGCATCGCCATCGGCAAGGGGCTGAGCGTCGCCCTGGTCGATGCCGGTACCGGCCGGCGCACCGATACGCCCGGCCTGAGCGATCTCAGCACAGGCGATGCCAGCTTTGGCGACGTGGTGCAGAAATCCGCCGACAACGGCTTTGCCGAAGTGACCTGGGGGCAGGGGGGCGCCATAAATCGCCGCTCCAGCCGTCCGGCTACCCTGGTCGAGGCGCTCGGGGACATCTACGAGGTGGTGGTGGTGCTGACCGGCCAGGTGGGCCGCAATTCAAGCCTCGATGTTTTCGCCGAGCTGGGCGGTCGCATCGTTCTGGTGGCCGATGATGAGGCCGAGATGGAACGGGCCGAGTCGGCGCGCCGGGCGCTCGAAGATGCCGGTCTCGACCGCGTCGAAATCACGGCTCTCACGGACTCGGTTGCGGCCTAGCGATGGAGAGACGGCATGTCTCTGAAATATGCCGCCATCCGGGCGAGTTTCGAACTGCTCTGGCTGACGGGCATGCCAGCCCTGTTCCGGCTGCTCTCGCGTTCGCGCGGGGTTATCCTGACCCTGCATCGCGTCTTGCCCGAGGAGCCGGCCGACTTCTCGCCCAACGCCATCCTGCAGGTGCAGCCGGACTTCCTGGACTACTGCATCGAGCGCATCCGCGACCTCGGCATCGACATCGTCAGCCTGGACGAGGCCCTGGAGCGCCTGGCGGAACCCCGCAAGGGCCGCTCATTCGTCGTGCTGACCTTCGACGACGCCTACAAGGACAATCTGCGCCACGCCCTGCCGATCCTGCGTGCCCATGAGGCGCCATTCACCCTCTATGTTCCCACGGCCTTCGTGGACGGGGTCGGGCAGCTCTGGTGGCAGGCCATCGAGGATATCATCGCCCGCCAGGAAGCGGTGGCTTTCACGGAGGACGGGGAGACCGAATATGTCGATACCCGTACCCTGGCCCAGAAGCGCGAGGCCTTCGACCGGCTTTACTGGCGCCTGCGAAAACTGCCCGAACCTGACCGGCTGGCGCTGCTACACGAGTTCACTGCCGCCTATGGCTATGATCTCGACAAGCAATGCCGGGAGCTGATCATGGACTGGCAGGAATTGCGGCTGTTTGCCGGCGATCCGCTCTGCACCATCGGCGCCCACACGGTGAACCATTATGAGCTGGCCAAGCTCCCGGCGGAGCAGGCGCGATCCGAGATGAGCCAGTCCGTCGATGTCATTGAGGCCCAGTTCGGCCTGCGGCCGCAGCATTTTTCCTACCCCCTGGGTGGTCCGCTCTCCTGCGGGCCGCGGGAATTCGCCCTGGCGGCGGAACTGGGGTTTCGCACCGCGGTCACGACGCGGCCGGGCGGTCTCTATCCGAGCCACCTTCAGAAGCTGACCGAACTGCCGCGCGTCTCGCTCAACGGTTACTTCCAGAAATCGCGCTATGTCGATGTTTTTGCGAGCGGCGGGCTATTTACCCAACTCGGCCGGTTCATGGGCTGAGCACGAGCCGATCCCAGCCAGGTCATCTCTGAAATAACCCGGGTTTCGTTCGGAACCGAGGCGTCCTCCACCCGTTTGGCGGTCAGTGCCACGGGCACGACGGCGGCCTGCGCGTCGCCAGACAGCAAAGAGCGCCCGCTTCATTGAGCGGGACGAGCCCTGCGCCCAGGCGCAGCGGCCGTGGTCCTCGATAGGAGGGCTTCACATCGAGATTGAGCGCACTGCGCGGGGCCCTGTCGCACCGCCTTTGTTGCTCGCCCACAATTCGGAGTCGTCATCCGGCTCCCTCAATTTGAAGGAAGGCATGATGAACAGGAGATTTTTGCGTGCGCTCATGACGACCGCGATTGGTGCGACCGTCCTGACGCCAGTGGCCTATGCGCAGACATCGGCCGATTACGCAGAACAGCAGCAGCATTGTGAGGCGCTTCGTGCGCTCTCCAGCGAACAGAGCGACCGGCTGCGCGCCGAGTGGGTGCAGGAAAGCCGCTCCGTCGTCGAAGCGGGCAATCAGGAGCGCTGCCAGACCTATTATGATCAGGCCAATGAGGCGCTCGGCCCGAATGGACAGCAGATGGACCGCGAGGCGGCGGCCCGGATCGTCGTGACCCAGCCTGATCCGGAAGTGAACGTGCGGCAGCAGGCGCCGCTGGTTTCGGTAACCCAGCAGGAGCCGCGCGTACGGGTCGACCAGGGCCAGCCGCAGATCATCGTGCGGCAGGCGCAGCCCAATGTGCGCGTCCAGATACCGCAGCCCATCATCACCATTGATCAGCCTCAACCCGAGATCATTGTTCGCATGCCTGAGCCGGATGTGGCCGTGACCAATCCGAAGCCGCAGGTTGAGGTGCGGCAGCAGCCGCCACAGGTCAATGTGACCCAGCCCGAGCCGCAGGTGTCCGTGCAGGCAGATCAGTCACAGGCCTCGCAGGCCGACCAGGATGACAGCAATGTCGACCTGCAGCGCCAGGAGCCCCGCGTGCAGGTGCAATCGACCGGCAACGAGGCCCAGATCGACGTGCAGCGCCAGCAGCCCAACGTTCAGTATGAGCAGGCCGAGCCGAATATTCAGGTGGAGCGTCAGGGCGAACCGGAAATCAGGTTCAATCAGACTGGCGAGCCCAATATCCGTTTCGAGGATGCCGGGGCCAGTCAGCAGGTCGGACAGCGCGGCGACGACAACGCTCAGCGCGACATGCAGCGCGCCCGGGAGATGCTTCGTCAGGACCAGCAGATGGAGGCAGGACAGCCGCTCGACTATTATGCCGGTGACCTCCGCGGGCTCGATCTTAGGAACGCGCGGGACCAGCAGTTGGGCACGATCGATCGTGTCATACTGGATGGCAACAGGCATTATGTCGTGCTGACCGATGGTCAACGGCTCGGCCTCGGCGATCAGGAAGTAGCCATCCCGCTCGACACCATCTCGGTGATCGACGGTGTCCTTATCCTGCGCGGCATGAGCCAGGAAGACATCAATGCCATGTCCGGGGTCGATACCCAGAACGCCCAGGCGCTTGGCAACGATGATAGGGTCGAGATCGGTTCTCAATAGCCCCCGCCGGTCTTCGCACCCTGGCCGGTCCGCTTGCGGGCCGGCCTTTTTGCGGCCGGTATGGTGCTACCGGTCCGGCCGCGCCATCCAGGTGATCAGTGGCATGGCGGGCAGGACCCAACCCATGCCGGCGACGATGAAGAAACCGATCAACACCAGGCCGGGCAGACCTTCGGGCAATTGCAGATAGACCCAGGTCGCCAGCACCGACCAGAGAACGATGGAGCCAACCAGAAGGAAGGCGCCTATCAACTTGCGGTTACGCTGGGTCATGTGCGGCATCTGGACTGTTGCGGGGGATGGAACGGAGGATTACCACTCCGGCGTCCCGATCGATACCCGGATTTGTCCCGTGAATGCCATGCAAGATGCCGCACCCGGCCAAGTGAGCTATGCCAGCGACAGGCTGCGTCCCGTGCGCATCTGGCTCTATGGGCTGGCCGCCTTCGTGCTGCTCATCGTCGTGGTGGGGGGTATCACGCGGCTCACCGAATCGGGGCTCTCCATCACCTCATGGAAGCCCATTTCCGGCGTTATCCCCCCGCTCAATGATGCGGAGTGGCAGGCCGAGTTCGAGGCCTACAAGCAGATCCCGCAATACTCGGTGCTCAATTCCTGGATGAGCCTGGACGATTTCAAAGTCATTTTCTTCTGGGAATGGTTCCACCGGCTGATCGCGCGTTTCCTCGGCGTGCTGTTCATCGTGCCCTTCGTGGTCTTCCTGTTCCAGAAGCGCCTGTCGCGAGACCTGGCCTGGCCGCTCTTCGGCCTCTTCATCCTGGGTGGCTTCCAGGGCGCGCTGGGCTGGTGGATGGTCTCGTCCGGGCTGTCCGAACTGACCTCGGTGTCGCAATACCGCCTGGCGGCCCACCTGACCGCCGCTTCGCTGCTGTTCATTGCCCTGGTCTATGTCGCCCGCTCCCTGTCGCCAGGAAGGGTTCTGGGGCGGGTTACCGGCTTTCACCTGGGCACCACGGGACTGCTGCTGGGCCTGGTGATCCTGCAGATCGGGGCAGGGGCCTTCGTCGCCGGTCTCGATGCCGGCATGGGCTATAACACCTGGCCACTGATGGACGGCGCGATCATACCCAAGGGGCTCTTCATCATGGACCCCGCCTGGCGCAACCTCTTCGAGAATGCGCTGACCGTGCAGTTCATCCATCGCATGATCGCCTATGCCATCGTGGCCTATATCGGCTGGCTGATCTGGCGACGCCACAAGGATGGCGGCTTTGCCGGCGTGCATGGATGGCTGCCGCGCATCGGCGTGATCGTTCTGCTGCAGGTTGGCCTGGGTGTTGGAACGCTGCTCATGAGCGTGCCGATCGGGCTGGCGGTTGGTCACCAGTCGCTTGCCTTCATGCTGGCGGGCCTCACCGTCGCCTATCTCGCCGATCTGCGGCGGGTAAGGTAATATAATACCGCATCCGTAAGTCATTGATTTTGTGACTGAAATTATTGGGTGTTGACGGCCTGATGAATCTCTCATAGAGAGCCGCTCGAACTGGCCGGTCCATGCGTGGGCCGGCTGCTTGAATCTTAGGGAATTCGATTATGAGCACGTACTCGGCAAAACCGAGCGAGATCGAAAAGAAGTGGGTCCTGATCGACGCCGAAGGGCTGGTCGTGGGTCGTCTGGCTTCGATCATCGCTTCGCGTCTGCGCGGCAAGCACAAGCCGACCTTCACCCCGCACATGGACATGGGTGACAACATCATCGTCATCAATGCCGACAAGGTGAAGCTGACCGGCCGCAAGCTGGACCAGCATCGCTTCTACTGGCACACCGGTTTCCCCGGTGGCATCAAGGACCGCACCGCGCGCGAGCTGCTGGAAGGCCGCTACCCGAACCGCGTCCTCGAAAACGCCGTTCGCCGCATGATGCCCGGCGGTCCGCTGACCCGCGCCCAGCTCAAGAACCTGCGCGTCTATGCAGGCACCGAGCATCCCCATGAAGCGCAGAACCCGACCAAGCTCGACGTCGCTGCGATGAACTCCAAGAACGTGCGGGTGAAGTAATATGGCCGAAACCATCAACTCCCTCGAAGACCTCGGCACTTCGGCTGCCGCTCCGGTCGCCAACACCGCTCCGGTCCATGTCCAGAAGCTTGACAGCCTCGGCCGCGCCTATGCCACCGGCAAGCGCAAGAACGCCGTCGCGCGCGTCTGGATCAAGCCGGGCAAGGGCACGCTGACCATCAACGGCCGCGAATTCGCCAAGTATTTCGCCCGTCCGGTTCTGCAGCTCATCGTCAAGCAGCCGATCGTCGCCACCGACCGTCTCGACCAGTACGACGTCAACGTCACCGTTGCCGGTGGTGGTCTTTCGGGTCAGGCCGGTGCTGTCCGTCACGGCATTTCGAAGGCCCTGAATTACTTCGAGCCGGGCCTGCGCCCGATCCTCAAGAAGGGTGGCTTCCTGACCCGCGACAGCCGCGTCGTCGAGCGTAAGAAGTACGGTAAGGCCAAGGCCCGCCGGTCCTTCCAGTTCTCCAAGCGCTAAGACGCTGGATCTCATATTTGCGAGGGGCCGGGAAACCGGCCCCTTTGCTTTTGGGAGGGCCTGATGTTCAGTCACATTACCGTCGGCAGCAATGATCTGGTGCGGGCCGGGCAGTTCTATGACGCGGTTCTGACGCCTCTTGGCCTGCGCCGGCGTCCGGTCGAGCCCGATGGCGGACCCGAGGCCCTGTGCTGGGTCGGCGGCGTGCCCTATCCGCGATTCTATGTCTACGCCCCGTTCGATGGGCAGGCAGCCACGCCCGGCAATGGCGCGATGCTTGCCTTCATCGCCCCCTCCCGCGCAGCCGTCGACGCCGCCTACGCTGCTGGCATGGCTGCCGGTGGTCGAGATGAAGGCGCGCCCGGGCTTAGGTCCCGCTACGCGCCGGACTATTATGGCGCCTATCTCCGCGACCCGGATGGCAACAAGGTGCACCTGGTCCACCGGGACGAGCTTCTGGCCTAAGGTCATGCCCAGCCTCGTCACCCGCTTTCATCTGCTTCTGTTCGGGGTCACCCTGGCCATTGCCGGGGTTATTATCGTCCATGTGCCGGCCGACTACGCCTTTCCCGCCCATTGGGATGGAAGCGTCGTGGACTGGCTCTGGCCGCGCGACATTGCGCTGGCCATTGCGCCCCTTGTTCAGCTTGGGCTCATGGGGGCGTTCTTCACCCTCGGCCGCATCCTGACCAGGAACCACCTCGCCAAAACAAGGCACATTCTCGATCCGGCCCTGACCCTGGCACTGGCCGTCGCGGCGGCGTGCCAGCTCGGACTGCTGCTCAATGGCATCGGCTCGGATTTTGACTTCTTTCGCATCACCGCTTTCGGGCTGGCGGCCCTTCTGGCCCTGATCGGGGTGATCGTCTTCGAAGCCGAACGCCATTCCTATGCCGGCCTGCGCATGCCCTGGCCGATCCGCTCCGACCGCGCCTGGCGCATCGTGCACCGGCTCAGCGGTCTCGCATCGGGTGGCGCCGGGCTTGCACTGGCCTGGCTGGCCTGGAGCGACCCTGGTCCCGGCCTGCTGGTGCTGGGTCTTTGCGCCTGCCTCGCCGGCCTCCCCCTCGCAGCGGGGCTCTTCACCGTGTTCGCCCGCCGATTCTGACACGCCGTTGCCGTAAACGGCGGGCTGGAAGCAGAAAAATCTTCTTCCCCGGCGCCAAAACGCAATGCCATGCGCTGAATTCACAGCAGTCGAGGCCTAGTATCTGGTCAATTGTGAGGCTTTGCGCTCAATATTTGGGCATTGAGTCTCCGGTCCATGAAAGGCCTCTCAAAATGCCGACGACTGTTTCCTCCGGCGCCGCCCCGCGCGCGCCCAAGCCGCTTTACCGCAATTTCGGTTTTCAGGTCCTGGCCGCCATGGTCATCGGCCTCATTCTCGGCTTCATTGCCCGATCCATGGGGCCCGACGCCGCTGGCGGTGCGAATTGGCTGACCCAGACTCTCGCCACCGTGGGTTCGTCCTTCGTTTCGCTGTTGCGGGCATTGGTGCCGGTGCTGGTCTTCACCGCCATCGTCGCCTCCATCGCCAATCTCCGCGAGCTGCAGAACGCCGCCAAGCTGGTCTGGCAGACGCTTCTCTGGTTCGCCATCACCGCGCTCATCGCCGTTGCCATCGGCATCGCACTGGGCCTGATCATCCAGCCGGGTCTCAATACCGCGGTGACCGAAGCGGCGGCCCGCGCGCCTTCATCAACGGGGTCCTGGCTCGATTTCCTCAAGGGTCTGATCCCGTCCAACTTCATCGGCCTGCAGGCATCGACCCGCGTTGGCGATAGCGGGGCGACCACGAGCCTCAGCTTCAACGTCCTGCAAATCCTCATCATTTCCATCGTGGTCGGTGTCGCCGCCCTGCGCGTCGGCCCCGCCGCCGATCCCTTCCTGGCGTTCAACCGCTCCTTCCTCAAGGTCATCCACAAGGTCCTGTGGTGGGTCATCCGCCTCACTCCGATCGGCACGATCGGTCTCTTGGGCAATGCCGTGGCCGTCTATGGCTGGGACGCGCTGGCCCAGCTGGGCTGGTATGCTGCAGCCATCTATATCGGCCTCTTCCTCGTGCTGTTCGTCGTCTATCCGGTGCTGCTGCAGGCCCATGGCCTCAACCCCATCCGCTATTTCCAGAGCGCCTGGCCCGCTATCCAGCTCGCCTTTGTCTCCCGCTCCTCCATCGGCACCCTGCCGGTGACCGAGCGCGTGACGGAAAAGAACCTGGGCGTGCCGCGCGAATACGCCGCCTTCGCCGTGCCGCTCGGCGCCACCACCAAGATGGATGGTTGCGCGGCCATCTACCCGGCGATCTCGGCCATCTTCGTGGCCCAGTTCTTCGGCGTGCCGCTCGAACTGCAGCATTATCTGCTGATCATTTTCGTGTCGGTCATCGGTTCGGCCGCCACCGCGGGCCTCACCGGCGCCACCGTCATGCTGACGCTGACCCTGTCCACCCTTGGCCTGCCGCTCGAAGGCGTCGGCCTGCTGCTGGCGATCGACCCGATCCTCGACATGGGCCGCACGGCGGTGAACGTTGCCGGCCAGGCGCTGGTCCCGACCATCGTCGCCAAGCGACAGGGCATGCTCAACCAGGCCATCTACGACAATGGCAAGGCCATCGAGGACCTCGACGTGGAGGCAGTCCCGGCCGAATAAGCCGTGGGCGAAGCATCAAGGAGAAGGGGAGGCGCTTGCCTCCCCTTTTTCATTTCCAACCCACCATCAGCTTTTCCAGCCCATGGAAATGATAGACATTGCCGTATCGTGGCGGCTCGACGATCCGGAGCTTGGGTAGCCGCTCGAACAGGACGCGCATGGCTTCTTGCAACTCGATCCGCGCCAATGGTGCGCCGATGCAGAAATGAATGCCGGCGCCAAAGCTGACATTGGCGCCATCGGTCCGGAACGGGTCGAACCGGTCAGCATGGGCAAAGCGCGCCGGATCCCGATTGGCGGCCCCCAGCATCAGCCCGACCACGTCGCCCTTGCGCAGCGAAATCCCCTCATAGTCCATGTCCATCAGCGCATAGCGGGTGAACAGATGCAGCGGCGCGTCGAAGCGCAGGCATTCTTCCACGGTGGCCTCTGCCTGCGCCGGGGTCGCGAACAGGGCCTGCGGGTCGAGACCGCTTTCGAGAATGGATTTCACGCCATTGCCGGTTGTGTGCACCGTCGCCTCATGCCCGGCATTGAGCAGCAGGATGGCGGTGGACATCACCTCCTCGTCGCTGAGCACGTCGCCATCGCGATCAGTGGTCAGCATGTGGGTGAGCAGGTCCTCGCGCGGTGCCTTGCGCCGTTCCGCGATGACGTCGTGGAGATAGGCCATGAAATCGGCGGCCGCCTGGTTGGCGTCCAACTCGGTCTCGCGGGTGACATTGTACATGTACATGGTCACCATGCGGTTGGACCAGTTGAGCAATTGCGGCGCCATCTCGGCCGGCAGACCGATCATTTCGGCAATGACGATGGCCGGAATCGGCGCGGCGAAGGATTTGATCAGGTCAACGGAATCGCTTTCTTCAAATCCGTCGATAAGCTCATGGGCCAATTGCCGGATTCTCGGCCGCAACTGCTCCACTTGCCGCGACACGAAGGCCCGGTTGACCAGCGTCCGCAGCCGCGTATGCGCCGGCGCTTCGAGGTTGAGCAGCGAATATTTCTCGGTCAGGTCGAAGTCGGCCACGTGCGGCTTGGGCTCGGGCAGACCGATTTCCGCGCGCGTCGCCACATGCAGGATATCGCGGCCGAACCGCTTGTCCCGCAACAATGCGCTGACAGACTTGAAATCGGCAAAGCACCAATGCCCGTACTCCTCCCAGAAGAAGGCCGGATGGCTCGCGTGCTGACGCGCGTAGAACGGGTAGGGGTTCTGGTAGAAAAGGGGATCCTGCGGCTGCGCGCTTGCTTTCAGATGCGGGGCAATATCGGTGATCGGCTTGACTTGGATAATGGCGGCCATGGTCTGGGCGGGGCTGTCTCTTTTGATCGATTGGTCAAATCTAGAGTGTCCGGCCGCGCCTGCCTACGTCCTCCTGCCTTGCTCAGGCCGAAAAAATCGCTAGGGAAGAAGCCAGCAGTTTCGAGGAGCATTTTCCGTGAGCGACATCACCTATTCCCAGGCCATCGACGCCATCTACGCCTCGATCCGGAATGACAATGAAGACATTGACACTCATATCGCAGCCCTCAAGGGTGCCATGGCCCGCGAGGGCGTGAAGGAGGCGACCTTCGAGACGTCCAAGCTGGCACAGCCCAATCGCCAGGGCCGCAAGCTGATGCAGGCCTATTTCAAGAAGAAGGGTGTTGCCGTCAGCTTCAGCTGATGCAAGGCGGTATAATGCCATTCACCCTAAGGCGGGAAGATGCGCGGCCACTATTGAAGCCTGCCTCATTGCCGCCTATCTGTGCCTTTACCGCCCGTTAAGGCGGTGTCGCCTGCAATCGGCCTGTCGCGCCGATTCGATTTTCCGGCATGCTGCCCCGTCCCTCCAATGCGCGTTCGGGGCAGGGGGCATGTCCAAACAACCAAGCCTGCCATCCGGTCCGCGACCCGGGGCATGGCCAAGGGGCAAAATATGCGGGATCCGCACGATCTTTACATGAACACGCTCGTTCCCATGGTGGTCGAGCAGTCGAACCGCGGCGAACGCGCCTTCGACATCTATTCGCGCCTCCTGCGCGAACGCATCATCTTCGTGACCGGCGTGGTCGAGGACAACATGGCCTCGCTGATCGTCGCCCAGCTTCTGTTTCTCGAATCAGAGAACCCGAAGAAGGAAATCGCCATGTACATCAACTCGCCCGGCGGCGTGGTGACGGCTGGTCTTTCCATCTACGACACCATGCAATTCATCCGCCCGGCCGTCGCCACCATGGTCATGGGCCAGGCGGCATCGATGGGCTCGCTGCTGCTCGCAGCCGGTGAAGCCGGTATGCGTTCGAGCCTGCCGAACTCGCGCGTCATGGTCCACCAGCCCTCCGGCGGCTTCCAGGGTCAGGTCACCGACATCCTGATTCATGCCAAGGAAGTCGAGGGCTTGAAGCGCCGTCTTAATCAGATTTATGAGAAGCACACCGGCCGGACCTACGAAGAAATCGAGAACGCTCTCGAGCGCGATCGCTTCCTGTCCCCCGAAGAGGCCAAGGCCTTCGGGCTGATCGACAACGTGATGGAAAAGCGCGCCGTGCCGGAGGCCTCCGCCTGACTTGGGTCACGTTAAGCACAATGCTGATGCGCCGTGGACTGTGATCCAAGCGCAATTGCACCGAGCCGGAACGGCCTTTAAGGTCGTTTCGGCTTAGACTTTCTTTATGCCTTGAGCGTTAGCCTGCCTGTTAACGCTTGAATTTGGGGGCGCTCAGCTCCCGGGAGTGACTGGATGTCCAAAGAGACCACCAACGGCGAAACCTCCAAGAACACGCTTTACTGCTCGTTCTGCGGCAAGTCGCAGCACGAAGTGCGCAAGCTGATCGCCGGTCCGACAGTGTTCATCTGCGATGAATGCGTCGAGCTGTGCATGGACATCATCCGCGAAGAGAACAAGACCTCCATGGTCAAGTCCTCCGAGGGCGTGCCAACCCCTGCAGAAATCTGCAAGGTGCTGGATGACTACGTCATCGGCCAGAGCCGCGCCAAGCGCGTCCTCTCCGTGGCTGTCCACAACCACTACAAGCGCCTGCATCATGCGAGCAAGAACCAGGACGTGGAGCTCTCCAAGTCCAATATCCTGCTGATCGGCCCCACCGGTTCGGGCAAGACGCTGCTGGCCCAGACCATGGCGCGCATCCTTGATGTGCCCTTCACCATGGCTGATGCCACCACGCTCACCGAAGCCGGCTATGTCGGCGAGGACGTGGAAAACATCATTCTCAAGCTCCTGCAGTCGGCCGACTACAATGTCGAGAAGGCGCAGCGCGGCATCGTCTATATCGACGAGGTCGACAAGATTTCCCGCAAGTCGGACAATCCCTCGATCACCCGCGACGTCTCGGGCGAAGGCGTGCAGCAGGCCCTCCTCAAGATCATGGAAGGCACCGTTGCCTCCGTGCCTCCGCAGGGCGGTCGCAAGCACCCGCAGCAGGAATTCCTGCAGGTGGACACGACCAATATCCTGTTCATCTGCGGCGGCGCCTTTGCCGGTCTTGAAAAGATCATCTCGGCGCGCGGCGAAGGTTCGGGCATCGGCTTTGCGGCCACCGTCAAGGACCCCAATGACCGTCGCGTCGGCCAGGTGCTTGCGGACGTCGAACCCGAAGATCTGGTCCGCTTCGGCCTGATCCCGGAATTCATCGGCCGTCTGCCGGTCCTTGCGACCCTGGAAGACCTCGATATTCCGGCGCTGATCGAAATCCTGACCCAGCCCAAGAACGCCCTGGTCCGCCAGTATCAGCGCCTGTTCCAGATGGAAGAGATCGAGTTGACCTTCCACGAGGACGCCCTCAAGGCCATCGCCGAGAAGGCGATCGAGCGCAAGACCGGCGCCCGCGGCCTGCGCTCGATCATGGAAGGCATCCTGCTCGACACCATGTACGACCTGCCCTCGCTCGAAGGCGTCGAGGAAGTGGTGATCTCGGAGGAAGTGGTGAAGGGCAAGGACGTGCGTCCGCTCTACATCTATTCCGAGCGCAAGAAGGATGAAGCGCCGGCCACGGCCTGAACCTGCTTCAACTGAACGCAAGAACGCCGGGCCTCGCGCCCGGCGTTTTCGTTTGTATTCGAAGGGATATTGTTTCCTGCATTGCCGAGCGACGATTGCCGGTCAGCCCGGACGGTCAGGCGACGGCGGCGCCTGTCTCACTTTCGCCCAGCAGCGGCCCAAAGAGGTCCTTCGGATTGCCCAAGTCCGGGATGAGGTCGAGCTTCTTGCCGCGGCCTTCCATCAAGTCGTGCACCAGCCGCAGCGCCGAAAAGTCTTCGACAGCAAAACCGACCGAGTCGAACACCGTGATCGCCTGCGAGTCTTTGCGACCCGACCTGCGTCCGGTCTCGACCTCCCAGAGCTCGGTGACCGCAAAGTCCGGCCCCATTTGCTGGATTTCGCCCTCGACCCGCGTCTGCGGTGTGAATTCCACGAAGACCTGCGCATCCTCGAGAATGTCGCGGTCGAGCTCGGTTTTGCCCGGGCAATCCCCGCCAATGGCATTGATATGGGTGCCCGGTTTCAGCATGGCGCGTGAGACCAATGCCTGCCGGCCTTTGACGGCCGTGCAAACGGTAACAATGTCTGCACCGGACACGGCCGCTTCGACGGACGAGGCCGCGCGCAGGGTGAGGCCGAAGCCCGACGCATTGCGCATATATTTCTCCACCGCCGCGGGATCGGGGTCGAATACCACCACCTCGCGAATGCCCAGCAATTCCTGGAAGGCCAGCGTCTGGAACTCGGATTGCGCTCCCGCGCCGATCAGCGCCATCACGCGACTCTCCGGCCGCGCCAGCAGGCGCGCCGCATAGGCCGAGGTGGCTGCTGTCCGCAGCGCGGTGAGCAGGGTCATCTCGCTGATCAGCAACGGATAGCCGGTGGCAACGTCGGAGAGGACGCCGAAAGCGGTTACCGTGAGCTTGCCTTGCCGGGGATTGCCTGGATGCCCGTTCACATATTTGAAGCTGTAGAGCGTCCCGTCACTGGTCGGCATCAACTCGATCACGCCGATCGGAGAATGGCTGGCGACCCGCGCCACCTTGTCGAACATCTCCCAGCGGGCGAAATCCTCGGACAGGTAATCCACCAGACGCCTGAGGAAGCGACGGGGACCCATGGTCCCGACCATCTCGCTGAGGTCGTTGACGCCGACGAACTGGGTCATGGTTCTCTCCTATCCATTGCTGCTCTGGGCCGTCAGCGCGTCGCGCGCGATCCGGCGGGGCATGATCTGGCGGCCGAACAGGCTTGCCGCGAGGTCCACCAGCAGCCGCGCGCTCATCCCGGCGTGATCGAGAATGGGATTGAGCTCGACAATGTCGAGCGACCCCATCAGGCCGCTGTCATGGATCATCTCCATGGCCAGATGCGCCTCGCGGAAGGTGAGCCCGCCTGCCACCGGCGTGCCGGCGCCGGGTGCAATGGCGGGATCGACGGCATCGACATCGAGGCTGACATGCAGGTGCCCGCCATCTGCCGCGACGCGCTCAAGCACTTCGCGCATCAGTGCCACCGCGCCGGTCTCGTCGATCCGCCGCATGTCGATCACATCGACGCCGCGCTGTTCGAGCAGTTCGCGCTCAGGGCGGTCGATATCGCGCGCCGCAAAGATCGTAACGTTTTTCGGATCGATACGGCCGCGCCAGCCGCCCTCGAACTGCGGCCCGAAATCCGGCTCACCACAGGACAGGGCCAGCGGCATGCCGTGCAAATTGCCGGTTTCCGAGGTCGTCGGCGTATTGAAATCGCCATGGGCGTCGATCCAAAGCACATGGACCGGCTTGCCCTTTGCCGCGCCGTATCGCGCCACGCCGCTCAGCGTGCCCATGGCGATGGAGTGGTCTCCACCCAGGAACACGGGCAGGCGCCCCGCAGCCATGCTCGCATAGGCCGCCTCGCTGCCGAGCTTGGCCAGGGCCAGCACTTCTGCCTCGCGCGCCTCCGACAGTCGCCAGGGCAGGGTCGGCTCGCTCCGCCGGGGGCGGGACAGGTCGCCAAGGTCGGCGACGTCATGGCCCTGCGCCGCAATGGCCTCGCCAATGCCAGCGATCCGCAGCGCCTCCGGCCCCATGCCGCAGCCGCGGCAGGACGCTCCAGCGTCGGTTGGTATGCCGATCAGGTCGATGCGCTTGAGGCTTGGGTCCATCCCGGTGCTCCCTTTTTTGTCTCCTCCTCAGTTTGCGTCCGCCAGGTGGTGACGAAAAGACGGAAACATGCAAAGATTGAACACAAAATTGATCACAGTGATAAGCGAGGCTGTGCGAAATGGTACTGGATGATCTCGATCACCGGCTGATCGCCCTGTTGCGCAGCAATGCACGGCTGCCGATTGCCAAGCTCGCGGCGCATCTCGGCGTCTCGCGCGCCACCGCCAAGGCGCGGCTGGACCGCCTGGTGGAGGGCGGCGCCATTGCCGGCTTCACGGTGGTGACGGCTGCTGCCCAGAGCCACGGCGTGCGGGCCATCACCATGATCGAGGTCGAGACCAAGCGGGAGGATGCGGTGCTCAAGCGTCTCATGGGCATCCCCGAACTGCGCCAGTTGCACACCACCAATGGCAGGTGGGACTATGTGGCCGAACTCGAGGCCGCAGACGTCGCCGCCTTCGACGACCTGCTGCGGACCATCCGCCAGATCGATGGCATTGGCGCCACCGATACCTCCATCTTGCTCAAGGCCCGCAAGGCCGCGTCCTGACAGGGCCCGTCCACATGCAAATTCGCCCCCAGGGCACAGCCATGTTTCCGGTGCTGGCACATATCTCCTGTGCGTAGCGGTCGTAACGGTCACAAAAGCGCAAAGCTTGACTTGCGGGCGGGGCGGTCCACCCTATTTATTAACCTGAATCGCCCAGCCTTCGATGATTGGGCAGTCGCAATACGGGCGCGCAGTCTTTTCCTCCCTCCGGCGCGCCCCGGAAAGGAAATGTGATGTCGGAAGTTACCTCCACCGGCGAAACAAGCCGGGATCGGGTTTACCCGGTCCTCCCACTGCGCGACATCGTGGTCTTCCCCGGCATGATCGTGCCGCTGTTCGTCGGACGCGAGAAATCGGTCAAGGCGCTTGAAGAAGTCATGCGCGACGACAAGCACATTCTCGTCGTGACGCAGAAGAACGCGCAGGATGATGATCCGGCGCCCGACCAGATCTACCCCACCGGGACCATTGCCACCGTGCTGCAGCTGCTCAAGCTGCCCGACGGCACCGTCAAGGTTCTGGTGGAAGGCCTGCACCGCGCGACCATCGACAATTACCTGCAGACCGAGGACTATTTCGAGGCCGAGGCTTCGATCCTGCCCGAGCCTGCCGAGGACGCGACCGAAGTCGAGGCGCTGGCGCGCTCGGCCCAGTCGGAATTCGAAAACTACGTCAAGCTCAACAAGAAGATCTCTGCCGAGGTCGTTGCGGCCGTTGGCCAGATCGAGAATGCCTCCAAGCTGGCCGACACCATTGCCAGCCACCTCGTCATCAAGATCCCCGAGAAGGAAGACCTGCTGCTGACCGTCTCGGTCATCGAGCGCCTGCAGAAGGTCATCGGCCTGATGGAAGGCGAGATCGGCGTGCTGCAGGTCGAAAAGCGCATCCGCTCCCGCGTCAAGCGGCAGATGGAGAAGACTCAGCGCGAGTACTATCTCAACGAGCAGATGAAGGCGATCCAGCGCGAGCTGGGCGACGGCGAGGATGGTGCCAATGAGATCACCGAACTCGAAGAGCGCGTCGCCAAGACCAAGCTCTCCAAGGAAGCCCGCACCAAGGCCGAAGGCGAGATCAAGAAGCTCAAGGGCATGAGCCCGATGTCGGCCGAAGCCACGGTCGTGCGTAACTATCTTGATACGCTTCTGGGTCTGCCCTGGGGCAAGAAGAGCAAGGTCAAGCGCGACCTGGCCCTGGCCGAAAAGGTGCTCGATGCCGATCACTATGGCCTCGAAAAGGTCAAGGAACGCATCCTCGAATACCTCGCGGTCCAGGCCCGCACCGGCACGCTCAAGGGCCCGATCCTCTGCCTTGTGGGTCCTCCGGGCGTCGGCAAGACCTCGCTGGGCAAGTCGATCGCCAAGGCGACCGGCCGCGAATTCGTGCGCATGGCCCTGGGCGGCGTGCGGGACGAAGCCGAAATCCGCGGTCACCGCCGCACCTATATCGGCTCCATGCCCGGCAAGATCATCCAGTCGCTCAAGAAAGTGGGCAAGAACAACCCGCTCTTCCTGCTCGACGAGATCGACAAGATGGGCCAGGACTTCCGCGGCGATCCGTCTTCGGCTTTGCTCGAAGTGCTCGATCCGGAACAGAACAACACGTTCAACGATCACTATCTGGAGGTCGATTTCGACCTCTCGGACGTGATGTTCGTGACCACCTCGAACACGCTCAACATTCCCGGCCCGCTGATGGACCGCATGGAGATCATCCGCCTCTCGGGTTACACCGAGGAGGAAAAGCACGCGATCGCCAAGCAGCACCTGATCCCGGAAGCGGCCAAGGAAAACGGCATCGCCCATGGCGAGTTCGTGCTCTCCGATGAGATGCTGATGAAGGTCATCCGCGGCTATACCCGCGAAGCCGGCGTCCGCAACCTCAAGCGCGAAATCAGCAAGCTGATGCGCAAGGCGGTGACGGACATCGTTCGCACCAAGGTCAAGTCGATCGAGATCACCGAAGAGAAGCTGGCCGAGTATCTCGGGCCGATGATCTTCAAGCATGGCGAGATCGAAGCCGAAGCGCAGGTTGGCCTGGTCACCGGCCTTGCCTGGACCTCGGTCGGTGGCGAGATGCTCACCATCGAAGGCGTGATGACGCCGGGCAAGGGCCGCATGTCGGTCACCGGCAACATCAAGGAGGTGATGAAGGAATCGCTGACCGCCGCCCAGGCCTATGTGAAGTCCCGCTGCATCGACTTCGGCATCAAGCCGCCGATGTTCGATACGCGTGACATTCACGTCCACCTGCCCGAAGGCGCCACCCCCAAGGATGGTCCCTCGGCTGGTATCGGCCTGGCCACGGCGATCGTGTCGGTGATGACCGGTATCCCGGTCCGCAATGATGTCGCCATGACCGGCGAGATCACGCTGCGGGGCAGGGTGCTCCCCATCGGCGGCCTCAAGGAAAAGCTCCTGGCGGCCCTGCGTGGCGGCATCAAGACGGTGCTGATCCCCGAGGAGAATGTCCGCGATCTCCAGGAGATCCCGGACATCGTCAAGGAAGGCATGGAGATCGTTCCGGTCAGCCGCATGGACCAGGTCATCGAGCGTGCCCTGGTGCGCAAGCCCGAACCGATCGAGTGGAACTTCGATGCCGAACCCGCCGTCCCGGCCAAGGTCGATCCTGCAGAGGATGCCGGCGCCAGCGTAACGCACTAGTCAGCAAGAATGCCTGATATGAGATGGCGGCCTTCGGGCCGCCATTTTTGTTTCTGATATTTAGCCTTGACGCTAATTAGCGATGCAGCTAATTAGTGAATCAACGAAAGAGGGCTTATGGGCATCAATTCCGTCTTCGAGGCCCTGTCGCACCCCTTGCGGCGCAAGGTTCTGGCGCTCCTGAAGAAGGGGCCGATGAGCGCAGGCGAACTGGCCGAACACTTCGCGGTCAGCCGCCCAACGCTGTCGGTCCATTTCAACAAGCTCAAGGAGGCCGAACTTGTCGTCGTGGAGCGGCAGGGCACCAGCCTCATCTATCACCTCAACACCAGCGTGCTCGAAGACGCGCTGGCCGGAATTTTTGATCTCGCGGATCGCCAGGAATGACCAGCAAACCCATCCTCAACACCCTCAATCGCGGCCTGCTCGTTGCCGTTGCCATCGTCACCATCGCCGGCTTTTTCCTGGTGCCGCTCGACGTGAGCCTGCCGATCCACTGGAACATCAATGGCGAGCCGGACAATTTTGCCCCGGCCCCGCTCGCCATGCTGCTGCCGGCAGTCATGGCCGCACTGGTCGTCGGACTGCTGCTCATCCTGCGGCCTGCGGGCCTGCGGCGGGACTTCGAAGCCGGGCGCCACGCCATTGATGCGGCGATCAGCATTGTCCTGGCCTTGGCCGTGCTGCTGGGCGGCGCCACCATTGCCATCGGCAAGGGCATAAGTGTCGATATGGTCCGGCTCATCGCCTTTGCCATGGGAGCAATGCTACTGGTGCTGGGCAACTACCTGCCCAAGACGCAGCCAAACTGGATCGCCGGCCTTCGGCTCCCCTGGACGCTGCGGGATCCTGCCAATTGGCGCCTCACGCATCTCTGGACCGGCAGGTTGATGATGCTGGGCGGGGTCACTGCACTTGTTGCTGCTGCAATCAACCCAGCGCCTGCCGTGCTCTTGCTTGCGGTCCTGGGGTGCATCCTGCTGCCGTTGCTGGCGGGGATCGCCATCAGCTACACGGCCGCGCGGTCGCGAGGCTAGCGTTTCAACAGAGCTCCGGCGTCACCCGTCGACACATCCATATCGCCCGCGCTCGCGCGGGGAATGAACAGGTGTTCCACGCTGACCCAGGACGGCACGTACTTGCCCCTATGCAGCCAGAACGAACCGCCGCAAACCTCGCTGGCCATGTCGATCATCGCATGCATCTGCTCGGCGTTTCGGGACGTCATCTCGATCCAGACGAAGCCGCGGCCGGTCTCGGGCTGACGGGTGAAGCGGACCCCGATCCCCTGGCCAGGGTGCATCTGCATATTGGGCAGGCTCAGGCGCAACCGGGAAAAGAACTCGGGCGCGAAACCGTCCGGCACGCACACTTCCAGATTGCGAATGCGGCGACGGCTCTCGCGAAACAGCTTGCCGATGAGACGCTTGGCCGGAACACTGGTCCACGGGGCCAGCACCTGCTCGGATGAACCGACAATGCGCAGCCGGCCGCGCAGGCGCAGGCTCAGAAGCAGCTTCTGCACGGGAGCCGGCGAGCCCCGCATTGGCGCGAAGGGCCCCCGATCCCGCGGGTGCTGCTCGCCCACCGGATTGACATTGTAGACCATCAATTCCTGGCTGCGCGGATACCAGTGCACCGTCGTGCTGAAATTGGCCCGATAGCCGCCTTCGACATAGGATTCGAGCTGGCTGTCGGGATGCCACTCGATCACATTGGCGAGGCGCTGGTTGGGCTGGCAACGGAAGGTGACTTCGGTGACGACAATCGTTGGATCGGCGCGGAGCCGGTCCCACTCGTCGTCATTGCGCCGTGAGTACACTTCAGCCCCGTCAGGTCCGACATAGCGGATCGCCGAGATCAGGTCATAGAGCGAAATGTGTTCGTTGCTGCTGCCATGGACTTCGGCAAAAAAGCACGCGCCCGCCGATATATCCACGAATTCGGGGAGGGTGGCCAGGCTCATCCCCATCGGAGCCAGATGGTCGAGTACTGCCCGCAGGGTCGTACCGGCGCGCACGGTCAGATCCTCGCCCTCCATTCCGATGACGCCCGAATAGTGCTCCATCACCAACTGGTCGGTACGCTGGCGATCGTTGAACCAGAGGAAGTAACCACGCCCGATCGTGTGGAAGGGTCGGCCGCCGCGCACAATCCCGCGGATGATCTCGAGGCTGTCGGCATTGACGATGCGGGCGGGCGGCTCGAAGAACTCCGACAAGTTCCGGTTTGTCGTGATGCCGGTCAGCCGGCGGACCTTGCTCGTGTCCACCTGCACGTTCTGGCCGAGGAACCAGAGGGTTGATGGAATCAGCCCCCCGGCGGCACGCGCGAGCCAGTTCGGGGCCAGCAGGATGGAGCGCTGGGCAAGCATCGCCGCATGACGGAAATAGGCGTCCGATGACACATCCAGATCGCCCAGATTGACGATCTCGTTGCAGACCCCGTTCTCGATCAAGGCCAGCAATTGCCGACTGAGGTCTTCGACATGGACGAGGTTGAAGGTGCGGTTCCTGATCCCCACCGGGGCCCAGCGCATGGCATCGACGATGCCGCTCGACCATTGCATATGCGGCCCCATCACCACGGTGGGACGCACGATCAGATAGTCGGTGCCCTTGTCGCGGCAAGCCGAAATCACCCGCTGTTCTTCAGTCAGCTTCAGCCGGGTATAGGCGTCGAGGCGGGCATTCTCTGCCAGTTCCAGGTCTTCGCCCTGG
Source organism: Devosia salina (assembly GCF_019504385.1). Classification (NCBI taxonomy): domain Bacteria; kingdom Pseudomonadati; phylum Pseudomonadota; class Alphaproteobacteria; order Hyphomicrobiales; family Devosiaceae; genus Devosia; species Devosia salina. The sequence goes on from NZ_CP080590.1 coordinate 1,386,426, forward strand.
ATCGGGTGTTGGTGCGGATCGAGCGCGGAATACACCACCTGCGAGCTGAAATAGACGAACAGGCGGCATTGCCCGGGCTGGATAAGGGCGAGCAGCGCTTCGGTGACGGCGCGATTGGTGTCGATAAAGGCGCGACCGCGGGCTTTGGTATTGAGGGCCGCGTGGACAATGATCTCGGAATGCGCGACGGCGTTCGCGAGCCCCGCCTCGTCGTTGAAAGCGACGGCATTGGCGCCGGCGGTGCGGGGCAGGGTGCGATAGACCGGGCGCACATCATGGTTGGCAGAGAAGGTCGTCAGCAGTTGCCGGCCGATCCCACCCCCCGCGCCAACCAGGCAGATATTCACCGCGCAGTTCCCTTCTGGATCTGATCCGTGCTGGACGGACCCGGTGGTAAAGACGATTCGATCACGATCATATGGGGACAGAGAAGCGGCGTGCACCCGCCTTGGCGGCGTCAATGGTGGCTTCGATGAAACTGACGGCAGTTCCAAGCCCGTCCTCGGCCGCCAGTGCCCGGCCAATGGAAGCGGCATTGGCTGCCATGGCCGGGTTGGTGGTCAGCTCGCGCAATGCGTTGGCGAGGATCTCCGGCGTTATGGCGCGCAGCCGGACCGGGGCAGGGCCGCAGCCCAGGGCGCGCACCCGGCGGCCCCAATAGCGCTGGTCATAGGCCTGCGGAAGCGTGAAAGTCGGCTTGCCGGCGCGCAGTCCGGCGGCGGTGGTGCCGGCGCCGCCATGATGCACCACGGCGGCGCATAGCGGGAACAGCCTGTCATGCGGTGCTTCCGAGACGGCAAAGACCGTATCGGGCAGATCGTCCGCATTGATGCCGCCCCAGCCGCGCGACACGATGGCCCGGCCACCCCATTGGCTCAGCGCGGACTTGAGCAGCTGGGTGTTCCGGTCCGCGCCGAACGGCATCGAGCCAAACCCGATATAGACCGGCGGCGGTCCTGCATCGAGGAAGCGCTGCAAGTCGGCCGGAGGCACCCAGTTGGTGTTGTCGTCGAGGAACCAGAAGCCGGTCACCACGGCGGTTTGGGGCCAGTCGCGCGGGCGCGGCGATACGATCGAGGAGAAATTGTAGAGCGTGGGGATGTTGTTGCCGTTGCTGTCCCGGAACAGCCCCCCTCGCTTGCGCGGCGGCAGGCCCATGAGTTCCTTGCGCACGCGATCTCGCGGCAGGTCGTAGTAGCCCTGCTGAATGTTCATCGCGATATAGCTGAGCTTGTTGAAGGTCGGCCCCAGATCTGGAACCTCATAGGCACAGACAGGAAATTCGCGGGTCGGATTGAGCGGCTGCATCGCCGTCATGATGACGGGAATGTCGAGCGCCTCGGCGATATCGATGCCAAAGCTGGTATTGATATTGACCACCACCGCATCGGCGCCCTGCGCCATCACCCAGGAATTGCGCGCGGCGCGCTCGACCAGGGCCTGGCCCTGGCGCAGCAATTGCGGGAAATGGTGCAGCTTCATCTGGCTGATCGCGGTGTCGAACCGCGATTCCTGCAGCCAGTTCTGCATATTGGTCCCGAGATTATGGAACTCGATGCCGTGGGAGGTTACCAGGCTCTCAAAGTCGGAATTGGTGCCCACCACGACGTCATGGCCGTGCTTCTTGAGCTCAAGAGCGAGCGCCAAATAAGGCCTGACATCACCTGCCGTACCAATTGTGGCGATAGCGACGCGCTTGCTCATGCACCTATCCGATGAAATTCTTCTGCCGCAGCAGCAAAACCCCTAGATGTAAAGCCGCACCGGCATTTACAAGCTTTGTCGGAAAACATAATAGGGTATTGGCCACGCGCGGGTGTGGTAGCAGAAGACAATTCGCAAGGGCAAGAGACATGGCGTCTCCGTTCACTGTTGCATGGTTTGGAGCAGTGCTCGCCGGCAAGCCGGTGGCGGCACGCGCGGCTGCAGCGAGCGCCCGATAGCTCTTCCCGATGGCCACAAGGTGGCCGGGAAGAGCCGAACATGTTCCGTCTTCGACCCGAAAGGGTCGCTTTAACCCGTCCAGAACCATAATTCCGCGATAATCGACCTCTCATAATCGAGGCGTGGCGCCATTGCGCGTCGCGGTCAGCTACCGGCCCCGCAGGGCCCCGAGGAATCAATGAGCGAAGTTTTCCATCGCATCCGCCGTCTGCCGCCATACGTCTTTGCCCATATCGACCCGATCAAGGCAAAGGCGCGCGCCGAGGGCGTGGACATCATCGACCTCGGCATGGGCAATCCTGACATGCCGACGCCCGAACACATCGTGGCCAAGCTCCAGGAAACCGTGAAGGATGGGCGGACCCACCGCTATTCCACCTCGCGCGGCATTCCCGGCCTGCGCAAGGCCCAGGCCAGCTATTATGGCCGCCGCTTTGGCGTGAAACTCAACCCGGACACCCAGGTGGTGGCAACGCTCGGCTCCAAGGAAGGCTTTGCCAACATGGCCTCGGCCATCACCGCGCCTGGCGACGTGGTGCTGGTGCCCAACCCAACCTATCCCATTCATTCCTTCGGCTTCATCATGTCGGGCGGCGTGGTGCGCTCCATGCCGGCCGACCCGAATGAGGATTTCATGCGCTCGCTCGATCGGGCGGTGCGCCATTCGATCCCCAAGCCGATTGCCCTGGTGCTCAACTACCCGGCCAACCCGACGGCCTATACCGCCGACCTCGATTTCTACACCGAGGTGGTCAAGTACTGTAAGGCCAACGACATCTTCATCCTCTCCGATCTCGCCTATTCCGAGATCTATTTCGATGAAAACAACCCGCCGCCTTCGGTGCTGCAGGTGCCCGGTGCCATCGACATCACTGTCGAATTCACCTCCATGTCCAAGACCTATTCCATGCCCGGCTGGCGCGTGGGCTTTGCCGTGGGCAATGAGCGCCTGATCGCGGCCCTGGCGCGCGTGAAGTCCTATCTCGACTACGGCGCCTTCACGCCTATCCAGGTGGCGGCCGTCGCCGCCCTCAATGGGTCGGACGAGGTGATCGACGAGGTTCGCAAGGTCTACAAGCACCGCCGCGATGTCATGGTCGAAAGCTTTGGCCGCGCCGGCTGGACCATCCCGGTTCCCAAGGCCACCATGTTTGCCTGGGCGCCGATCCCGGATCAGTTCGCCCATCTCGGTTCGCTCGAATTTGCCAAGCTCCTGGTGCAGGAGACCGGCGTCGCCGTGGCACCGGGCGTTGGCTTCGGCGAATATGGCGACCAGTATATCCGGCTCGCTTTCGTCGAGAACGAACAGCGCATCCGCCAGGCGGCGCGCAACGTCAAGAAACTGCTCGGCTCCAAGCCGGGGCAGGGCAATGTGGTGCCGCTGACCGCATCGGGCAAATAGGCCGGGATTGTGGGGAGGCGGAGATCCCGCCTCCTTCGACGCGCTGGGATAGTCGTGTGGATGCAGCCATGAATGCCGCCATGCAATGCGACTATTTCGACAGGGGTGCGTGCCGCTCATGCACCTTGATGGGCACGCCTTACGATGTCCAGCTCGCGGCCAAGATGGCGCATGCGCGCGAAGTTCTTGCTGCCTGGCCCGACGCTGTCTGGCTGCCGCCCATGACCAGTGCGTCCCACGGTTTTCGCAACCGGGCCAAGATGGTTGTCGGCGGCACGTCGGACAACCCGACACTCGGCATTCTCGATTCCACCCAGCATGGCGTCGATCTCACCGGCTGCGGCATCCTTTCTGCTGGGCTGCGAGCGGCCTTCGCGCCGATCACCGCCTTCATTTCTCGCGCCCGCATCACCCCCTATGACATCCCCGCCCGCCGCGGGGAACTCAAGCATGTGCTGCTGACCCAATCTCCCGATGGCGATCTGATGCTGCGGTTCGTGCTGCGATCCACCGAGGCGCTCGGCCGCATCCGCAAGCACTTGCCCGCTCTCCTGACCGACCTGCCGCAACTTGCGGTCGTCACCGCCAACCTGCTGCCCGAGCACAAGGCCGTGCTTGAGGGCGACGAAGAGATATTGCTCAGCGGCGGCGAGTCCCTCGCCATGCGCCTTGGCAGTCTGGTGCTGCATCTGCGGCCTGCCAGCTTCTTTCAGACCAATACCGAGGTCGCGGCGGGTCTCTATGCGCAGGCGAAGGCGTGGATCGACGAAGTCGCGCCCCGGTCCGTCTGGGACTTGTATTGCGGCGTCGGCGGTTTCGCTCTCCATGTTGCCGCGCCGGGTCGTCGAATCCACGGGGTCGAGGTGAGCGCACCGGCCGTCGAGTCGGCCCGGCTGAGCGCGTCAGAAGCGGGACTGGCGGATGTCACCTTTGCCGTGGGCGATGCGACGGCACTCTCCGCCGGTGACATCCCCGACGCGATCATCGTCAACCCGCCGCGCCGTGGCCTCGGCGACAGGCTATGCGCAGTGCTTGAGGCATCGGGCGTCCCGACGATCATCTATTCGAGCTGCAATGCCACGACGCTCGCCCAGGACATCGCCGCCATGCCCGCCTACGCCCCACAGCGTATCCGCCTGTTCGACATGTTCCCGCAGACTGACCATTCCGAAGTCATGGTGCTGCTCACCCGCCGCTGACGCCGGAACAACACGGCCATGCGGTCCTGCCAAATAATACATGACAATTTAAATCACCTTTTGTATGGAGGGCAATCTCTACGCAGAAGGTGACCCATGTCGATACGCTCGCTTGTCCTCTCCGCCGTCATTGGCCTGGCCATGGCAGTTGCCGCTCAGGCGCAGTCCTTTCCCGTCACCATCACCCATGCCTATGGCGAGACGACGATTCCGGCCAAGCCGCAGCGCATCGTCACCTGGGGCTGGGCTGCCCAGGATGCCGTGATCGCTTTGGGCGAGGTGCCCGTGGGCATTCCCCATTTCAGCTATGGCGGCGACGAGAATGGCGCGCTCGCCTGGACCAAGGAGGCAGTGACCGCCCTGGGCGAGGATTTTCCGGCCATCCTGCCAGAGGGCTTCGATGCTCCGGTGGAAGCCATTGCCGCGCTGCAGCCCGACCTCATCATCGCCGTCTATTCCGGCCTGGCCGAGGAAGAATACGCGGTGCTGAACGGCATTGCCCCGGTCGTGGCCTTTCCCGAAAGCGCCTGGAGCACACCCTGGCAGCAGACCATCATCATCACCGGCGAGGCCATGGGCAAGAAGGCCGAGGCCGAGGCCTTGGTAGCCGAACTCGAACAGTTCATGGCCGATGAAACGGCAAAATACCCAGAGGTCGCAGGCGCCAGTTTCGCCGCCATCGCCGAATATAGTGGCGAAGTGGCGGTCTATGCCGATCTGGACAGCCGGGTGAAATTCCTGGTCGATGCCGGTCTGGTTTCGGCGCCCAGCGTCAGTGAACTCGCCCAGGGCGAAAGCTTCTACTTTTCACTCAGTTTCGAGACCTTCGAGCAGCTGACCGCTGATGTGCTGGTTTCCTATTTCGAGACCCCCGAGGCCGATGCCGCATTCTTCGCCAATCCCGTTATCGCCCTTCACCCGCAGGTCCAGCAGGGGGCAGTCGCCCATGTCGTCGGCGCCGAATTGATCAATGCCATCTCACCCCCCAGCGCCCTGTCGCTGAAATGGGGCTATCCCCAATACATCAAGCGGATCGCCGACGCGGTCAGAGCCGGTCAGAACTAAGAACACACAACTGGAAGCAGACTATGTTGAAGATTTCGTCCGCCATTATCCTTGCGTCACTAACCCTTCTCGTGCCCGCATTTGCCGTCGATACCTTCCCGGTGACCATCGAGCATGCGCTGGGCACCACCACCATCGAAACCAAACCCGCCCGGGTTGTGACCTGGGGCTGGTCTGCCCAGGACATTGTCATCGACCTGGGCATCGAGCCGGTCGGCATGCCATTTTTCGCCTATGGCGGCGGAGATGATGGCGTCCTGCCCTGGACCGAGGCTGCGCTGGCCGAAAAGGGCATGACCCTGCCCAACGTTCTGCCCAATACGCCCGAAGTGCCGCTCGAGGCCATTGCCGCGCTCCAGCCCGACGTGATCATCGCGCCCTATTCGGGCCTGTCCGAGGATGAATATGCGACCCTGAGCAATATTGCTCCGGTTGTCGCCTATCCCGAAAAGCCCTGGTTTGCCGGCTGGCAGGAGGTCGTCACCCTGACCGGCAAGGCGCTGGGTCTGTCGGCCGAGGCCGACGCGCTGGTTGCCGAAACCATGGACTGGATGATTGCCGAGCGCGATCTCTATCCCGAGATCGAAGGCACGGTCTTTGCCAATGTCGTCAACCGCAATGATGGCCAGGTCTCGGTGCGTATCGAAGGCGATCCGCGCGTGCAGCTCTTTGCCGATATCGGCATGGTGCCCGCTGGCGAAGCGCCGGGTGGCTCGCTGGTCGATACCAAGATCGCCTACCTGCTCAGCTATGAGAATTTCGACCAGATTCCCGCCGAGATGCTCCTGAGCTTCTTCTCCAACCAGCAATCGGCCGACGACTTTTTCGCTATGGAGCTCATCCAGCTCTCGCCGCTGGTCAAGTCTCAGGCCTACACCAACCTTGTGGGTGACGAACTGACCATGGCGGTCAGCGGCGCTATCACGCCAGCCTCGCTGCGCTGGGGCTTCCCCAAGGTAATCGCCGAGGTGGGGCGGGCCGCAGCAGCCGCCAGGTCGGAATAGCGCAGTTTGGGCCGTTCATGCCATCGGCCCATTTTTCCTATAACAACTCCTATTGACGGCTAGGCGAATTCCTATGCACATGTCGCCCACCATGAGCGATATCCAGTCATTCCGCCAAGCCGTCGAATCCTTCATCTCCGCAAGGGGTTGGACGCCCACCCGTTTCGGCCGCATCGTTGCGGGCGATCCGCTGTTCGTGTTTGACCTGCGCGACGGCCGCGAGCCCCGCACGGAGACGCGGGCGCGGATCATGAAGGCGATGGCCGAATTCGGCGACGCCGACCGGCAGGCGCCTTTGCGGGTTGGCGTGGCAGGCCTCGGCAATGTCGGCGCGACGCTGGTGCGCATTCTCCAGAAAGATGGCGCTGAGCTGACGCGAAAACTGGGGCGGCAGCTTGAGGTTGTCGCTGTTGCCGCGCGCTCGCGTTCCCGAGACCGCGGCATTGATATTTCAGGGCTTGAGTGGTTCGACGATCCCGTGGCTCTGGCCAAGTGGGATGGTATCGACCTCTTCGTGGAACTGATCGGCGGCGAGGATGGTCCTGCCTTTGCAGCGGTGAAGGCGGCGCTCGAGATCGGGCGTCCGGTTGTCACCGCAAACAAGGCACTGCTGGCCAAGCACGGGGTCACCCTGGCGCGACTGGCCGAGGAATCCGGCGCCCAGCTCGGTTTCGAGGCCGCCGTGGCCGGCGGCATCCCCGTCATCAAGACCCTGCGCGAGGGCCTGGGTTCGGCCCGCATTGCCAAGGTGTTCGGCATCATGAACGGCACCTGCAACTACATCCTGACGCGGATGGGCAATGAGGGCATTTCCTTTGCCGATTGCCTGAGGGACGCGCAGGCGCTTGGCTATGCGGAGGCGGACCCGACCTTCGACGTCGAAGGCTTCGACACCGCCCACAAACTCTCCATCCTCGCCACGCTATGCTTCGGCTACGAGATCGCGCCGGACAAGATGCGGGTGGAAGGCATTTCCAACATCACCCAGCACGATATCCAGGTGGCGGCCGATCTTGGCTACAAGATCAAGCTGCTCGGCATTGCCGAGCGCACCGATGGCGGCATCGAGCAGCGCGTCCATCCCACCTTCGTGCCCAAGGGCAGCGCCATTGCCGGGGTCGATGGGGTCATGAACGCCGTGGCGCTCGAGACCGACCATGTGCACGAACTGCTGCTGGCCGGCCCCGGCGCTGGTGGACCGCCCACCGCATCCTCCGTCCTGTCCGATATCCTCGACATCGCCCGCGGCACCCGCGTGCCGCCATTGGGTGTCCCTAGTGACGAGTTGCTGCCCTATCGCGAGGCGCCGCACCGTGCCCATGAGGGCGGTTTCTACATTCGCCTCAGCGCCAAGGATGTGCCTGGCGCGCTCGCGGCCATCGCAACCCGCATGGGGGAAAAGTCGATTTCCATCGACAGCGTCATCCAGCGGTCGGATTTGAGTGCCAAGGCAGTGGCGCCCGACGGGTCGCCAACCCGGACCGTGGTGATGATTACTCAACAGACTTTGGAATCATCGGTGCGCGAAGCGCTTGCGCAGATCGCTGCTGATGGGTTCATAGTCGGCGAACCACAACTGATCCGTATCGAAAAGCTCTGACCATCTGCAGGGCTTCGGGGGGAACCATGAAGCTCAGCAAGGTCGAAGACAGCAAGCACCCGGCCAATCTGCATCGCACGCTCACCCTCGAAATGGTGCGCGTCACCGAGCGCGCGGCCATCGCCGCCGCCGAATGGCGGGGCAAGGGCAACGAGAAGGCTGCCGACGAGGCCGCCGTTGCGGCCATGAAGTCCGAGCTGGACCGCGTGGCCATCTCCGGGCGCATCGTCATCGGCGAGGGTGAAGAATTCGAATGCGACGAGCTCTATGTCGGGCAGGCGGTGGGCGAGGGGCAGGGGCCTGAGGTCGACATCGCCGTCGACCCGCTTGAAGGCGTCACGCTCTGCGCCAAGAACCAGCCCGATTCGCTTGTGGTGCTGGCCATGGCCGAGCGCGGCGGCCTGCTCAATGTCGGCCGCAACGTCTATATGCACAAGATCGCCATCGGTGCTGAATACCCGCCCGACACCGTGAACATCGAGTGGTCGGCAACCGAGAACGTCAAGGCGCTGGCGGCAGCCAAGGGCGTTCCGATCTCCGAGATCACCGCCATCGTCCTGGATCGGCCACGACACGGGGGACTGCTCGAAGAGCTGCGCACCGCCGGCGTCTCGGTCAAGCTGCTCAGCGATGGCGACATTGCGGGGGTCATCCACGCCGTGAACAGCGCCGACACCGGCGTCGACATCTATCTCGGCTCTGGTGGCGCCCCCGAGGGCGTGCTGGCCGCTGCCGCCCTGCGCTGCATCGGCGGACAGATGCAGGGCAAGCTGATCCTCGATACGCCCGACAAGCGCCTGCGCGCCCGGGAAATGGGCATCGAGGACCCCAATCGCATCTATGACGTGACCGAACTGGCCGCCGGAGACGTGCTGTTTTCGGCCACGGGCATCACCGACGGATCGCTTGTCGAAGGCGTGCGGCTGCGGCGCGGCTGGGTCGAAACCTCGACGGTCGTCATGCGGAGCTGGAGCCAGACGACGCGCTGGATCAGGGCGCGGCACGCACGCTGAGGAACGTACTGGATCTCCCTTGGACGGAAAGAGGGATCGCATGAAGCGCGACCCGGGAGAGGGGTATGGGCTACCCAGGAGCGGAGCCTGAGCACTTAAGACGTCTCTGATGCCCTCATCCGGTGCTATGCGCGACCTGATCACGCAAGGGGAGAAGGGAATGGGCCCCTTCCCCCGGCATCCAAAATCCCATAACCCTCACCCATGCCCGAAAGCCCGCGCCCCTTTCTCGATATTACCAGTTCGGTCACCGGCCGTGCCTGGGTGGATCGGCTGGATGCCGCCGCGGCCCGCAATGCCACCGCAATCGGCCAGCGCACCGGCATTCCCGACATTCTGGCGCGCATCATGGCGGCGCGCGGCGTGGCCATCGAAGATGCTCAGTCCTACCTGGAGCCTTCGATCCGCAACCTCATGCCGGATCCATCGACGCTGACCGCCATGGATGACCTGGCCGAGCGTCTGGCCAGGGCCATCACGGACAATGAGTCCATCGCCCTGTTTGGGGACTATGACGTTGACGGCGCCTGTTCATGCGCCCTGATGACCCGCTATCTCCGTCACTTCGGCCTTGAGCCCCAGGTGCACATTCCCGACCGCATTTTTGAAGGCTATGGCCCGAACATTGCGGCGATGGACAAGCTGGTAGAGGCCGGTGCGAGCCTCATTGTCACCCTCGATTGCGGCACCACCAGCGACGGCCCGATCGCCCACGCGCGCGGGCGCGGCGCCGATGTGCTGGTCATCGATCACCACCTTTCCGATCACGAGCTGCCGCCCGCCACGGCACTGGTCAATCCAAACCGCCTCGACGACATTTCTGGGCTGGGCTATCTCTGTGCTGCTGGCGTCACCTTCATGGTGCTGGTGGCGGTCAACCGCGTCCTGCGCAACCGCGGCGATACTGGCCTGCCGGACCTGCTGAAACTGCTCGACCTGGTCGCCCTGGCAACCGTGTGCGACGTGGTGCCCCTTACCGGTCTCAATCGTGCCTTCGTGGTGCGCGGCCTCGAAGTGGCGCGGCGCGGAGACAAGCCCGGCCTGGCTGCGTTGGCGTTGGCGGCCCGCGCCTCGGGTCCGCTCAACCCCTATCACCTGGGCTTTCTTATCGGCCCCCGCATTAATGCTGGCGGCCGGATTGGCGACGCGGCCCTCGGCACGCGGCTGCTGGCCCTCGACGACGAGCACCAGGCCATGGTCATCGCCGCCCAGCTCGACGAACTCAATGGCGAGCGTCAACGTATCGAGGTTGAGGCCGTCGAAGAGGCCACGGCAACGGCGGAAGCAGAAATCGGAGGAGGCGAGGGGCCCCCGGTGCTGGTATTGGCCTCGGCCAAATGGCATCCAGGCGTTGTCGGCCTTGTTGCCGCAAGGTTGCGCGAACGCTTCGAGCGCCCAAGCTTTGCCATCGCTCTCAATCCTGATGGCGGCGGAACCGGCTCCGGCCGCTCGATGCCCGGTGTGGACCTGGGCCGGGCGGTCATCGAGGCGGTGGAATCGGGTCTTGTGCCCAAGGGTGGCGGGCACGCCATGGCGGCAGGCGTCAGCTTGCGGCCCGGTGAGCTTGGCGCGTTCCGCGCCTTCCTGGCGGAAAGACTCGGTCCCAGTGTCAACGCCGCCCGGGCCACTTCCGCGCTCAAGATCGATGCGGCGCTGACAGCGCGCGGGGCAACGGTCGACCTGCTGCATGGTCTGGAAAAGGCCGGTCCCTTTGGTGCCGGCAATCCGTCCCCGGTCTTCGCCTTCCCGGCGCATCGCGCGCGCTTTCCGCAGATCGTCGGCAAGGGGGGGCACATCAGCTTCACCCTCTCCTCCGATGATGGTGCCAGGCTCAAGGCCATTGCCTTCCGGGCCGCCGGCACGGCCCTGGGAGACGTGCTGATGCGCGACGGCGACCAGCCCCTGCATCTGGCGGGCGGCCTTTCACTGGACCACTACCAAGGGCGGGAACAGGCCCAGTTCCGACTCATCGACATTGCGCGTCCGCCCCGCTGAGCGACTTTTTTCGATCCGGACGGTCCGGCCTCGCGTAGTCCCCTTGCAGCGGCGAAGCGCAGGCCGTTGCGGATGAGGCGGCTTGCATATCTGCTTGTGACGGCTAAACTATCCTGCGGTGTCAGGCGGGCGACGTCCGCCCTCCGACACTTCTGACGCTGAGCATTCGGCGACGGGCAATCTGCCCTGCCGCCCTTATTCGCGATAGTTGGACCAAGCGGCAAAATGACAAAAACAGCCGTCGAACAGACACGAACCGGCGCTTCTGCGTGGACGCATTTCACCTCCTGGCTGGTGGAGCAGGTGGGGGTGTCCCTCATCGGCAATCCACGCCACGGCTCGCTCACCGTCATCTTCCCCAACGGGCGGACGCGTACGGTGGGGCAGGGAAATGCCGGCGAGCATGCAACGCTGCGCCTCAACAATTTTAAGGTCATTTCCGAGGCCATGCAGCGCGGCACGGTTGGCTTCGCTGCGGCCTATATGAATGGCGACATTGAATCGGATGACCTGACGGCGCTCTTCCGCTTCTTCCTGCAAAATCGCGACATGTTCGACAGCGCCAACAAGGGCTTCTTCGGGAAGGCCGCGGGCGACGTCCATTATCACTTGTCGCGTCGCAACACGCTCGAAGGCTCGAAGAAGAACATTGCCGAGCACTATGACCTCGGCAATGATTTCTATGGTCAGTGGCTTGATCCTTCGATGACTTATTCATCGGCGGTCTTCACCTCCGGGGACCAGTCTCTCGAGGAGGCGCAACTGGCCAAGTATCGGCGCGTCGCCGACATGGCCGGCATCACGGAAGGCTCCAGCGTCCTGGAGATCGGCTGTGGCTGGGGCGGATTCGCCGAGACCGTTGCCCGGGATTACAAGGCCAATCTGCGCGGCATCACGCTGTCTGCCGAGCAGCTCAAGTTCGGCCTGGAGCGCCTGGCCCGGCAGGGCCTGGACAAACACGCCACCCTGGTTTTCGAGGATTATCGGCATACAGAGGGGCAATTCGACCATATCGGCTCCATCGAGATGATCGAGGCCGTCGGTGAAGACAACTGGCCGAGCTATTTCCAGACCCTGCATGATCGCCTCAAGCCCGGCGGCACGGCCGCCATTCAGGCCATCACCATCCGGGAGAGCGATTTCGAACACTACCGCTCCGGCCCCGACTTCATCCAGCGCTACATCTTCCCCGGCGGCATGCTGCTCACCAAGACCGTAATGAAGCAGTTCGGCGAGCGCTATGGGCTCGTGCTCGAACAGGTGGAAACCTTCGGCCTCTCATACGCCCGCACCCTTCGCCTCTGGCGCGAACGTTTCCTCGAACGCTGGCCGATGATCGCGCCCCTCGGTTATGACGAGCACTTCAAGCGCAAATGGGTCTATTACCTCTCCTATTGCGAGGCCGGTTTTGCCGAAGGCTCCATCGATGTCGGCATCTATCAGTACCGGCGGCCGATCTGAGCTTCGGAGGAAAACGCATATAACATGACTTGACCAGTCACCTTATCAGGTCTAGGGAACGGGCAGTTCTCAAAACCTGTAAGGGTTTGTCATGTTTCGATTCCTCGTGCTCGCAATTGGCCTTTTCGGGCTCGGTACGCTGCCCGGCCTTGCCCAGGGCTGGAGCTATGTTGGCGGCGACGGAAAGACCGTGACACTCGACGCAGTCCCTGTGCGCATCCTTGCCAGCCAGGACGCGGCGGCAGGCCTGATCCCATTGGGCATCCGCCCGGTTGGCATCTATGCCGACAGTGCGGTGGCTGACGCAAAGGCCCTGCAGGGGCTCGACCTCACCGGCATCGAGATCATCGGCCAGGCCTGGGGCGAAGTGGATATCGAAAAGGCGGCGGCGCTCCAGCCCGATTTGATCGTGGCCGAGTTCTGGCCAATGGAAACCACCTGGTCAGGTGGCAATGACGTGGTTGCGGCCTTGTCCCCGCTCGCGCCGATTACCGGCCCCGAACAGGGCGCCTCGATTCTGACGCTGATCGAGGACTACGAGACCCTGGCGGCAAGCCTCGGGGCGGATCTGACGGCCCCCGCGATTGCCGCCGAAAAATCCAGGTTCGGGGCCTCGCTCGCCAACTTCAAGTCCGCCCTTGCCGCTAGGCCCGGCCTTACCGCGCTGGCCGTTTGGGCGGGCACCGACGCCCTCTATGTCGCTTCGACACAGGGAGCCTCGGAACTGATGGATTTCGCCGGCTGGGGCCTCAACCTCATCGATCCGGAAGTTGCCGATGATCGAGGCTACTGGGAAACCCTCTCATGGGAAAACGCGGACAAATACCAGCCCGACCTGATCCTCGTGGATAATCGCTCTGCCGCCACTATGGAGACAGCAAAGGCACAGCCGACCTGGACACTGATGAAGGCGGCGGCGGCCGGACAGGTGACCGACTGGCCGGCTTTCTGGCTGCGCAATTACGCGGCCTATGCCACCGCACTCGACGGCCTGGCGGCAGCCATCACGGCGGCCGATCCCGATCTCGTCCCCTGACCTGGCCATGGGCGGGCCTTCAACCATGCGCGCGCGCCGGGCGGCGCGGCTCGCCCTGGGTCTTCTGGCCCTGTGTGGTGCTCTCGTCGCCATCGTCGTCTTGTCCCTTGCAACTGGTGCCCGGGCGATACCCATCGAAGCCGTCTGGGCGGCGCTGACCGCCTTTGACCCCACCTCGAGCGAACACCGGATCATTTGGGATCTGCGCCTGCCGCGCACTGTGACCGGCGTCATGGTGGGCGCAGCCCTCGGCCTGGCCGGTGCGGTGCTGCAAGGCGCGACCCGCAATCCGCTTGCCGACCCGTCCATCCTCGGCATCCATGCCGGCGCGTCGCTCGCCGTGGTGCTGGGCGTGGCCCTGTTGGGCATGACGCAGTTGACGAGCTATGTCTGGCTGGCCTTTACCGGGGCAGGGGCGGCAATGTTGGTCGTCTATTCGGTCGCGTCCCTGGGGCGCGACGGAGCAACGCCGGTCAAGCTGGCGCTGGCTGGTGCCGCAATAACTGCGGTGTTGCATGCCATCATCAACGCCATGCTGCTCACCAGCCCCCGCACGCTCGACGAGGTCCGGTTCTGGCAGGTCGGTTCGCTCTCTGGGCGCACCCTCGACATCGTCATCCAGGTTGCTCCCTTTCTTGCGCTCGGCACGGTGCTGGCACTGGGATCGGCCCGTCTTCTCGACGGTCTATCCCTGGGCGACGACGTGGCCCGATCCCTGGGGCAACGTATCGGCCTCTCGCGTGGCCTGGCGGCCCTCGCTGCGGTCATCCTGGCAGGCGCCAGCACGGCCGCGGCCGGTCCCATCGCCTTTGTAGGTCTCACCGTGCCCCATGTGGCGCGCGCCATCACCGGTCCCGGCTATCGCTGGATATTGCCTTATTCCATGCTGCTGGCGCCCATCCTGCTGCTTGGCGCCGACATTGTGGGCCGCATTATCGCCCCGCCCGGCGAAGTGCAGGTGGGAATCGTCACCGCCTTTCTGGGCGCACCATTCTTCATCGCCCTGGTCCGGCGCCGCAAACTGGCCGCCCTATGATCGCAGTTACCGGCCCCACTGCTGTTGCATCTGTGCGTCGCGCCGCGGCAATGCACCGCCGACGGGTCGCGGCCGGTCTTGCCGGCGCGCTCCTGGCGTCCTTTGCGCTGGCACTCTATTTCGGCGACTATCCCGTAGGCCTGCCCGAAATCGTCCGGTCGCTGCTCTCGCCCATCACCGGGCATGCCGACAAGGGTGTCGACTTCATCGTGCTGCAGGTGCGCCTGCCGCGCGCCATCTTGGCGGTCCTGTCCGGTGCCGCCTTCGCGCTATCCGGAATCACTTTTCAAACTCTTCTGCGTAACCCATTGGCCAGTCCCGATATAATCGGGATCGCCCACGGCGCCAGCGCCGCCGCGGTGTTCTGCATTATCGTGCTGGGCTGGTCGGGCCTTGCCGTGTCGTTCGGCGCCTTCGCTGGTGCGTTGCTGACTGCGCTGGCCATCTATCTGCTGGCCTGGCGCGGGGGCATAAACGCGTTTCGTGTCGTGCTGATCGGCATCGGCGTGGCCGCCATGCTGGTAGCCGCGATCTCCTACCTGTTCACGCGCGCCCGCCTCAATGAGGTGCAGCAGGCCATGGCGTGGTTGGTGGGGAGCCTTAATGCGTCGCGGCCGGGCGATGTGCTGGTCCTGGGGGCCGCCATGCTGGTCCTTGTGCCGTTGATGGCGACCTTCATCCGTGGTCTCGATGCCATAGAGTTGGGCGACGACACCGCCCGTGCACTGGGCGCCAGGGTGGAGTTGGCGCGGCTGGGACTGATGCTGGTGGCTGTGGGGCTGGCGGCCTTCGCCACGGCCGCTGTCGGCCCGGTTGGCTTCGTGGCCTTCGTCTCCGGCCCGTTGGCCCGCAACCTGCTCAGGGGCGCCGGGCGTGGCTTTCTGCACGCCGCACTGGTGGGATCGCTGGTCATGCTGGTGTCCGATCTCGTCGCCCAGCATTCACTGCCCTCTGTCCAACTGCCGGTGGGCGTCGTCACCGGGGCCTGCGGTGCCCTGTTCCTGCTCTGGCTGCTGGTGGCGTCGGGCCGATCCGGCCGCGTGAACTGATCAAAGAGTGCTGACCATGTCCACAAATCACCAATTGCTTGCTGCCGGCCTCGACCTCGCCTATGGCGAGCGCCAGATCGTTTCGGCGCTGGATCTGAGCCTGCCGCCCGGCAAGCTGACGATCATTGTCGGCGCCAATGCCTGCGGCAAGTCCACCCTGCTGCGCGGTCTGGCAAGGCTGCTGACGCCGGCCAGGGGGGCCGTCTACCTCGATGGCAGGCCCATTCACCAATTACCCACGCGCGATGTGGCAACTGTCCTGGGCGTGCTGCCGCAGAGTCCCGTCGCCCCCGAGGCGATTACCGTTACCGATCTGGTGGGGCGCGGCCGCTACCCGCACCAGTGCTGGTTCCGGCGCTGGACACCGGCCGATGATGACGCCGTCGAAGACGCACTGGCGGCGACGGACACCGCAGATCTCGCCGATCGCCCCGTCGATGAACTCTCGGGCGGGCAGCGTCAGCGGGTCTGGATCGCCATGGCGCTCGCACAGCAGACCGACCTGCTGCTGCTCGACGAACCCACTACCTTCCTGGATATCAACCACCAGGTCGAAGTTCTCGACCTTCTCACCGATCTGGTGAAGCATCGGGGCCGCACCGTTATCGTGGTGCTGCATGACCTCAATCTCGCCTGCCGCTACGCCGACCACATCGTTGCCATGAAGGCCGGGCGGATCGTCGCCGAAGGCCGCCCGGCAGAGGTCGTGACCGAGGCCGTGGTGGCAGAGGTGTTCGGCATGTCCTCCCGCATCCTGCTCGACCCGGTTTCCCACACGCCGATGATCGTCCCGATTGGACGACACCACGTCGAGCCGACAAGCGCCTGATGGCGCCGGACCACGCTCGGTCTGGCACTATGGGTGTCGAGGCAAAACCATGGAGAAAACCGCGGAGTGGCGCGGTCAAGTCGTCAGATGCGAACTGAGAGAAATGGTACGCCCAAGGGGAATCGAACCCCTGTTTACGCCGTGAGAGGGCGTCGTCCTGACCGCTAGACGATGGGCGCACGGTCATCGCTTTAACCTCGCCCGACGCTTGTGAACAAGCGGGGGAGGGTGGTACGCCCTAGGGGAATCGAACCCCTCTCTGCACCGTGAAAGGGTGCCGTCCTAACCGATAGACGAAGGGCGCATCAGCGCGATGGGCGTCGTATACTGGGGCGCTTTTGATTGTGCAACCCCGTTTGCATTGAACGCGTGCGGTTTTTTTCGGCGCCCTGAGTTTTCAACAGCCCGAGAACGTCACTGGACGCCGATAGCCCCGGGGACGGTCGCGAACATCGACATGGATGAAGTTGCGCTCCGGATAACAGCCCAGCCCGCCGACCCCGTCCATCTGCATGGCGAAGGCGATCAGTTGCTCCTTGGGCACGCCGGGAATGTAGAAATCGGCGGCCATGCACTTGGTGTGGTAGGAGTTGTCGGCGCCGCCCACGGACGCGTTGTGGAAAGCATTGCGATAGCCGGAATTCATGACCACCCGCTTGCCAAAACGGCCCTCGAACTCCCAGATCACGAAGCGCAGCTTTGGCGAGATGCACAGCGCATTGACATTGTTCGAGCTGACATAGGTGCCCCAGTCCTGCTTGAGGCCGGAATAGCCCGGCCCGCTGCCGCTGGCGAACATGGCCATGGGCAGGCAGCCGGCCAGCATCAGGGCGGAAACGACGACAAGGGCGAGGGAGCGAAAGAGGCGATGCATGGCGACCTTCCCGTGGCGTGTCGCGCTTTGGCAACAGGCAATGGGTTTTGGGGTTCGGTCGCTAAAATTAGAGCGGTTTCGCTAACCTGCCGCTAAGCAGCAGGGTTAGCGAAACCTTAAATTTGTCAGCGGGTTACCAGGAGCCGGTATTGGGCATGGACGCCCAGGGTTCCTGCGGGGGCAAGGTCCCGTCCTGGATCAGCTCGACTGAGATTCCGTCCGGGGAGCGCACGAAGGCCATGTGGCCGTCGCGCGGCGGCCGGTTGATGACGACACCCATATCCGACAGGTGTTGGCAGAGCGCGTAGATGTCCTTCACCCGATAGGCGAGATGGCCGAAATTGCGGCCGCCCGAATAGGTTTCGGGATCCCAATTGTAGGTCAGTTCAACCTCGCCGCCCTCATCGCCCGGCGCCCGCAGGAAGATGAGCGTGAAACGGCCTTTTTCGTTGTCGGTGCGGCGCACCTCTTCCAGTCCCAGCCCTTCGCAGTAAAACCGGAGGCTCTCCTCGACATTGGTGACGCGCACCATGGTGTGCAGATACTTCAATTCTGTCTCCTCTGGCTAAGTTCGCGCATGGCCTAACAAGCCCGGCGCCTGCCCGCAACAATGGTGCGAGAGGGCTGTCAACAAAATCGCAAGACCTTCTTAACTTTTGCCGTTGAATCGGCCAGACTGATTTGGTCTTGTGAGGAGTACCCGCATGCGGCGGGCGAGTGAAAAGGCGTTTCGATTATGGGGGCTAAGGGCAACGGTGACGACGGCGATTCCGTCGATCTGACGGCGTCGGGAGGCAGTCTGCGCGATGACAGCGCGCAGGGTGGCTTGCAGCCGACCGCCGATACGATCGAAGTCGTCGGCAGCATCAAATGGTTCGATGCCGGCAAGGGCTTCGGATTCATCGTCCCCGACAATGGCATGGCCGACGTGCTCCTGCACGTGACCTGCCTGCGCCGTGACGGCTACCAGACCGCCTATGAAGGGGCTCGCATCGTCGTCGAGGCTCTCAATCGTCCCGGCGGCCTGCAGGCCTTCCGTGTCATCTCCATGGATGAATCCACGGCCCGTCATCCTTCGCAAATGCCGGCACCGCGCACCCATGTCGTGGTCGAGCCGACCTCGGGCATGGTCCGCCTCGAGGTGAAGTGGTTCAATCGCATTCGCGGGTTTGGTTTCCTGTCCGCCGGCGAGGGGACGCCCGACGTTTTCGTGCACATGGAAACACTGCGCCGCTTCGGCATTACCGAGCTGCGGCCCGGCCAGTTCGTGCTGGTGCGTTACGGCCAGGGCCCAAAAGGCCTCATGGTCGCCGAAATTCGCCCTGATGGTTGGGGCGATGCTCCCTCGTCGCACTGAAAGTCGGCCGTCAATGTCCGTTCATCGCTGGCCTCGCCCGGTCCTGTCGCGCACCGCACGATCGGGGCTGGCCGCCCTCGCATTGGTTGTCAGCCTGCCCCTGGCGGCGTGCAGCGACGAGTCCAGCCTCACCATTCACACGGCCCAGGGTGACCACCGGTTCACCGTGGAAGTGGTGGACACCCCCGAGGGCCGCGCCAAGGGGTTGATGTACGTCCAGGAACTGGCAGACGACGCTGGCATGTTGTTCGATTTCCAGGAGGAGCGCGCCGTCTCGTTCTGGATGCGCAATACCTATATTCCGCTCGACATGCTGTTCATCGAGGCCGATGGGACCATCCTGAACATCCACGCCAATGCGCGGCCCCACGATACGACTTCGATCCCGTCTACGGGCCCGGTTCAGTTCGTGCTCGAGATTCCAGGGGGACGCTCAGCCGAACTCGGCATCGAGGCCGGCGATCAGGTTGAGCACGCGCGGATCAAAGCCGCGCAATGACCATGCAGTCGATCACCGCCCAGAGGTGAAGGCTGGCGCCTGCCACCACGAAGACGTGCCACAGGGCGTTCTGGAATTTCAGCTTCTCCCACAGGTGGAAGACGATGCCGGCCGAATAGGTTATGCCGCCAGCCAGCAGCAGCCAGAGGGTCGAGGGCGGCAATGCCTGCCCAAGCGACTGGAACACCAGGACGCCGCTCCATCCAATTGCCAGATAGAGGATGATGGCCACCCGTCCGAAACGTTCTGGGACGATCAGCTTGAGTGCGACGCCCACAAGCGAGGCGCCCCAGACAAAGCTCATCATCACCACGCCGGCCGACGTGCCGCCAATCACGGCGAGAAAGGGCGTGTAAGACCCGGCGATGAAAAGGAAAATGGCGGCCTGGTCGAGCCGGGCCAAGTAGTGCTTGACCGGCGAGGCCGGCCACAGATTGAACGCCAGCGAAATCCCGAGCACCACCACGAGGGTCGCGACATAGACCATCAGCGCCGGGAATGCCTCTGGGGCGGTATGCAGCAGGGCCAGCGCCAGGAGGATCGAGCCAGCGGCAATGGCGACCACCAAGCCAAGGATATGCACCGCGGCATCAACGATGAGCTCGGCCGTCGAATAGGGGCGGCGTTCGCGATGCGGATTGCTCTCCAGGGATGCTGCGGTGCTACTCATCATTCATCCTCCTTGCCGCTATCGTGTGGCGGGGATGTGACCAATACCTTTCCGGCCGGTGACATTTGCCGTCAGCGTAAAGCGGGGATCAAGTTTTCTGGTGAACAAGCCATTGCCGCACATCGTTGCCGCTTGACGGGTAACTCTGGCGTTACTTTAAGCGCAGTCATGACGCGCAAATCCAAGCCCCCCATCGCCATCTACTCAGCCCTGGCCGACGCCACGCGCTGTCGCATCATCGATATCCTTCTGGCCGGCCCAATCCCGGTCCACAAGCTGGCCGATGCCTTCGCCATCAGCCGGCCGGCGATCTCCCGTCATCTGCGGGTGCTCAAGACCGCCGGGCTCGTCGCCGAGGTCAAGAAGGGGCGCGAAAACCTCTATGCCCTGCGGCCGGCCAAGCTCGGGAGCGCCATGGCCTGGATAGCCTCGATCACTGCGCCGCCTGTCGCGGCTTCCGGCGAGGCCGGTGCGCCGCTCGATCCGCCCGCCATGGAGAAGTCCGAGCAGGTGGCGACCGCACCTATTCTGGTGAAGGCTCCACGCATCCGTCGCAAGCCGGTTGAGGCCGTAGAGGTGGCACCGAGTTCGGAACCATCCCCGCCGGCAGTTGACGTCAAACCGGAAAAGCCGGCGCGCGCCGTCCGGCCAGAGCCCGCCGCCAGCCAGATGGGCTTTGATTTCTAGTTGCTAGAGCAGCGGCGCGGGTAGGGGATCGATCAGCGACGGCTCGATGCCCTCCGGCGCAAAGACGGTTTGCACCGCGCGTTCAAAATCGGCGGCAGACCACATGATCTGGGCGGGCGACAGACGGGCTTCCACGGCCCCGAGCGCCGCTCTGGCACCCAGCGCGAAGGGGCGAACGGCCTGGCCGATGACCTGCGAAGCGGCTTGCGCCGCGGCGATGTCCTTGCGCTGGTCGCCGACATACCAGATGACGTCCGTCCGCCGCAGCTCCCGGCCGATTCCATGAAGGGCCGTGATGATCGAATCGGGCCAGGGTTTGCCGCGCGCCACGTCCTCGCGAAATACCGCTGCACTGAAATACTTCCGGAGGTCGAAGGTCTCGAGCACATCGTGGCCATAGCCGCGGCCCAGCCCGTTGCTGACAACGCCCAGGGTAACGCCCTCGGCGCGCAGGCGCTCAAGCACGCACCGCATCGTCTCGCAAGGCTCCAGCATCTGGTCGACACTCTTGCGGCGGACCTTGTGGATCGCCTTGTGCACCAGCAGTTTGGGCGCGCGCTGTGCGGCACTGCGACTGCGCCGCGCCAGCCGGAACCGCGCCACCAGGCGGCCGCCGCGATGCGAGCAGTCGTCCAGGAATTCCAGCATCTGCAGCACGCGTGGATTGACGTGATGCACCAATGTTCCGTCGAGATCGAAGAGCACGACAGTCGGTCGGTTTGCAGTGTCAGCCAGTGGTCCAGCCCCCGTTTGTTCGAACAAACTGACCCAATTCGCCTGCCGGTACAAGCCTTGCAGCTCCCGCCGGCCCTGGCTCGTGCAGTCTCACCCGCGTACCATCGGTTGGCCGGCGCTGGTTCTCATGGGGGAGGGGTGGCGATCCCGACAGGATTCGAACCTGTGACCAACAGCTTAGAAGGCTGCTGCTCTATCCAGCTGAGCTACGGGACCGAACGGCGCCTGTTTACCCCATTTTGGCCCCAACGCCATACCCCGTATGGCGATCAGGCCTCGGCGTCCTTGGGTGGACGGCCGGTACTTTCGCGCACGATAAGCTCGGAATTGAGGACGATTCGCAGCTGCCCCCGCTCTGGATCCACGTCTTCGAGCAGGTCGATCAAGGCTTCCGCAGCCATGCGCCCGAGCATTTCGCGCGGTTGGCGCATTGTCGTCAGTGGCGGCGTGTAATGCGCGGCAAACCCCAGATCGTCGAAGCCGACCAGCGAGATGTCCCGGGGGCATTCGATGCCGTGCTGGCGCAGGCCGGACAGGAAACCGATGGCCGATTCGTCATTGGCCGCGAAAATGGCGGTGGGCCGCTCCTGCATCGAAACGAGATGCGCCGCAGCCGCAAAGCCGCTTTCCATTTCGAAATTGCCCCGCAGCAGCCAGTTCTGGCGCAGGGGTATCTCGGCCTCCTGCAGCGCCTTGCGAAAGCCCGCCAGCCGATCTCGTGCCACCACGTTGTTTTCAGGCCCCAGAAGGTGCCCGATCCGGCGGTGCCCAAGATCGATCAGGTGGCGGGTCGCCCGTTCGGCGGCCTGCACATTGTCCGTCAGCACCGTGTGAAACCCGGAATTGGGAATGTCCTCGCAGGCCACCACCAGCGGCACTGAATAGGGTGCGGTCGCCAGGGCCTGCAACGCCGACACCTCGAGCGAACCATCGAGCAGCAACAATCCGTCTGCCCGATTGGACAACATATAGTCCTGAAGCCGTTGCGCCGGGGCGCGGGCGAGAAACAGGTTCGCCACCAGCACGCCATAGCCACGATTGGTGGCCTCGCGCTCGATGGCCTCAAGGATCGAGGAGAAGAAGGGATTGCGGATATCGGGCAGCGCCACCAGGATGGTGCGGGCGGTCCGCTGGCGCAGCGATCGTGCCGCCTGATTGAGAGTGTAACCGGTTACACGGATCGCGTCGGCGACACGCGCACGGGTGCCCTCGCTGACCCTGTCGGGGTTCGACAGGGCGCGGCTGACGGTGGCAGTTGATACCTTCGCGAAACGCGCAACGTCTTGAATCGTCGGCGTTTTTCTGACCTCTGTCATCGCTGGCAGCGCCCCCTCAAGCTGTCAGTAACCCGATTGGTCTAAATCGATCTTGACATCTCCGCAAGGCTTGTATGAAACTCCTGAAATCGATTGCACAACCAGTTTGGAACATGTAGTGCAATCGATTACACACGGTCGTGGGTTGTTCTATAGGAGGAGCAGCCATGCGACTGGTGCATCACTGGGGCGCTAGCTCCTCGTGTTCGTTGGGAGGACAACCTATGAAAAAGTTTGCAGTGGTTGCCGCTATGGCAACCGCTTTTCTCGGCTCCACGTCTGTTCATGCAGCTGACCTGGAAGTGACTCACTGGTGGACGTCGGCCGGTGAAGCCGCCGCCGTCGCCGAGTTTGCCCGCGTGTTCGAAGAAGAAACCGGCAATACCTGGGTGGATAGCGCCCTTTCCGGTTCGGGCACTGGTGCCAATCCGGTGATCATCAGCCGCATCATCGGCGGTGACCCGATGGGTGCCACCCAGATGAACACCGGCCGTGACGCCGAGGAACTCATCCAGGCTGGCCTGATGCGCGACCTGACCGATGTGGTCGCCGACATGGATATCGACAGCTTCTATGTCGACCAGGCGCTGCTCGAGCCCTGCCGCTATGAGGGTGGCCTCTATTGTCTGCCGGTCAACATCCACTCGTGGGACTGGCTGTGGCTCTCCACCAAGGCCTATGAGAAGATCGGTCAGCCCGTGCCGACCAACTGGGACGAGTATGTGGCCTCCTGGCCGGCTCTCCAGGAAGCTGGCATCCTGCCCTTCGGTCTGGCGACCGGTTGGCCGATTTCCGGCGTCCCGGGCGTGTTGATGTCCGGCATCGGTGGTTCGGACCTCGTCCTTGCCATCAACCGTGACAAGAGCGCCGACGCTGTTCGTGGTCCGGAATTCCGCAAGGTTGCCGAAGCCATGGATTCGCTCCGTCAGGTGATATCGCCGGACATGATGGTCCCGTCCTTCGGTGACGTGGGCAATCAGCTCCTGACCGGCGAAGCCGCTGGTAACATCCACGGCGACTGGCTCCAGGGCGACTTGCAGGTTGCCGGTGGTGTCCCGGGCGAAGACTATGAATGTCTGCCGGCCTTGGGCATGGGTGACCAGCTCACTGGTGGTGGTGACTCGTTCTACTTCCCGGTCCTGCCTGAAGGCACCGACCCGGCTGTGATCGAAGCCCAGACCCAGCTCGCTCGCATCCTGATCTCGCCGGAAGCCCAGCTCGCCTTCAACCTGAAGAAGGGCTCGATGCCGATCCGTACCGACATCGACCTGAGCCAGGCCAACCCCTGCATGCAGAAGGCCCTCAAGCTGCTCGACAACGGCCTGCTGCCCTCGGGTGACTTCGCGCTCTCCAGCGACACCCAGCAGCAGCTGCAGGATCTGAACATCGAGTTCCTCGATGACGACAGCATCACTGTTGACGACTACATCGAGCGCTATGCCTCGATCATCGAACAGGCGGACTAATCCTCCGCCGGTTCGGGTGAGACCTGGTTCTCATCAATGAAAGCTGTGGTCGGCCTTGATCGACAAGGTCGACCACTTCCTTATGGAGAGACATGTAATGGCGGACACAGCCGTTCACTCTGGGGAGGGCGCAGGAAGTCCTGCTCGGCCCGGTATCCTCAAAAAGACCTTCCTGCACAATCTGCCCGCCAAGATCGCGGCCCTGCCGATGATGGCAACAGTGCTGATCGTGTTCATCGGATGTACGATCTGGACAATCTACTACTCGTTCACCAACTCCAAGCTCCTGCCGACCGGCAAGTTCATTGGGTTTGAACAATACGAACGACTGTTCTCGACCTCCCGCTGGAATGTCTCGGTTACCAACCTGATTTCGTATGGCGCCATGTCCCTGGTGCTGACGCTGTCGCTCGGTTTCCTCTTGGCTGTGCTGATGGACCAGAAGATTCGCTTTGAAAGCGCCTTCCGCACCATCATGCTCTATCCATTCGCTCTCAGCTTCATCGTGACCGGCCTGGTCTGGCAGTGGATCATGAATCCGACCCTGGGCTTGCAGACCGCGATCCGCAATCTGGGCTGGGAAAACTTCACCTTCGACTGGATTGCCAATCCGCGCATGGTGCTGTTCGCGCTGCTGATTGCCGGTCTCTGGCAGGGCGTGGGCTTCTGCATGGTGCTCATGCTTGCCGGCCTGCGCGGTGTGGATGAGGAAATCTGGAAGGCCGCCCGTGTCGACGGCATTCCGACCTGGCGCACCTATATCTCGGTCGTTCTTCCCATGATGCGCGGCGTGCTTGTCACTGCCGTGGTGCTCATCGGGTCGGGCATTGTCCGCCTCTATGACCTCGTGGTGGCGCTCACCAATGGCGGTCCGGGCATTTCCTCCGAAGTGCCGGCCAAGTACGTCTTCAATTACATGTTCTCGGGTGGCAATATCGGCCAGGGCCTGGCTGCAGCAACCATGATGCTGCTGACAGTGCTGATCATCATGGTGCCGTGGGCCTATCTCGAATTTGGTGGAAAGGGTCGCCGCTGATGAGCCAGACCGCAACCATGGCCGGCTCCGCGCCTGCCCAAGGGTCCCAAGTCGGCACCGAGCCGCGCGGCCCGCGTCCCAAGCCGTTCTTCACCCCGCAGAAGATCATCATCTATTCGATCCTGGTGTTCTTCACGCTGTACTTCCTGTTTCCGCTCTACATCATGGTCGTCACGTCCATGAAGACGATGCCGGAAATCCGGTTCGGCAACATCTTCGCCTTTCCCAGCCAGATCAATTTCGATGCCTGGGTCAGGGCCTGGACCAGTGCCTGTACCGGCCTGACCTGCGAAGGCCTGTCGCCCGGCTTCTGGAACTCGGTCAAGATCACCATTCCCTCCACGATCGTGTCGATCTTCATCGCCGCCGTAAACGGCTATGCTCTGGTCAACTGGCGCTTCAAGGGGTCGGAAGTCTTCTTTGCCATCCTCATCTTCGGCTCGTTCATCCCTTACCAGGTGATGCTCTATCCGCTCGTGATGATCACCCGCGAACTGCGAATCTTTGGCACCCTGCAGGCCGTCATTCTCATCCACACCATCTTCGGCATGCCGATCCTCACGCTGCTGTTCCGCAACTACTTCGCCTCGCTGCCGCAGGAACTGTTCAAGGCGGCTCGCGTGGACGGGGCAGGGTTCTGGCGCATCTTCTTCGAGATCATGCTGCCCATGTCGCTGCCGATCTTCGTGGTGGCGCTCATCCTGCAGGTGACTGGCATCTGGAATGACTTCCTGTTCGGCGTGGTCTTTGCAGGCACGCAGAACTATCCGATGACCGTCCAGCTCAACAACATCGTCAACTCGGCTCAGGGCACGCCCGAATACAACGTCAACATGGCCGCAACCGTGCTGACCGGGCTGGTACCGCTGATCATCTACTTTGTGTCCGGCAAGCTGTTCGTACGCGGCGTCGCCGCCGGCGCCGTGAAGGGATAAATCCGATGCAACCAAGTGTTTCCATCAAAGACCTCTCGCTCAACTTTGGCAGCGTCAAGGTTCTTGAACGCCTCAATCTCGATATCGCCCAGGGCGAGTTCATCGTCCTGCTCGGGCCTTCGGGTTGCGGCAAGTCGACCCTTCTGAACTGCATTGCCGGCCTGCTGGACGTTTCCGACGGCCAGATCTTCATCAACGGCAAGAACGTCACCTGGGAAGAGCCCAAGGACCGCGGCATCGGCATGGTGTTCCAGTCCTACGCGCTCTATCCGCAGATGAGCGTCGAACGGAACCTGTCTTTTGGCCTCCGCGTTTCGGGGATGCCCAAGGCAGAGATCGACAAGCGCGTGAAGCGTGCAGCCGAAATCCTGCAGATCGAGCCCTTGCTGCAGCGCAAGCCGGCCAACCTCTCGGGCGGCCAGCGCCAGCGCGTCGCCATCGGTCGCGCCCTGGTGCGCGACGTGGACGTGTTCCTGTTCGACGAGCCGCTGTCCAACCTCGATGCCAAGCTCCGCTCGGACCTGCGCGTCGAGATCAAGCGCCTGCACCAGCGCCTCAAGAACACCATGATCTACGTGACCCACGACCAGATCGAGGCTCTGACGCTGGCCGACCGCATCGCCATCATGAAGAATGGTGTCATCCAGCAGCTGGCCGATCCGCACACCATCTACAACAAGCCGGTCAACCTTTATGTGGCTGGCTTCATCGGCTCGCCTTCGATGAACTTCATCGAAGGCACGCTCGACGGCACCACCTTCACGGCCAATGACGGCACCGCCATCCCGGTCGGTTCCTATGAATATGTGGCGCCGCGGTCGGGCGCGACCAAGGCCATCCTGGGCGTTCGCCCCGAGCACATCTTCATCGGCGAAGCGGCCGAAGGCATGCCCTTCCGGACCGAAGCGGAGATCGAGATTGTGGAACCGATGGGGTCCGAGACCCTGGCCTGGACCACTGTTGCCGGCGTGTCGGTGACGTTCCGCTGCAGCAGCGACATCGAGATCAGGTCCGGTGACAAGGTCACGCTGGGCTTCGACATCGCCCGCGGGTCCATGTTCGACTTGGGCACCGAAGAACGGCTCTAGCTGACCCCGACGCGTTGAGGGACGGCGCCCAAGGGCGCTGTTCCGACATCTCACACTATTCGCATTACTTTTGCGGCAGTCGATCTGTCCGGGCGCGGCGACGCCAGCCCCTGGCCAGGCTATCACCCGGTCCGACGCGACACCGCATTCCAGTTTCCTAGACGAGGCCAATCATGGACTTTTCGTACCAGCTCTACAGCGCACGCAACGAGGCGTCTCTGGACGACACCCTCAAGACCCTGGCGGGCCTGGGCTACACCCAGGTCGAAGGGTGGGGCGGTCAGTTCGCCGACCCTGCCGCCCTGGCGCAGAGCCTTAAGAACGCCGGCCTGACCATGCCGACCGCCCATATGGGCTATGGCCAGCTCGAGGACACCGATGCCGCCCTGCGCATCGTCGAAACCGTCGGCATTCAGACGGTCTTCTGCCCCGCGCCGCCCTCCGAGGCGTTCCGCACCGGCGGCGGCAATTGGCAGGAGTTCGCCGAAGGTCTTGCTCGTATCGCCGCTGCCTTCAAGGCCGCCGGCAAGGGCTTTGGCTATCACAACCACCACTGGGAGTTCGGCAAGGACGCCAACGGCAAGACGCCGATGGAGCTGATCCTGGATGCTTCCCCCGACACCCAGTGGGAAATGGACCTTGCCTGGGTCGTCCGCGCCAACGAAGACCCGATCTTCTGGATGGAAAAGCTCGGCAATCGCATTACGGCCGTTCACGTCAAGGATATCGCCCCTGCCGGCGAAAAGACCGACGAGGATGGCTGGGCCGATGTTGGCACCGGTACCCTGGATTGGCCGAATTACATCAAAGAGATCAAGGCCAAGACCAAGGCACGCTATTTCGTTGCCGAGCATGACAAGCCGAGCGACGCCATTCGCTTTGCCCGCAATGCTGCAGCCGCACTCAAGGGCTACGGAGTCTGACAATGGCCAAGACCTATGGCGTCGGCATCATGGGTGCCGGCAATATTTCTGCCGCCTATCTCCGGCTCGCGCCGCTGTTCAAGGGTCTCGAAGTGCGGGCGGTGGCGGATATCCGCCCCGAAGCCGCCAAGCTGCGCGCCGAGGAATTCGGCGTCGCCGCCCAGACGCCCGATGAACTGCTCAAGAACAGCGAGCTCGATGTCATCGTCAATCTGACGATCCCCTCGACGCATTATCAGGTGTCGATGGACATCGTCTCGGCCGGCAAGCACTCCTATTCGGAAAAGCCCTTTGTGCTCTCCGTCGAAGAAGGCCTCGCCCTCAAGAAAGCTGCGGACGAGCGTGGCCTTAAGGTCGGCTCGGCTCCGGACACGTTCCTTGGTGGTGCACACCAGCAGGCGCGCGAGATCATCGACTCGGGCAAGCTGGGCAAGATCATGAGCGGCACCACTCATGTGATGAGCCGCGGCATGGAGCACTGGCATCCAAATCCAGACTTCTTCTTCCAGCCCGGCGGCGGCCCGATCCTCGATCTCGGCCCATATTACATCACCGATCTGGTGCACCTGCTCGGCCCGGTGAAGCGCCTCTCGGCCTTCACCAACATGGCCCGGACCGAACGCATCGTCAGTGCCGAAGGCCCCTATAAGGGCAGCGTCATCAAGGTCGGTACCCCGACGACCATCCATGGCGTGCTCGAATTCCACTCGGGCGCCATCGTCACCATCGGCGCCAGCTGGGACGTGGCCGCGCATGGCCACCACAATATCGAGCTCTATGGCACCGACGGATCGATCTTCGTGCCCGATCCGAACTTCTTCGGCGGTGACCTGGTCACGACCGGCATCGAAGGTATCCGCACGCCGGTATCGCCGTGGGACCACCCGTTCGGCAAGCCGAACCAGGACCTCGACAAGGACAATCCGCGCGCCAATTATCGCTGTGCCGGCCTTGCAGACATGATGCTCTCGATCGAGAGCGGCCAGACGGCCCGCTGCGGCCTGGATGTGGCGCTGCATGTCGTCGAAGTCATGACCGGGCTGCTCAAGGCGGGCGAGACCGGCCAGGTGCTGACGCTCACCACGACCTGCGAGCGTCCTCGCGCCCTCGGTATCGACGAGGCCAGGGCTCTGCTGCGGGCCTGACGAACGTACATCATTGACAGGCGATATTGGCCGGTCAAGATTATCGTCTGACATGTCAGGGCGGCGAGTGATCGCCGCCCCTCACATATGCGGGAACGCAACCCGCAAACTGACAAGACTGGGAATGCCCCGGCTATGCGGTGCTCGGGGCGGCAAGAGGAGAGACCCCATGGCCACCACGATCAAAGGCCCCGCTATTTTTCTGGCGCAGTTTGCCGGCGACAAGGCGCCCTTCGACAATCTCGACAATATCTGCAAATGGGCTGCAGGCCTGGGTTACAAGGGCGTGCAGATCCCGACCTGGGTGTCCAGCTTCATCGATCTGGAGAAGGCCGCGAATTCAAAGGCTTATGCCGACGAGATCAAGGGCGTGGTGAATTCCCACGGTCTCGAGATCACCGAACTGTCGACGCATTTGCAGGGCCAGCTGGTCGCCGTCCATCCCGCCTATGATACGGCCTTCGATGGCTTTGCGCCGGCTTCCGTCCATGGCAATCCCAAGGCCCGCCAGGAATGGGCTGTCCAGACCATGATGAACGCCGCCAAGGCTTCGCAGAATCTCGGCCTCAATGCGCATGCGACCTTTTCGGGCGCGCTGGCCTGGCCCTATCTCTATCCCTGGCCACAGCGCCCCGCCGGGCTGGTCGAAGAGGCCTTCGACGAGTTGGCCCGCCGCTGGACGCCGATCCTCAACGCCTTCGACGAGGCGGGCGTCGACGTCTGCTACGAAATTCACCCCGGCGAAGACCTGCATGATGGCGTCTCCTACGAGATGTTCCTCGATCGCGTGAAGAACCATCCGCGCGCCAATCTGCTCTATGATCCGAGCCACTTCGTGCTGCAGCAGCTCGATTATCTCGACTACATCGACATCTACAAGGATCGCATCAAGGCCTTCCACGTGAAGGACGCCGAGTTCAATCCGACGGGTCGTCAGGGCGTTTATGGCGGCTTCCAGAGCTGGGTGAACCGGGCAGGGCGCTTCCGTTCCATCGGCGACGGCCAGGTGGACTTCCCGGCGATCTTTGCCAAGATGGCCGCCAATGATTTCCAGGGTTGGGCCGTGCTCGAATGGGAGTGCGCCCTCAAGCATCCGGAGGATGGCGCGCGCGAGGGTGCCGAGCTGATCCAGAGCTACATCATCCGTGTCACCGAAAAGGCCTTTGACGATTTCGCCAGTGGCGGCACCGACAAGGCAGCCAATCGCAAGATGCTGGGTCTGTCGTAACATCGGAAATCAGCTGCGTCGTCATTGCCCCGCCTGATCGGGCATTCTATGGACCACCCGGTCGGACCGGGTGGTCCCGACGCGGAAGACATCGCGGAACAGGGAGAGAAAAATGGCTGAGAACGGCGCAAAGCGCATTCGCCTGGGCATGGTCGGCGGCGGCACGGGAGCCTTTATCGGCTATGTGCACCGCGTCGCGGCCCGCATCGATGGTGACTACGAACTGGTAGCGGGCGCCCTGTCGTCGCGGCCGGAAGTGGCCAGGGAGTCCGGTCGGAACCTGGGCCTCGCCGACGATCGCATCTACACCTCCTATGAGGAGATGGCCAAGGCCGAAGCCGCCCGCCCGGATGGCATTCAGGCGGTCTCGATCGTGACGCCCAACCATATGCATTTCGGGCCCACCAAGGCCTTTCTCGAGGCGGGTATTCACGTGATCTGCGACAAGCCGATCACCTCCACCCTGGAAGACGCGCGCAAGCTGGCAGAAATTAAGCCGGCCAAGGGCGCGAAATTCCTGCTCACCCACAACTATACCGGCTATCCCCTTATCCGTCAGGCCCGCGAACTGGTCGCCTCCGGCGCCCTGGGCAAGATTCGGGTCGTCCAGGCCGAGTATGCGCAGGACTGGCTTACCGAGGCCGCCGATGAAGGCAATAAGCAGGCAGCCTGGCGCACCGATCCGGCCCGCTCCGGCGCCGGCGGCTGCATCGGCGATATCGGCACCCATGCCTATAACCTCGCCCGCTTCGTCACCGGCCTTAGGACCGAGGCCGTCTCGGCCGATCTCACGGCCTTCGTTCCGGGCCGCCAGCTCGACGACAATGTCCACATCATGCTGCGCTTCGAGGGTGGAGCCAAGGGCATGCTCTGGGCCAGCCAGGTTGCCGTGGGCAAGGAAAATGGCCTGCAGCTGCGCGTCTATGGCGACAAGGGCGGGCTCGAATGGAGCCAGGAAAATCCGAACTACATGTGGTTCACCGAGTTCGGCAAGCCGCGCCAGTTGATCACCCGTGGCGGATCGATTTCCGTGCCGCCTGCGGCATCCATGAATGTCCGCATTCCCGCTGGACACCCCGAAGGCTATCTCGAAGCCTTCGCCACGCTGTACAGCCAGTTTGCCGCCGTGATCCGGGGCGAGGGTGCAGACTACGAAAGCCTGCTGCCGACGATGGCCGATGGCATCGAGGGGATGCAGTTCATCACCGCTTCGGTCAAGTCCAGCCAGAATGACAGCAAGTGGACCCGCTTCGCTGACGTTTGAGCACTGACCGGGATTTCACGGCCGGCGGCGCAAGCTGCCGGCCTGCTACTGAACGCGGTTGCTGATATAGCCGCGCGTTTCGAGCAGTCTGACCACGCTGCTCGTGCCCGTCAGATGAGCGGCGCCCACAACGATCAGCGCGTTTTCATTGCGCTCCAGCATGGCGTCGATCTGATCCACCCAATTGGCGTTGCGCAGGTCGATAAGCCGGTCGACCATGCCCTGGTCGAAGTCCCCCATCTGCTCGGTAAACAGCGCACCCAATTCCTCGGGTTGACCGGCCGCCCAGGCATTGACCAGGGCGTCGAGATCCGTCTGCATCGCGCCGAGCGTGTCCAGCGTGGCCTCGAGCATGCCGATCTGCTCCTCGAGACTCCCGCCCGCCAGAAAGTCGAGCTGCTGCTCGGGCGTCTCGAGATATGCCTGCCGGCCACCCGGAACCTGGGCGGAAATCACTGCTTCGACACCCAGCGCCGCTTCATAGCCGGAATCCAGCATCGGGCCGGACGATAGCGTCATGGCCGCCATCCAGGGGCGCATGGTCAGGAGTGCGGCCATGGGGATTCCATAGCTTTCGGCAGCCTCGCGCACCCGATCGGTCAATTCGGGGCCGATGACATCGCTCAGCAATTGGCCGTCCTTGTTGAAGCCGACTTCGAAGGTCAGGGCGGTGATTCTCACTTGTGCTTCCGCGCTGAGATCGGTCTCGAAATAGACTCTGTCGGCCTTGTCGATTGCCTTGTCCAGCGTCGTGCTGCGCCAGTTCGTTTCCGGACTGAGCAGGTGCACGGACCCGAAGAGCCAGACGGAACTGTCGGCGTCACGCACCTGCCAAAGGGCCGGGGCAGCCATGCAGGCGATCGCGGAAAGCGTCCACGCCAACGCGCCCAGGGCCAGACGAGATTTCATGGATGTGGCTCCGATCGGTTCGAGCCAAACCTAGCGCAGAAAAACAAAGCGCCGCAATCTCTTGCGGCGCTTGATGGAATCTATTCGAGAGCTCGATCTCAGTGCGTCCAGGGCGTCTTGCGATCCGAGCGGAAATTGTCCGGATAGCTGACCCGCTTGGGGGTCGGCTCATGCGCCGGCTGCACCGAATAGGGGATGCCGTTGCGCTGTGCATAGGCCTCGGCTTCTTCCAGGGTCGCGAAGGACAGCCTGATCTGCTGTGCCATGTCGGAACTGCTGGTATAGCCCATCAGCGGATCGATGCTGCGGGGCGCCGTCGCCTCATGCACCAGCACCCATTGCTTGGACTTGCCTTTGCCGGACTGCATGGCATTGCGGGCGGGGCGATAGATGCGGGCAGTCATGCAAAGTCCTCAACACGATGCACAGCATCGGACCGAAAAGTGCAACGCGGTTTTCGGGCGATCCGATGCGCCAGGAATATCGATGCGATTGGTCGGAGTACAAAGATTCGAACTTTGGACCCCCGGTTCCCAAAACCGGTGCTCTACCAGGCTGAGCTACACTCCGAAATCGCGCCTTTCCGTTAGCCTGTTCAGCGGCAAAGGGCAAGGCCACTTGCAGCTTTGCCAACGACTTGACGAGCGCGAGGCAGACGGAGGACAAGACTGCCATGTTCGATCTCCAAAAGCCGTGGCCGCTTGGCCTTGATCGCCGGTCGTGGCCGCTCTTCCTGGTTTCGATCCTCGTCATACTGGCCCTGTTGGCCATGACTGACGTGGCGCTGTCCCGCGGAGCGATCGGCTGGCCGGACGCCTGGCGCGCGCCATTTTTCTTCATCACCGATTATGGCCTGTCCGATTGGGTGCTGATTCCCAGCCTCGTGCTGATGATATTGCTGCGCCTGGCCATGTTTCCCCTGCGCGGCGTCTGGCGCCAGGCCACCGGCGAACTGGCCCTCGTCATGACGTTCATCTTTCTGGGCGTTGGCGTGCCCGGGCTTCTGACCAATCTGCTCAAGCGGCTCGTCGGGCGCGGCCGCCCCACCGAATTCGACGTGTCGGGCGCCTTTTCCTTTCACAATCTCATCAACGATTGGACATTCCAGAGCTTTCCCAGCGGCCATTCGGCCACCGCGACCGCCATGGCCTTTGTCTTCGGCTTCCTCTGGCCGCCGCTGTTTCCGATTCTGCTTGTGGTTGGTGTCGTCGTCGCCCTGTCGCGCGTCCCCGTCGGCATGCACTATCCCACCGACGTCTTCGCCGGCGTCGTGGTGGGTATGCTGGGAGCCTATCTGGTGCGCAATGTGTTTGCCCGCCGGAACTGGCTGTTCGCACAACGGCCCGACGGCCGCATGGTGCTCAAGCCGCTTGCCGGCCTGCGTCAGCTGCTTCAGCGCGATCGGGCATAGCGGTCAAGGGCAGCCTGCAGGTCGGATTTGAGATCGTCGACACCTTCCAGCCCGATATGCAGTCGGAAGAGGTTGCCCGTCTCGCTCCAGGGCACCACCGTCCGGGCCTTGGATATGGTGACGGGCAGGCAGAGGCTCTCATAGCCGCCCCAGGAATAGCCCATGGTGAAAAGCTGCAGATGGTCGACAAAGGCCGCCACTGCAGCCCGGGGCGCCGGCTTGAGGACAAAGCCGAAAAGGCTGCCCGACCCGGTGAAGTCCCGCTTCCACAGCTCATGGTCCGGGTGGCTGGGCAGGGCAGGGTGGAGCACCGCAGTCACTTCGTCCTGCTGTTCCAGCCAGCGGGCGATTTCGAGCGCTCTGTGCTGGTGTTCCTGCATGCGGATGGCCAGTGTCCGAAGGCCGCGCGCCACCAGATAGGCGTCGTCCCCCGATGTGAAGAACCCCAAAAGCGTCCGCACGCGCTCGACATCGGCCCAGGCCGCCTCGGTGGCCGAAATGGTGCCGGCGAAGGCGTCCGAATGGCCCACGAACATCTTGGTTCCGGCATGCACGACGAGGTCGGCACCCAGCGCCAGCGGTTTGTGATAGAGTGGGCTTGCCCAGCTATTGTCCACGATCAGGCGGGCGCCGCCCTCATGGGCCGCGGCCGCCAGGGCGGGGATGTCCTGGATTTCGAAAGTCAGCGAGCCCGGGCTTTCGGCGAGGACCGCACGCGTATTGGGCAACATCACTTCTCTTAGCCCCGACCCGATCCGCGGATCATAGTAGCGAACGCTGACCCCCATGCGCTCGAGGAAGCCATCGGCGAACTTCCGGCCGGGCTCGTAGGCGCTGTCGGTGATCAGGACGTCGTCGCCGGCCTTGAGGCAGGACATCAGCGCTATGGTGATCGCCGCCAGGCCCGAGGGCACCAGCTTGGTGCGAAAGCCGCCTTCGAGCGCGTTCACCACCGATTCGACCGAGGCCGTCGTCGGGTTGCCAGCGCGCCCATAGAGATAGGGCTGGGCCTGCGCCTCGAGGTCGGCGAGCGTTTTGAACAACACTGTTGAGCCACGATAGACCGGCGTATTCACGAAGCCGAACTGATCGTCCGGGGTGCGCCCGGCATGCGTGAGCAACGTTTCCACTGAGTGAAAGGAGGGACTTTCCGGGGAATGGTCGGACATGATCGATAACTGCTCAAAAACGGTTCAGGTTCGGGCGCTTGGCTAAAAAAGAGACAGTCTCACTGCCTCATCGCGGCTTCTGCCCTTGACGTTGCGGACAATAGAAGGTTGCATGCTTAGCAGCATCCAAACCACCAGACAAAGGTGGTGGTGCTCTCGGGGTCGCGGGAAAATGGTCGGCTCCGAAACACAGGGTCAGGAAACAAAAGGCAAATAAATGCAAAAAGCGCTCGTATCGATCGCAATCGCGGCCTCGCTGGGCCTCGGCGCGACGGCAGCAAATGCGGCCATTCTCGACGACGTCAAGGCCAAGGGCTATGTGCAGTGCGGTGTTACCGGTGGTGTTCCGGGTTTCTCCGCTCCCGATTCCAACAATGTGTGGACCGGGCTTGAAGTGGACTATTGCCGCGCACTTGCTGCAGCCATCTTCAAGGACGCCGACGCCGTCCGTTACACCTCGCTGACCAGCCAGGAGCGTTTCACCGCTCTGTCCGCCGGCGAAATCGACGTCCTTTCGCGCACCACTACCTGGACCATGAGCCGTGACACGCAGCTGGGCATCAGCTTCGTCGGCACCATGTTCTATGACGGCCAGGGCTTCATGGTCCGCAAGGAAGATGGCATCGAATCCGCGCTCGACCTGAGCGGCGCCGCCATCTGTATCGAATCCGGCACCACCACCGAACTGAACGCTGCTGACTACTTTGCCGCCAACGGCATGGAGTTCAACACCGTTGTGTTCGTGGACCAGGACGAAGTCGTGAAGGCCTATGAAGACGGCCGTTGCGACGTCTACACCACTGACTCCTCGGCCCTGGCTGCTGAACGTTCCAAGTTCGCCAATCCGGCCGACCACGTCATCCTGCCCGAAATCATCTCCAAGGAACCCCTTGGCCCGGTGGTTCGCGCTGGCGATACCCAGTGGTTCAACATCGCCCGCTGGACCTATTTCGCGCTTCTCGAAGCTGAAGAACTCGGCGTGACCTCGGCCAATGTCGACGAGATGCTCGGTTCCGATAACCCCGCCATCAAGCGCCTGCTCGGTGTTGAAGGCGAATTCGGCGCGCCGCTCGGCATCGACAATGACTGGGCCTACCAGATCATCAAGCTGGTCGGTAACTATGCCGAATCCTATGAGCGCAATGTCGGCCCGGATACGCCGATCGGCCTCGAACGTGGTTTGAATGCCCTGTGGAAAGACGGCGGCATCCAGTACGCCCCGCCGATCCGCTAAGCTGATCAAATTGGTCGGGCGCTCCCTTGTGGGGCGCCCGACTGTTTGCTCCGTCGACTGTCACGCCAATGGGTGTGCAGATGACGCGTTGCGGCCGAGGGACAGCCACACATGACAACAATTGACACGGGGCGGAGACTCGCCCCAAGGGCCAGCTTTTTCAACGATCCGGTGATCCGCGGGATCATCTACCAGATCGTTGTGGCCGTGCTGCTGGTCAGCTTCATTTTCTGGATCATCGGAAATACGGCGGCCAATCTCGCAGCCCAGAACAAGACGACCGGTTTCGACTTCCTCTGGAGGACGGCCGGTTTTGATATCAGCTTCTCACTCCTGCCATGGTCTCGCGCCTCCTATTACTGGGAAGCCTTCCTGGTCGGCATCCTCAACACCCTGCTGGTGGCCGTTATCGGCATCTTCTTTGCCACGCTGCTCGGCTTCACCATCGGCATTGCGCGCCTGAGCACCAATTTCATCGTGTCCCGTCTCGCCACGGTCTATGTTGAGCTCATCCGCAATATCCCGCTGCTGCTCCAGCTGTTCTTCTGGTACTTCGCGGTTCTCAAGGCGATGCCAGCTGTGCGCGATTCAATCGCCCTGCCATTTGACTCCTTCATCAACCAGCGCGGCGTCATGGTGCCCAAGCCCATACCCGACGAGCAGTTCGCGATCGTCTGGCTTGGGTTGCTGATCGCAATTCTGGGCGTGTTCGCCCTGCGTCACTGGGCCCGCAAGCGGCTCGAGGCGACCGGTCAGCGCTTTCCGGTCTTTCTGACTTCGGTTGCCATTCTGGTTGGCATTCCGGCGCTGTTCTTCGTCGTCAGCGGCGCCAGCGTCTCTTTCGAAGTGCCCGAATTGCAGCGCTTCAACTTCAAGGGTGGCCTGCAATTGCCACCGGAATTTGTGGCACTCGCCTTCGGCCTGACGATCTATACGGCCTCTTTCATCGCCGAAACGGTGCGCGCCGGTATCCTCTCGGTCAACAGGGGCCAGACCGAGGCGGCACAGTCGCTCGGTCTCAAGGAGGGCGACCGGCTGCGCCTGGTCATCGTTCCGCAGGCCATGCGGGTGATCGTCCCCCCCTTGACCAGCCAGTACCTGAACCTGACGAAGAACTCCTCGCTCGGCGCGGCCATCGGCTATCCCGAGCTTGTCAACGTCTTCTCCGGCACGGCGCTGAACCAGACAGGGCGGGCAATCGAATGTATCGCCATGACCATGGCCGTCTATCTGACGCTATCGCTTCTGACGTCAGCGATCATGAACTGGTACAATGGCCGCGTGCGGCTGGTGGAACGGTAGGAGCGTGCGATGACTGATATCAGCTTCGTTCGATCTGAAATGGTCGACAGCCGCCCGGCGCCCAACCGCACGACCGGTGCAGTGGCCTGGCTGCAGAAGAACCTCTTTGCCACGCCAGTGGACACGCTCCTGACGGTGCTTGGTCTGCTCTTCCTGCTCTGGGTTGTGCCACCGCTGTTCAATTTCATCATTGGACACGCCGTGTTTCCTGGGGGAACGGTGGAGCAGTGCCGGGATCCGAACGCGGGCGCGTGTTGGGCCTATATCTCGGCGGAGATGGAGTTCTTCATCTACGGATTCTACGACATTCCCGAGCAGTGGCGGCCAAACATCGTCTTCGCGCTGGGAGCCCTGCTGTTCATCCCCCTGCTGATCCCGCAGGCGCCCTTCAAGCGAGCCAATGCGCTTCTGCTGCTGATCGCCTACCCGATCGTCAGCTATTATCTGCTCGCTGGCGGCGTGTTCGGCCTCAAGGTGATCCATACCGAAAAATGGGGTGGCCTCCTGGTCACGCTCATTCTCTCGGTGATCGGCATTACGCTCTCTTTCCCATTGGGAATTGTGCTGGCGCTGGGTCGCCAGTCCAAGATGCCGGTGATCAGGACGCTTTGTATCTCGTTCATCGAACTGGTGCGTGCGGTGCCGCTGATCACCGTGCTCTTCATGGCCTCGATCATGCTGCCGCTGTTCATGCCGCAGGGCACGACGGTGGACAAATTCCTTCGCGCTCTGGTCGGCGTCACCCTGTTCACCTCCGCCTATATGGCCGAAGTGGTGCGCGGTGGCCTTCAGGCCATTCCCCGGGGGCAATATGAGGCGGCGGCGTCGCTGGGCCTGAGCTACTGGAAGCAGATGTACTTCATCATCCTGCCCCAGGCGCTCAAGCACGTGATTCCGGGCATCGTGAACAGTGCCATTGCGCTCTTCAAGGATACGTCCCTCGTCTACATCGTCGGCATGAAGGACCTGCTAGAGGCGGTCAAGACCAAGAACGACTCCGCCCTTGAGTGGCAGTCGGCCAACACGGCGACCACCGGCTATCTCTTTGCGGCCATGGTCTTCTGGGTCTTCTGTTTCGGCATGTCGCGTTACTCCATATTCATGGAGCACCGTCTCCATACCGGCCACAAGAGGTAGCCAAAATGTCTCATGTTACCCAGACCGCCGAAGAGCGGAAGATCGACACCAGCCATATGAAGGTGTCTGACACCGATGTGGCTATCGAAGTGATCGGCATGCACAAGTGGTATGGCGACTTCCACGTCCTGCGCGATATCAACCTCAAGGTGATGGGGGGCGAGCGCATCGTCATCGCCGGCCCGTCGGGGTCAGGCAAATCGACCCTGATCCGCTGCATCAATCGCCTTGAGGAGCACCAGGAAGGCCAGATCATCGTCAACGGCACCGAACTGACGGCAGACCTCAAGCGCATTGATGAGGTGCGTCGCGAGGTGGGCATGGTGTTCCAGCACTTCAACCTGTTCCCGCATCTGACCATCCTGCAGAACCTGACGCTGGCGCCCATCTGGGTGCGTGGCACGCCCAAGGCGGAAGCCGAGGCGACGGCCATGCATTACCTGGAACGCGTCAAGATTCCGGAACAGGCCAACAAGTTCCCGGGGCAGCTTTCGGGCGGCCAGCAGCAGCGCGTGGCGATTGCCCGTTCGCTTTGCATGCAGCCCAAGATCATGTTGTTCGACGAACCCACCTCCGCGCTCGACCCGGAAATGGTCAAGGAAGTGCTCGAGGTCATGATCAGCCTGGCCGAAGACGGCATGACCATGATCTGCGTCACCCACGAAATGGGCTTCGCCCGCCAGGTCGCGAACCGCGTGATCTTCATGGATCAGGGGCAGATCATCGAGCAGAACGAGCCCGAGGCCTTCTTCTCCAATCCGCAGCACGAGCGCACCAAGCTGTTCCTCAGCCAGATCCTTCACTAGCGCCGGCGTGGCCGCAGGCCACGCCGCTCCGGCGGAGCGGTGACGTGGCCTGGCCGAAGGACCTGAAACATGGGGGTCAAGCCGGACTGCGGCTTGACCCCCATTTCGCGCCTGCCAATATGGGGCAGGGGGAACTGGAAGCCGTTCTGTTGATCAAGCTGCTCAAGTCATTGCTGTTTCTGGCTGCGATGCTGTGTGCTCTGGCCACACAGCAGGCGGCTGCGCAGACGCTGGACACGGTTCGCGAGCGTGGTTTCCTGATTTGTGGGGCCAGCAATCCACTTGCGGGCTTTTCCCAGCAGGACCTGGATGGACGCTGGTCCGGTTTCGACGTGGACCTTTGCCGGGCGCTGGCGGCGGCCGTGTTCGGCAATCCCGACCTCATCGAATTTCGTTCCTATCGTGGCGAAGCCCGTTTCGCGCCGCTGCAGACCGGTGCTGTCGATGTGTTGATGCGCAACGGCGCCTGGACCACGGGACGCGACATCCGCTATGGCGCCCGCTACGTGACGCCGGCATTTTTTGACGGCCAGGCATTTCTTGTGCCGCAGTCGATGGGCGTGGTCTCGGCCTATGAGCTCGACGATGTCACCATCTGCGTGACCGATAGCAATGGCGAGCCCGAGGCACTCGACGAGTTCTTCTTCTCCAACCAGACGCGCTTTCGTCCCGTTGTCTATGAAGACATTGCCGACCTTGCCACCGCCTATCGGGCGGGCCTCTGCCAGGCCATTTCGGCCTCGGGCCGGCAATTGCAGGCCATCCGCCGCGAACTGCCGGAGCCGAACCTTCATCGCATCCTGCCGGAGCGCATCTCCAAGGAGGTGCTGGGACCGGTTGTGCGCAATGGTGACGACCAGTGGTTCAAGATCGTCCGCTGGACCATATTTGCACTGATCAATGCCGAAGAAGTCGGCGTCACCGGCCTCAACATCGATTCCCTGTCTGCCGCCCGGACGCCAGCCGTACGACGCATTCTGGGCATAGAGGGAGATTTCGGCACCGCGCTCGGCTTGCGCCCCACCTTCATGGCCGACGCGATCCGGGCCGTTGGCAACTACTCCGAGCTCTATGACCGCCATTTCGGCCCGCAGACGGGCGCGGCCATGCTGCGTGGCCAGAACGCGCTCTGGGGCAATGGCGGTCTGCTCTACGCTCCCCCGGTGCGCTGAGGGACCCTAGGCCCGGGTCAGGCAAAAAGCAGGCTGACCCTGCGGTTCTGCTTGCCCTTCTTTTCGATCTTGCCCAGCGCAAGGCGCCCGATCTCGGCTGTCCCGGCAACATGCGTGCCGCCGCAGGGCTGCAGATCGACATCACCGATGCGCACCAGCCGGACCCGACCCTGGCCCATGGGCGGCTTGACCTTCATGGTCTTGATGAGATCCGCCTGGGCCTCCATCTCCGCGTCAGTGATCCATTCGGTCGTCACCAGATGGTCGGCCTCGACCATGGTGTTGAGCGCCGCTTCCAGGGCCGCCAAATCCTCGGGGACCTCAGGCATGTCGAAATCGAGCCTGCCCTTGTCCTCGCCAATGGACCCACCGGTCACCGGGAAGGGAAACACCACCGACAACAGGTGCAGGGCCGTGTGCATGCGCATCAGGCGATGGCGACGGTCCCAATCGATATCCACGCGCACCGCCTCGCCAATCTCGGGCAGATTGGCGCCCTCGGCCGGAACATGGACGATCTGCGCCTTGTCACCATCGGGATGCACGGCCGTTGCAATCGTAATAACGCTACCGTCGGCCCGCACCATTTGCCCGCTGTCACCGGGTTGTCCGCCCGACGTCGCATAAAACACCGTTCGATCCAGCACGATGCCGCCTGAGGTCGTGATTGCCGTCACATTGGCACTGGCCGATTGGAGATAAGCGTCGTCGCGAAACAGGAATTCAGTCATCAATTCACTCACAATACGGGAGAGAGCAGCCGGGCGGCCTGGGTGGCGAGATAGAGCGGCCAGGGCCGGGCTTCAACTTCGGAGAGCCCCACCTGCCTGCAGGACTCGAAGTCCTTGAGCAGCATGGCTTCGACAGTCTCGATGGTGTCGCTGTCGGTGAACCACAGCGTGATCTCGAAATTGATGGCGAAGGAGCGATTGTCGAAATTGACGCTGCCCACGGTGGCCATCTGGTCGTCCATCAGCACCACCTTCTGGTGCAGGAAACCGTCAGTATAGCGATAGACCGCGATATCGTGCTGCACCATGCTGTCCGCGTGCGCCATGCTTGCCAGCCAGACCAGCGCATGGTCGGGATTGTCCGGCAGCATGAGGCGCACATCGACGCCCCGGAGGCGTGCGGCAAACAGGGCGGTACGGATATCGGTGTCCGGCACGAAATAGGGGCTGACGATCCACAGCCGCTCGCGTGCCCGCCCGATCAGATCGGTGAAGGCGATTGCACATTCCTCGAGCTTGTCGGCCGGCCCGCTGCCCATGACCAGGACGGAGTTGTCGCCAAAGGTCTCCAGTTCCTTGGGCGGCCGGTTTGGCAGGCGCTCACCCGTAGCCCACTGCCAGTCTTCCCGGAACAGCAAGGCGCAGCCTAGGGCAGCGGGGCCGGACACGCGCACATGGGTGTCGCGCCAGCGCCCCAGCTTTGGGTCCTCCCCCAGATATTCCACGCCCACATTGTGCCCGCCCACCCAGGCATGCTTGCCATCGGCCACCACGATCTTGCGGTGATTGCGGTAATTGATCCGGGTCGGTCCGAACAGGCGCAGGAACTTGTGCCGATGGTTGAAGCTCGAGACCTTGATCCCGGCTTCGCGCAATTGGTGGCGATAGGTCTTGGGCATGCCGGTACTGCCGAAATCGTCATAGAGCAGATAGACCGCCACGCCCGCCTTGGCTTTCGCGATCAGCCGTTCGGCCAGTTCCCGGCCCAGCCGGTCGTCCCGGACGATGTAGAACTGGACCAGGAGATATTCGGTGGCCGCCTCGATGCCGGCAAAGATCGAGTCGAATGTCGCCTGGCCATCGACCAGCAGCTCCACATCATTGCCCTTGAGAAACGGCAATTCCGAGACGTGGACCTGCACCGGCCATTTGGCGTCCGTCTCCCGGTCGATCAGCGCCAGGTCCTTGGCCCTTAGCGGGCGGTCGGCGCGGCCATTCTGCATGCGATCGGTGGCATAGTCGTCGAACAGCTTCCAGCCGAAGATCAGATAGAGCAGCACCGTGGGTATCGGCAGCAGCAGCAGCGACAGCAGCCAGGCGATCGAGCCCTGCGACGTGCGCGAATTGAGAATCTCGCGGACGGCGCAGACAATGGCGAGCAGATAGATGCCGCCCATGATCAGCGCCAACAGGTGCAGGTCCGCCACGATGGCGCGCAGGATATCGTCTATGCCGAACAAGATGGTCCTTCAGTGCAATTGCGCACGCACTCTAGCAGGCCAATTGTGGCGGACAATGACCGTTGGACCATCCGAGCCGTCTTGTCGGGCGGCCGTTAGGCCTCGGGCTCGATGACGCTCGAAATATCGATCGGCGTACGGCCCTCCATCCAGGGCGGGACCGGCAGGTTCTTGCCGCGCAGGAAGGCCGGGTTGAAGATCTTGCTGGCATAGCGATTGCCGTAATCGCAGAGCACGGTGACGATCGTGTGCCCCGGTCCCAGGTCCCGCGCCATGCGCAC
Source organism: Devosia salina (assembly GCF_019504385.1). Lineage (NCBI taxonomy): Bacteria > Pseudomonadati > Pseudomonadota > Alphaproteobacteria > Hyphomicrobiales > Devosiaceae > Devosia > Devosia salina. The sequence continues at coordinate 1,429,894 of NZ_CP080590.1, forward strand.
CGCACCGGCAATGTTTATGGCACTCGATCCGCCCAGGCACAGGCCCTCATGTTCGAGCAGGTCGAAGATGTAGGGCAGGGCCTCCGAATCCGGAATGCGGTAGGGCATATCCACCTTGAGACCCTCAAGATTGGCCGTGATGCGGCCCTGTCCGATGCCCTCGGTGATGGAATCGCCCGACGATTTCAGTTCGCCATGCTTATAATATTCGTACAGCGCCGCCCCTTCGGGATCGGCAAGGCCGATCTTGACGTCGGGATTGCGCGCCCGCAGCGCCTCGGCAACACCGGCCAGCGTGCCGCCCGAGCCGACCGCGCAGATGAAGCCATCAATGCGGCCATTGGTCTGCTGCCAGATTTCGGGGCCGGTGGTTTCGACATGGGCCCGCCGGTTCGAGACATTGTCGAACTGATTGGCCCAGACGGCGCCATTGGGCAGTTCGGCGTTGAGCTTGTCCGCCAGCCGGCCGGAAATCTTGATGTAGTTGTTGGGGTTCCGATAGGGCTTGGCCGGCACTTCGATCAGCTCCGCGCCATAGAGGCGCAGCGCGTCCTTCTTCTCCTGGCTCTGTGTTTCCGGGATGACGATCACCGATTTGAAGCCGAGCGAGTTGGCGACCAAGGTCAGGCCGATGCCGGTATTGCCCGCCGTGCCCTCGACGATCGTCCCGCCCGGCTTGAGCCGTCCCGACTTGACCGCGTCGTGGATGATGAAGAGCGCAGCACGGTCCTTGACCGATTGGCCGGGATTGAGAAACTCCGCCTTGCCCCAGATTTCGCAGCCCGTCAGGGTCGAAACGCGATTGAGACGGATCAGCGGCGTGTTGCCGATTGCGGAGATGAGGTCTTCGTGCTTGGCCATGGATCTATTTCTGGGAGGACAGGACCTTACCGTAGGGTGGCGATGCCGCTGCGGCAAGCGCCAAGCGCCGGATTCGGCAGTGCTTTTCCCGCGAAGCGACCACCGCGCAAGGGGCAGTCTCCCGCCGCTCCTTGCAGAGAATAGATTTTCGCGGCTTGCGCCGATCAGGGTTCCGCCGAAAGCGCGCCAAAAGCATCGAGCGCCCGTTGCCGCGTCTGCTTGAGATCTGCGATGGCCCGGGGATAGGTCTCGTCCAGGCCGACGCCGGCCTCTTTGAGAGTGGATGCAGGCGCCTCCGAGGGCGCATGGATGAACTTGGTAGGCAGGCGGGCCAGTTCGGGCACCCACCGCCGCACATACTCGCCCTCGGGATCGAAGCGTTCGCCCTGGGTTACCGGATTGAAGATGCGGAAATAGGGCGCTGCGTCCAGGCCGCAGCCGGCAACCCATTGCCAGCTCGCCGGATTATTGGCCTCGTCGGCATCGACCAGCGTATCCCAGAACCAGCATTCTCCACTGCGCCAATCGAGCAGCAGGTTCTTGGTCAGGAACGATGCGGTCAGCATGCGGACGCGATTATGCATATAGCCGGTTTCCCAGAGTTCGCGCATGCCGGCATCGATGATGGGAATGCCGGTTCGCCCGGCCTGCCAGGCCTTCAGCTGTGCCGGGGCATGCCTCCATTTCAGGTCTTCATATTTCGGCTGCATCGGCGTCGTGGCGATATCGGCGCGATGATAGAGTTGGTGATAGCTGAAATCCCGCCAGGCCAGTTCGGAGAGGAACTTGTCCACGGCACCCGCCTTGGTGGGATGGGCGTGGATGAAGGCCTGCGCCGCGTGCCAGATTTGTCGCGCGCTGATCTCCCCGAAGCGCAGATGCGGCGACAGTTTCGACGTTACCGCGCGCCCGGGAAAGTCGCGGCCATCGGGATAGTCGGCAACGCAATCCTCGAGAAATTTCTCAAGGCGATCTTGAGCGGCCGCCTCGCCAATGGACCAATGGGTCGCCAGCTTGCCCGCCCAGCCCGGCTGTCGATAGCCGGAATCGACCTCAGGGGCGCGCACGGCCCGGCCCGACGGTGCCGCGACCGGACGCGCGATCTCCTGATTCCTTAGCGTCTTCCAGAATGGCGTGAACACCGAATAGGGTTTGTCCTGACCGGTCTGGATCAGCCAGGGCTCCATCAGCAGATTGCCCGGATGCGAGGCCACCTCGATGCCCTTTGCCCGCAATCGCGCCTTGATCCCGGCGTCGAGCTTGCGCTCCGCCGGTCCATAGCGGCGGTTCCAGTGAAGCGCGCCGGCGTCACTCCCGCTGATCGCCGATGCCAGTACGGCTTCGGCCTCGCCGGTCTCCACCTTGAGCACGACGCCGATCCCCGCCAGGGCATGCGCCATGGCCTCAAGGCTCCGGTGGAGCCACCAGCGCGCCGCCGCACCGATGGGGCGCAGGGCGAGGTCGGTCTCGTGGATGTAAAGGGCGATCACCCTGTCATGGTCGCGGCACGCTGCCGCCAGGGCGGGATTGTCAGCAAGGCGCAAATCGTTGCGCAGCCAGACCAGGGCAGTGGACACGGCGAACCTCCTCACATCGCCAGCACTACGGCTGGGCGACGCGGGTGGTTCAGCCCTATTCCATCAACTCGGCCAGTTCTTCCAGCGCCGCACTCCAGGCTTCCATCGAGAAGATGCGCGTCTGGGCATCGGCATGGGGCAGGCCGCGCTCTGTCAGCGTGATGCGGGTGCTGTCGTCGCTGATCGCCATGAAGGCAATGTCGAGCACGAAGATCAGTTCTTCGTCCTCCTCGTCACCCTTGTGGATCCAGGACAAGACCAGCCGCTCGTCCTCGACGAAGGTCAGGACTTCCCCGCTCACCTCGTGGTCGGCCTCGTCCTCGTCTTCCGCAAAGGTCACGAAACGGTACTGCCCGCCTTCGAACGCGTCGAACTCGGCCTCGTCCGCTTCCCACTGCTCGATCAGCGCGGGGTCGGTCCAGGCGGCGAAGACATCCGACACATGGGCCGCAATGGTCCGCGTCAGGGTGATCTGGCTTTCATTGTCGGCGTCCATGCCATTGCTCATGCTGGCGTCCTTTCAGGGTGAAGTTCGGCCGTCTTGGGCAGCAGAACGGTCAGAATACCCAGTATGGGCAGGAAGGCGCAAATCTGGAACACGGCGATGATGCCGATCCAGTCCGCCAGGGCGCCCATGGCCGCCGCGCCAAGCGCGCCGATGCCGAAGGCGAAGCCGAAGACGAATCCGGCGACCATGCCGACCTTTCCCGGAACCAGTTCCTGGGCATAGACCACCATGGCCGAAAACGCCGAGGACAGGATCAGGCCGACCATCACGCTCATCACGCAGGTCCAGAACAGGTCGAGATAGGGCAGGGCAAGGGTGAAGGGCAGGGCGCCCAGGATGGAAACCCAGATGACGGCCAGCCGCCCGTACCGGTCGCCCACCGGCCCGCCGATGAAAGTCCCGGCCGCCACAGCGCCGAGGAAGGCGAACAGATAAAACTGGGCCTCCTGCGCCGACAGGCCGAATTTCTCGATGAGAAAGAATGCGTAATAGCTCTTGAGGCCCTCGATATAGATGAACTTGCTCAACAGCAGCGCGCCGAGCACCGCAAAGGCCACGATCAGCCGCTGGCGCGACAGCGCCGGCTTGCGGAGGGCAATCACGGGCCGCGTGGCCAATTGCCGCTGGTGATCCACAAACCAGCGCCCCACATGGGTCATCAGCAACAGGCCCAGCGCGGCCACGATCAGGAACCAGAAGACGCTTGTCTGGCCCATGGGGAGCAGGATCAGCGCTGCGGCCAGTGGCCCCAGTGCGGTGCCGGCATTGCCCCCGACCTGGAACAATGATTGTGCCAGGCCGAACCGCCCGCCCGAGGCCATCCGGGCCACGCGAGACGCTTCGGGGTGGAACAAAGCCGATCCGGTGCCGACCACGACAGCGGCGAGGAACAACAGCCAGAACCCGTTTGCCGCGGCCAGCATCGCCACCCCGGCCGCCACGATCGCCATGGACAGGGCCAGCCAATAGGGCTTGGGGCGAACATCACCCGAAAGCCCGAAGACTGGCTGCAGGATACAGGCGGTAATCTGCTGGCCCAGGGTCAGCAGGCCGATCTGCAGATAGCTCAGCCCATAGTTCTCCTTGAACAAAGGGTAGAGCGCCGGCAGCAGGAATTGCAGCAGGTCATTGAGGAAATGCGCGCCGCTGACGGCCAGGATGATGGACAAGGCGGTGCGCTGCGCATCCGGCGCAGGGGCGGCGGCAATGGTGGTCATGCAAAATCGCTTCGGGAACGGATTGCTGCCGTCCTACGACAGCGCGCGCGCAAGAGCAATCTCGGCGGCACAATCATTGGAGTGATTTGGAGGGAAATGGCTCCGCGAGCTGGACTCGAACCAGCGACCATTCGATTAACAGTCGAACGCTCTACCAACTGAGCTATCGCGGAACACTTTCGTGCGCCCTCTTGGCGAAGGCGAGGTCCGTGTACCCAAACCGATCCGGTTTGCCAAGCCCCTAATGACGCCTCTTGTGAATAAGTTGTCACGCCGGTTGGAGGGAGGCCCGCCCCGCAAGGGCCACCAGGTCAGCCAGCGTATTGAGATTGGCGAACGGATCTTCAGCGTGGCTGCCGGACCAATCGACCATCATGGCGTGGTGCTCCCGCAGCAGGGCTTTGGGACTGTTGGGTGCGGTTCCGGCAGTGATCCCTGCGGCCAGGTCGACAAGGTCTGCCAGACGCCAGGCGGCATTGGTGGGATAGCCATTGCCTTGCCATCCGGCCTGGGCTGCGCGCGCGCCCCCAGCGATGGCTCCGACCAGGCGTTCGACATAGTCGGGCGGCAGGAAGGGCGTGTCCACGGCAACGGTAACGACAATGGTTTCCGGGTCCCGTCCTGACAGAAGCTGTCCCGCGGCGGCGAGGCCGGCCAGCGGTCCGGCGAGCGGCAGTTCCAGGTCCCCCACTGGCGTTCCGAACGCTGTGAGGTCCTCGGCAGCTCTGCCGGTCGAAATAAGCAAAGGCGGTGCCGTCACGCGCAGCCTCGCCACGACGCGTTCGATCAGGGTCTGGCCACCAAGCCGCAAGTCCGCCTTGCGAACCGATCCCAACCGGCTGCCGCTGCCACCTGCCAGAATCAGTCCCACCGCGTTCACGATCGGCCAGTCCTCCTCAGCAGCAGGAGCAGGACGATGCCGCCGACCAACCCCCAGAATGGTGCGCCCACGCCCAGGATGGTGACGCCGGAAGCCGTGGCGACGAAGGTAAGGATCGCTGGCAGGCGCGACTGCTCTTCGGCAAGGGCCGCGCCTAGTGCCGCGGCCAGGCTCGAGAACAGCGCCAGTCCCGCCACTGCCTGGATCAGCAGGGGGGGCGAGGCGGCAATGAAGGCGGCCGCGAGGCTGGCGGTGAGGCCGAACAGGACATAGGTGAAACCCGCCGCCACCGGTGCCGGCCACCGTTTGTCGGGATCAGGGTGCGCCTCGGGACCGGCGCAGATGGCGGCCGTGATGGCGGCGAGATTGCCGGTCGGACCGCCAAAGAAGGCCGTGGCCGCGCTCGATAGACCGGTGATAACGAAGAGCGGAGCGGGCTGCACCCTGAAACCATTGCTCTGCATGACCGCTATGCCCGGTAGGTTCTGCGAGGCCATGGTCACGATATAGAGGGGCAGGGCGATGCGCACGATTGCATCCAGCGTGAAGACGGGCATGACGGGCACCAGCATGGGCCAGGCGCCGTCGAATGTGCCCGCCGGCAGATGCGTCGTCGTGACCAGCACGATCGCGGTGGCGCACACCGCCAGGGGCACCGCATAGCGGCGGGCGTATCGCAGGGCCAGGCCCCAGGTGACCAGAATCGGCAGCGTGTGCCAGGGCATTTCCGCCACGGCATTGATGGGGGCAAGGCACAGCGTAAGGAGCATGCCGGCTAGCATCGCATTGGCAATGGCCGCCGGTATCGCCGCGATGGCACGCCCCAGCGGCCGGATCAGCCCTGTCAGCGCGATCAACCCCGCACAGACGACAAAGGCGCCCGCGACCGCCGGAAACCCGCCCGGCGGTTCACCGACGGTAAGCAGGAACGCCATGCCGGGCGTGGTCCAGGCAAAGCTCACCGGGACCTTCACGCGCCAGGCAATGACGATGTTGAGCAGGCCGATGGCCATGCAGATAGACAGCAGGCCCGATCCCGCCTGTTGGGGGGATGCACCGGCCGCGGCCAGTGCGGCAAGCACGAGGGTGAAGGTGCTGGCCGAACCCACGACCGCTGCCAGCGCGCCTGCAAAGATCGGCTGGGCAAGGTCGGCCCGCTGCGGGCTGGTGGCGTCGGCAGTCATGGCGATTCCCGGATACTGAGGTGGTGCGAAGCTAGTCGCTTGCGCTCCGCTGCGCTACCGGCGAGTAGCCCGGTCCTAGCCGCGCTTGCCCGAGGGGCTGGGGCGCTTGAACTGGTCCGTCAGCGCCAGCAGCACCACCATATGCAGGCGCTCCGGTGTCGTGGGCGCCTTGAGGCATTTGACGCGCGACGATACGGTATATTTTGCGCCGTCACGTTCACCGGTCGCCGTATAGACCAGGTATTTGCTCGCCTCGTCATAATAGGCCGAGGTCACCTTGAACTGCATCTATGGTCCCGATCTCCCTGGGATCATCATGGTTCGCAGAAGCCGCAGGCCGCTGCCGGAGCGATCCGCGGGGCGAAGCCATCCGGAAAGTGCGCCCCGTGCCAATCACCCTATTGCATAAGCGATTGCCGTCAAATAGGTACTGCGTCCCAGAGGCCGCGTGGCGGAGTGGTTACGCAGCGGATTGCAAATCCGTGTACTCCGGTTCGATTCCGGACGCGGCCTCCAACTCCCCACCTCGACATCTCCCCCGCCCATTTTTCTGGAAATTTCCGGAACCGGCCGGCTATTCGCGCGTTTCAGTCTTGTCGGAACGCGATTGAAACATATCGAAGACCGATAAGAGGCCCTGAAGGCGAATAGCCTCCGGGGCCTTTTGATATGCACCGCCAGCGTGATGGAACATCGCGCCCCCGGTCGCAGTTGCTCTCCCAAGCCCGATTGGCACGCAGGAGACACTCGATGCCCAGCAAGCAATCTACCCCAGCGCCGCTCGAAACCGATCCGGGCGAGCAGCAGGACGACAATATCGATGATCTTGGCCACCGCCCTGACGGCGCGGAGCAGGACCAGCCGACAACGCCGGACGATGCGGAGGCGGATGGCGACCCGGCTGGGGATAAGTCACGCCCGGGCACCGGGTGACAGAGCCGATTTCGTCCCGGCCCGGCCTTGGAGGTTGCGTTTCATCCGCTCTTGAGCATATTCACGTCCAGCATATGCCAACCCGGACGGAAGTGTGCCATTGGCTGACTACGCAGCTGCCCGCAGGGCAATGGTCGACAATCAGATCGAAACGAGCGCGGTCACGGACCAGCGCCTGCTCTCGGTTCTGAGGCGGGTTCCGCGCGAACTGTTTGTTCCCGCCGCGCGCCGCGCGCTCGCCTATACCGACGCGCCCCATCCCGTGGGCAATGGGCGCGTTTTGCCGGCCCCCGCCGTGTTCGCGCGCCTTGTGCAGCTTGCGGGCATCCGCGAGACCGATCGCGTGCTCGACCATGGTGCGGGCAATGGCTACTCCACCGCCGTCCTGGCTGGTCTGGCGCGCGAAGTTGTTGCGCTCGATTCGGACCCCGCAATGACGCAAGCGGCGCGCACCACCTTGCGCGACCTCGGGATCGCCAATGTTGAAATCAGGGCCGGCGATATTTCGGCACAACATTTCAATACTTTTGATGCCATAATCATCGAGGGAGCCGTCGATGAGGTTCCGGACGCATTGATTCGCCTTCTGGCCCCAGATGGACGGCTGGTTTGCATTGTGCGTCAGGGGCCTACTGGGATTGCTTCGCTGAGTACGAGAACGTCCGCAGGTGTCGTTACGCGGTCGTCTTTCAATGCGACATTGCCATTGCTGGAACAGGCGGCGGCGCCGGAGGTCTTCGTATTCTAGTCAGGGTGTTGCGTTTTGATCACGCCGAACTCTGGCGATGGGTTTAGAATTGGTTTGGGATTGCCTGTGGCGGTTGTGTACACCATCTGCCGGGCACTAGAATGCCGGGGTCTGGAGGCTGGTCTATGAATTTTCGTGCAGTTGTTAGGGCGAGCTCACTTGCCATTCTGGTGGCATGTTCGTCCGCAGGCGCGGCCCACGCCCAGTCGATAACGCAGGCGCTCACTTCGGCATATGAACACGCGCCGGACCTGCAGTCCGCGCTGCTGAACGCCAAGGCCACGGCCGAGAACATCGTTCAGGCCAAGTCGGGCATGCTTCCCACCATCGGCGCCTCGATCAACGGCAGCCAGGGCAGTAGCCTTGTGGGCGGCAACTGGACGTCCAGCACCTCGCTGACCACGGGGCTATCCTACAACCAGACCATCTACGACAACAATCGCACCGCAGCGCAGGTCGAGGCCGCCCGCGCTGCCGCCGAAGTTGCCGAATACCAGATCCGCAACACCGAGCAGAACGTGCTGCTGCAGGTCGTCCAGGCCTATATGGCGGTGTTGAGCGGCCGCGAACTCCTGTCCTTGCGGCAGGACAATATCAGCTTCTTCCAGGCGCAGCTGCAGTCCTCGCAGGACCGGCTCGATGTCGGCGAGGGCACGCGTATCGACGTTGCCCAGGCCCAGGCGCGCCTTGCCCAGGGCCAGGCCGCCCAGCAGGCCGCCCTTGGCAGCCTCCAGTCTGCCGAGGCCACCTTCCAGCGCCTGGTGGGGCAGCGCCCGCAGGGGCTGTCCACCAGCCACGCCTACGCCAATCTGCTGCCGCGCTCGATCGATGCGGCCATTGCGGAAGCGGAAATCGGTCACCCGGCTATCCTGCTTGCCAAGGCCTCCATTCGTGCCGCACAGGCCGGCAGCGATGCCGCCCAGGCCGGCTATTATGGTGCCACGGCCAGTGTCTCGGGTCAGGTGGGCTCGTCCTGGACCGGCCCGTCGGGCGGCGCGCGCGACGGTCTGTCGGCCTCGCTCGGCTTCCAGATCAGCATTCCCATCTATTCCGGCGGCCGCATGGGCTCGAGCGTTCGCCAGGCCAATCTCAACCAGATCAAGTCCGAGGTGGACGCCATGTCCGCCTACGACCAGATCCGTGAATCCGTGATTTCCGCCTGGACCGGCATCCAGAGCGCCAATGCGCAGATCACCGCTGCCCAGGCGGCCGTGTCGTCCAGCAACACGGTTCTCGATGGCGTCATCCAGGAGCGCGATCTGGGCACGGCAACCACGCTCGACGTGCTCAACGCCCAGGCCGATCTGACCAGCGCCCGCGAAGCGCTGATCAATGCGTCCAACAACAAGACCATCGCGACCTTCTCCCTGCTCAGCGCCATGGGGCGCCTGACCGCACAGGATTTGGGTCTCCAGGTCGAGATCAAGACGGCAGTCCCCTATACGCAGGCTGTCGAGGATGTCTGGCAGGAATTGCGCACCGTCGCCGAGTGACGCCCCATTCTCTGACGCAAAATCTTGTGGCCGGGCTCGTCCCGGCCACAACTTTTCGTGGAAGACCACAAGTTCGGCCCTTGGGATGATTCCTAATCCGGGCCCCAGCGTCTAAGCTGATGCTTACGAATCAGGAAGAGGTGGCTGCGGATGCCTTTTCCCCTCGGGCGCATGAGTAAGAGGCACTGATGAACAAGCCGGCACCCAAAGAACCCTCCATGGACGAGATCTTGTCGTCCATTCGACAGATCATCGCCGATGATGATGCTGCCGGGGCGCCGCGCCGGCCCTCTGCCCAGTCCGCCCCGCCGCCGATGCAGGCAGCGCCGGCCCGCCCGCTGGGGGAACAGGACGACCGCGATCTCAGCGACATGCTCGATGATATCGAGCCGCTGGCGCTCTCGCCTTCGCAGATCGTCGAGGAAGGGGCTGACGCAGAGGGCTTCAGCTTCGACTCGATCCTTGCCGATACCGAGGGTCCCGAAGCCGATGCTCCTGGCCTCGTCGAGGCCGAAGACGTGACTTTCGATGTCGACGATGATCTCCCAAGCTTCGATCCGGCCCCGGCGCGCGAAGGCGTCGCTCCAAAGGCGCCTGAACCGGAACCCGAGCCCGAGCCCGTCTTCATGGCGGCGCCCGAACCCGAGCCGGAACCGGAACCCACAATGGCCCGGTCCGCGCCACTGCCCGACCCGACCCTGACATCGGACATGGCCGATCAGCTGCTTGAGCCGGCCACGCGCGCTGCCGTCCGTGGCTCGATCGGCAAGCTTTCCGCCCTGGGCATCGGCAATCCGAGCCTGACCATTGAGGCCATGATGCGCGACATGCTGCGCCCCATGCTCAAGGAATGGCTGGACGAGAACCTGCCATCGGTCGTCGAGCGCATGGTCGAAAAGGAAATCGCCCGCGTCTCGCGCGGCGAATGACTTCGCTGACGGTTCGCGGAGCGAAGGCATGGCTCCGGTGGAGCCGTGCCGGGCAAGAAGGCCATGAGAGCTACGCTCGAATGGCGGCTCACCGTGTCCGCGATATCATGGGCTGTTGACCCCGCACCCCGCATTTGATTGAAGTCTGCCAACCTCTTTCCGGCCCGCCACGGTCTATCCTGGCGGGTCGCTGCTGTTCGCGAGTGACGTGATGCTTGAAAAGACTTATGAACCCGCCGCCGTGGAAAGCCGCATCTACGATGCCTGGCTCGACGCAAAGGCCTTTGCGGCTGGGGCAGGGGCAAAACCCGGTGCCGAAACCTTCACCATCGTCATCCCGCCGCCCAACGTCACGGGCTCGCTGCATATCGGCCACGCGCTCAACAACACCATCCAGGACATCCTGGTGCGGTTCAATCGCATGCTGAAGAAGGACGTGCTCTGGCAGCCCGGCACCGACCACGCCGGCATTGCCACCCAGATGATCGTCGAGCGCCAGCTGGCCGAAAGGCAGCTCGACCGCCGCACCATGGGCCGCGACGCCTTTATCGACCGCGTCTGGGAATGGAAGGCCGAAAGCGGCGGCACCATCATGAATCAACTGAAGCGCCTCGGCGCCTCTGCGGACTTTTCCCGCGAGCGCTTCACCATGGGCGATCGTGGCCAGCCGGACGACCAGATGGTGCGTGCCGTCACCAAGGTCTTTGTCGAACTACACAAGCGTGGTCTCATCTATCGCGCCAAGCGCCTCGTGAATTGGCATCCGGGTCTCGAAACCGCCATTTCCGACCTCGAAGTGGAGAACATTGAGGTCAAGGGCCACATGTGGCACCTGCGCTATCCGCTGGCCGATGGCGTAACCTATCAGCTTCCGATCGTGGATGAGGACGGCAACGTCACCGGCCACGAAACGCGCGACTACATCATTGTCGCCACCACCCGTCCTGAAACCATGCTCGGCGACGTCGCCGTGGCAGTCCATCCGGACGATGAGCGTTATCAGGGGTTGATCGGCAAGTTCGTCGAACTGCCGCTGGTCGGTCGCCGCATCCCCATCGTGGCCGACGAATATGCCGACCCGACCCTGGGCACCGGTGCCGTGAAGATCACCCCGGCACATGATTTCAACGACTTTGAAGTGGGCGCCCGTGCCGGCGTGGAGCCGATCAATGTCTTCACCACGCGCGGCGCGATCATCGACGCCGATTTCATTCCCGCCAGATATCGCGGCATGGATCGCTTCGAGGCCCGCAAGGCCATCGTCGCCGATCTCACCGCAATGGCTGAGGAAAACCCCACCCGCGGCCTCGACCATATCGAAGACAAGAAGATCATGGTCCCGCATGACGAGAAGAGTAAGCTTGTCGTCATCGAGCCCTTCCTGACCGACCAGTGGTGGGTCAAGGCCGATGTGCTGGCCCAGCCGGCGCTGGCCTCGGTGCGCGAAGGCCGCACCAAATTCGTGCCGCAGCAATACGAAAACACCTATTTTGCCTGGCTCGAAAACATCAAGCCCTGGTGCATTTCGCGCCAGCTCTGGTGGGGTCACCAGATCCCGGCCTGGTATGGCCCGGACAATGAGGCCTTCGTCGCCTATGACGAAGCCGAGGCCAAGGCCCTCGCCGAAAAGCACTATGGCAAGCCGGTCGAGCTTACCCGCGATCCGGACGTGCTCGACACCTGGTTCTCCTCCGCCCTCTGGCCGTTCTCGACGCTTGGCTGGCCCGATGAGACCCCCGAGCTAAAGCGCTATTACCCGACCGATGTCCTCGTCACCGGCTTCGACATCATCTTCTTCTGGGTCGCCCGCATGATGATGATGGGCCTCGAATTCCTCGACAAGGAACCGTTCCACACGGTCTACATGCACGCCCTGGTCCGCGACGAAAAGGGCCAGAAGATGAGCAAGACCAAGGGGAACGTGATCGATCCCCTGAAGCTCGTCGATGAATACGGTGCTGATGCCACCCGCTTCACCCTGGCCGCCATGGCCGCGCAGGGACGCGATCTGAAACTCGCCATTTCGCGCGTCGAAGGCTACCGCAACTTCGTCACCAAGCTCTGGAACGCCGCGCGCTTCCTCGAAATGAACGAATGCCGCCGCGTCGCCGGCTACGATCCCAAGGCCAACACGCTGGCACTCAACCGCTGGATTGTCGGCGCCACCGCCCGCGCCCTCCAGTCCGTGCGCACCGGCATCGAGGACTATAAATTCAACGAAGCCGCCAACAGTGCCTATGATTTCGTCTGGGGCACGTTCTGCGACTGGTATGTGGAATTCGCCAAGCCGGTCTTCATGGGCGAGGACGAGGCTGCCAAGGCCGAAACCCGCGCCACCGCCGCCTGGGCCCTCGATCAGATCCTGATCATGCTGCATCCGATGATGCCCTTCGTCACCGAAGAGCTCTGGGCCGAGACCGGCAAGTTCGGCCCAGCCCGGGATGGCATGCTGATCACCACCGAATGGCCGGACCTGTCGGACCTCGGCGATGCCGACGCCGATGCAGAATTGGCCTGGCTGATCGACGTCATTTCCAATGTCCGTTCGGTGCGCGCCGAGATGAACGTGCCGGCGAGCGCCAAATTGCAGCTCGTGGTCACCGGGGCAGGGGAGCAGACGCTTGCCCGGCTTGTGGCCGGCACCTCGCTGATTTCGCGCCTCGCACGCCTCGAGGAGATTTCGCCACGAAATGAAGTGCCGGGGGAATCCGCGCAGTTCGTCGTGGGCGATGCGACCTTTGCCCTCCCGCTCGCTGGCGTGATCGATATCGCGGCCGAAAAGGCCCGGCTTGAAAAGGAAGTCGCAAAACTCGACGGCGAGGTCGCGCAGGTCGACAAGAAGCTGGGCAACGAGCAGTTCGTTTCCAAGGCGCCAGAAGAGGTCATCGAGGAACAGAAGTCGCGCCGCGATGCCGCCGTGGAGCGCCGGACACGCATTCTCGAAGCCCTGAAACGCCTGAGCTGATCGAGGCCGCAGCCATGCCGGGGACCCCGAACGAGCGTGCAGTGCACAACGGTCTGGTCGGGGGCGGCGCCGTGCTGGTCTTCGACGGCAAGGGCGGCATGACGCGGCACGAGCCGGGCGATCCCTTGCCTGAGGTTGCGCCCACCGGCTTCAAGCTGATTGTCGGCAATTCCAGGGGCCCCGAATTCAAGCTCTGGCTGAAGGGTGAACTGGGAGAGTTCAACTCCGGCCTGATCATGGCGCCAACCTCGCGCAGCCGCTGCACCGTGATGGACGACCGCGCGCTGGTCGTCTTGCGCGTGGTGCGGCCCGGGGCGGCGCCGCACGATGTGGGTCGGCAGTTCCTGACCATCTGGATCGAGAAACAGCGCGTCATCGTTGCCTCCGAGTTGAACATTCTCGACTTTCTCGGACTTGCGAAGTGGGAGCAGGCCGAACACGCTCCGCTGACACCGGCCGACCTCATCGCCCGGCTTGCCTTGCGCGCCACCGATCGGCTGGAGCCGCTGATCGAAATGCTCGGTGACCGGCTGGACGAGGTCGAGGAAACCTTGATCACTCACCGCACCGAGAAGGCGCAGGATAATCTCGAACAGCTTCGACGCACACTGATCGGCTTCCGTCGTCTGGTCTGGCCGCAGCGCGACGCGCTCTCCACGCTGGAAATCGAGGACCTGTCCTTCTTCTCCGACCGCGATCGCCTCCGCCTGCGCGATGCCGCCCTGCGCACCGCCCGGATCGGCGACGAGTTGCAGGCGCTGTCCGAGCGCGCTGTGCTGGTTCACGAAGAGATCATCGATGATCGCGCCGAGCAGATGAACCGCGCCATGCTGGTGCTGGCGGCGGTCACGGTGATCTTCTCACCACTCACACTGCTGACGGGACTGCTCGGCATGAACGTCACCGGCATTCCCTTTGCCGACCACCCGGCCGCCTTCTGGGTTGTTTGCGGCGTTGTGCTTGCCCTCGGTTTGGGCGCCCTCTGGCTGATGCGGCGCCGGCGCTGGCTCTGAGCCAACCGCGCCGACCTCGGGCGCAAGTCACAGCCTAGATGCGCGCCTGCACGGAGTGCAGCCCGGCATAGACGCCGTTCCTTGCCATCAGCGCGTCATGCGTGCCTTCCTCGACAATGCCGCCCCGGGTCATGACCAGGATGCGGTCCGCATGGCGTACGGTCGAGAGCCGGTGCGCGATCACCAGCGTGGTGCGCCCCTCCGCCAACCCCACAAGCGCCTGTTGGATGGCCCGCTCGCTTTCATTATCGAGCGCGCTGGTCGCTTCGTCGAAGATCAGAATCGGCGGGTTCTTGAGGAACGCTCGGGCAATGGTCAACCGCTGCTTCTGCCCGCCAGAGAGCTTGACGCCACGCTGGCCGATATCGGTGTCATACCCATGGGGCAGGGCCGTGATGAAGTCATGCGCATTGGCGGCCTTTGCCGCAGCGATCACCTCGTCTTCCGACGCATCGGGTCGGCCATAGAGCAGATTGTCCCGCACAGTGCCGCTGAACAGGTAGACATCCTGCTGCACGACGCCCACATGGCGCCGCAGCGACTTCAGGGTCACCGAGCGGACATCCTGTCCGTCGATGCACACACTGCCGCCCAGCACGTCATAGAAGCGCGGAATGAGGCTGCAGAGCGTACTCTTGCCGACCCCGGACGGTCCCACCAGGGCCACGAATTCTCCCGGCGCGATCTCGAGGGAAACCCTGTCCAGCACCTTTGCCCCATCGGCTTCGTAGGCAAAGCTGACATTGTCAAAGCGGATCGCGCCCTTGACGGCACCCAGCGCCATCGCTTTGGGGCCATCGGCGATCTCGACCGGTTCCTCGAGCAGTTCCATGGCCCTGACAAAGCCGGTATGGCCCTCCTGCCAGAGCCGGATGAAATTGTCGAAGCGCTTGATGGGGTCCAGCAGAACCCCCACGCAGAGCAGCAGGGTCAGCATGTCCGCCGGCGTCAGTTCCCCACCCAGGATGCGGATGGCGCCGCCCACGATGACCACGATGGTCACGAGCTGGCCGAAGCCCTCCATGCCGCTCCACAGCAGCGCCTCGCTGCGGTACCCGGCCTTGCGACTGTCCAGGAAGCGCTGGTTCTCGCGATCGAAACGGCGCAGTTCGTCGCCTTCATTGGCAAAGGACTGCACCACCCGGATGCCGCCCAGCGCATCCTCGACGCGCTCATTGATCCCGGCGATCCGCTCCTTGGTGGTCCGCAGCGCCACGCTCATGCGTTTGTTGAAATACAACGCGTAACCACAGGCGAACGGGACCAGACTTGCAACCGCAAGGGCAATGACAGGATCGATATAGGCCAGCACCGCCATTGCCCCGCCGAACTTGAGGATGCTGATCGCAAGGTCCTCGGGCCCGTGATGGAACAATTCGCCCAGCCACAGGGAATCATTGCTGATCCGGCTCATCAATTGTCCGGTCCGTTGCTGGTCGTAGAAGCCGAAGCTGAGCCTCTGGCAGTGCTCGAACAGTTCCCGGCGCACCTGGGCCTCGATCCGGGCGCCCATGGCGTGGCCGTGATAGTCGACGAAATAGGTTGCCAGCGCCTGGACCAGGAAAATCCCGACCATGATGGCGCCGAGCCACAGCAATTGGCTCAGCGCATCGGGCTCGGTGCGCAGATCGGCCAGCCGGCCGACAATGTGATTGGCGAGCAGGGGCAGCGCGATGGCCGTCGCCGCCACGAACACCGCACACACAAGTACGGCCGAAAGCAGCGGCAGGTGGGGACGGTAGTACGAGACGAAACGGCGCGCCCGCAGGCGCCCGAGGGCGTGCGGTGCGGCATCGCGTGCCGCAGCGGCAAAGAAGAGATGTGAGAAAAGGCTAGGGCGTTCGGGGCGTCGGGCCCGGGAAGACGTGCGAAGAGACATGAACTGTTCTGTCCTGTTGCAGGTGCAATTGGTTTTCGAAGGACAGAACGGCTTTCATCTCGGTCTCCCGGACAGGGTTGTTGAGCGGGGCAACTATGCTGCCGACCGGGCCGCAAGGCAATGCGAACCGGCGCAGGCCTCGCGCAATGTGACGATTCCGCAACAACGGCATCGATTCACGAGACGCCTCGGCCCCGTCAACGGTTTGGCGATGTTTCCCGCCACAATCTGACCCTAAAGCAGGTTGCATGGCATTCGGGGGCGGATGCTGGCGCGCTTTGACCGGCGCTCGTGTTCTCCCCGTGACTGCAAATTGACTTGGCGGAAGGTTCCGCCGGAAACGGTGACTGTGAGCGCTCTTTTGCTGATGGTGATGACCAATCGATCCGAAAGCGGTCCCGCCCGGGAACGTCTCACAGCACGTCGTTGTGATGGGTTTGGCTGAATGCTGTCACAAAGCGCGTTTACGAAATCTTCAGACATCGCTTTGTCCGGCCGCGTCATCCGGGCAATATCATCTTCGCCAGGTCGCGGCCATCCGGCCGCAGCGGCGCCATCCTCTCCGAGGCAGGCGCCACGCACATCCGCCCATGGACTCATGGGCGAAAGGAGTATCATGCGCAATTCCAGGGGAGTTTCCCTTGCCTGCGCTATGTCAGGACTAGTGCTGGCCATGCTGGCCACGACCACGTCTGCCCATGCGCAGACGGCCGCCGACGCTGCCCTCGATTTTGCCAGGACGCTTGACGGCACCGGGTCCATTGTCTCGAGCGACACCTATCTTTCGGCGCTGGAAAGCGACGCAGCCGCTGGGCGGCCGCTGGCGCTCTGGCAACTCGGGACGATGTATGAGAACGGCGAGGGGGTCGACAAGGACCCCGTCAAGGCCTTCGGCTATTTCGCCCAGATCGCCAACCAGCATGCCGATACCGCTCCCCGGGGCCTTGAGGCCGATATCGTCGCCAGTTCCTTCGTCAAGCTCGGTGACTATTTCCGCATGGGCGTCCCCGAGGCCGGGGTAAGCCAGAATCCCGCTGAATATCACCGCATGCTGATGCACGCGGCGACCTATTTCGGCGACGCCGAGGCGCAATATCGCATCGGCATGCTCTACCAGCAGGAAGATGGCCTTGGCGTCAGCCCCATGCTGTCGGCGCGCTGGCTGCAATCGGCTGCCCATAAGGGCCATTGCCTGGCACAGGCGCATCTGGGTGACCTGCTGTTCAACGGCATGGAAGGCTATGAGCCGCGCCAGGCCGAGGGGCTGATGTGGCTCAATTTCGCTCATGTTACCTGCCTGGGCACCGGCGATCTGGCCGCAGCCGACGAGCTGCTCAACCGGGCCTTGTCCGTGGCCACGCCCGAAACGCGCGCGGCGGCGACTGAAATGGCCAATTCCGGCGCCGTGGTCAGCGTAGAGTTCTGAACCCATGGAGCGCTTTCAGCAAAAGTGGACACCACTTTTGCGGTTCGAAAGCGTGACAAAACAGAGAGATAGAGCTCCCGTTCTGAGTCAAACAGAACGGGAATGGCTCTAGAAGCTGAACGCGCCTTCCACGGGCACATGGTCGCTGGGCTTGTCCCAGCCGCGCACATCCTTGTGCACCACCACATCGTCCAACCGGTCGGCCGCTTGCGGCGAGAGCATCAGGTGGTCGATGCGAATGCCCGCATTGCGCCGCCATGCCCCCGCCTGGAAGTCCCAGAAGGTGAATGTCTGCTCCGCGGTGATGGCGCGCAGCGCATCGGTCATGCCCAGGTTCTTGAGGATGCGGAACTTCTCGAGGCTCTCCGGCCGGTAAAGCGCATCGCCCCACCATGCTTGGGGATCATGGGCGTCGATCGGCGCCGGGATCAGGTTGAAGTCACCCATCAGGATGAAGGGTTCCTCCAGCGCCAGTCGCTCTTCGACAAAGGCGTTCAGCCGGTCCATCCAGGCCAGCTTGTAGGGGAATTTTTCCGTGTCCACCGGGTTCCCATTGGGCAGGTAGATGTTGCAGACCCGGACAATGCCGCCTTCCACCGAGAACACGCCCTCGATCAACCGGGCCTGCTCATCCTCGGTATTGCCGGGCAGGCCGCGATGCACCTCGTCGAAGGGGCGCTTGGAGAGCAGGGCAACCCCGTTCCAGCTCTTCTGCCCATGGGTCTCCACATTGTAGCCAAGCGCTTCGATCTCGGCTCGCGGAAAGCCCTCGTCGACCGTCTTGATCTCCTGCAGGCCCACAATGTCGGGCTTTTCTTCCTCCAGCCAGCGCAACACCAGCTCCAGCCGGGCCTTGATGCCGTTGATGTTCCAGGTGGCAATGCGCAGCGTCATCGTACTCTCCTCAGAACAGGTCGGCGTAAACGGCCCGGATCAGGTCCTTGGGATATTGTCCCGTGCACCCTTCGAGCGCAGTATTGCTCATCGACACTATCGTAAGTGCATTGGCCCGGTCGACAAGCCAGGAATGACCATACACGCCACCCCAATTGATCGTGCCCTTGGCGGCGGGGGAATTGGCGGCCACCGGATCATCGACAATAGCGCCGAGATAGCCGAAGCGCTGCCCCGCATCGTCCCGATGCACTGACCCGATGCGGTTGGAAAAGGCCAGGTCCAGGGTTTCGGGCTTCACGGCGCCACCCCCGCCGGTGCGCATGGCCTCAAGGAACCGCGCAATATCGCTTGGCGTGCCCGCCATGCCGGCACCGCCGGACTGGAAGGCCTTGTCGCTGAAGATGCGCGAGGGCGAGAACGTCACCAGTTCGCCCCGGTCATTGGGCACGGCATGCGGGTCCGCCATTGGCACTGGTGGCGTTCCATCCGCATAGGGTTTTGCCAGGCGCGCCATGTCGGCAACGAAAAAACCGGTCTCCGCCAGCCCCAGTGGCCCTGTGACATGCGTCCGCACTGCCGATTCCAGACTGCCGCCGTGAATGGCCGCGAGGGCTGCCCCCAGCACATCGATGGCCACCGAATAGCTCCAGGCGGTTCCCGGCGCAAAGAGCAGCTTCTGCTTGGCAACGCGCGAGAAATTCTCCTCGAACCCCTTGTCCGAGGGCGCCAATCCCGTCGAAATCTCCGGATCGTCAGGATAGCCATAGGCGAGACCAGCCGTATGGGTCAGCAGATGATGGATACTGATCGGCGCCGGCTTGCCGTCATCAAGTGCCGGAGTGAAATAGGGCAGGTGGCGCGACACCGGGTCGTCCAGGCGCAGCAGGCCCTTGTCGATCATCGCCAGCGCCGTCGCCGCCACGATTGGCTTTGTCACCGAAGCAAGACGATAAATGGCGTTCTCCGCCATCGGCACGCCGGCCTCGCGGTCGAAATGACCGGCAGTGCGCCGAAGTGTGATCTGTCCATGGTGATAGACAATCAGCTCTGCGCCGACGATCTTTCGCGCGGCAATGGCCCCATCCATGACCGCGTCGACTTGCGCGCCCATTCATCCCCCCTGGTGAATATCTGAAAGAATGCGGTTCAAGACCGCAGGATTGCGGCGCTAGACCGCGAAACTGGTCCCGCAGCCGCAAGATGCGACGGCATTGGGGTTCTTGATCTGGAAGGATTGGCCAATCAGGTCGTCGACGAAGTCGATCTCCGCCCCACCCATGAATTCGAGGCTAAGCGAATCGATCAGCACCGTCGCGTCGCCCTTCTGCAGCACCAGATCGTCGTCATTCGGGCTTTCCTGCACGAGATTGTATTCGTATTGGAACCCCGAACAGCCGCCGCCCGCCACCGAAATGCGCAGCACCGTGCCCGGCGCCTCCTTGGAGAGGATGCGCGACACGCGCTTGGCGGCACGGTCCGAAAGGGTTACGGCAGGAGTGTCAGCGAGCGCGGCGGTCATGGTATGCCCTGGATCGATCGTAATGTCATAACGCTGACGCTAAGATAGGCGCTCCGAGCGTCATTGCAAAGGCCCGGACGACACCTCATGCCTGACACCGCCCCCTATGCCAGCAAGTCGGACCAGTCGCGCGGCCGGCTCTACGGTACCGGCGCCAGCCCGACGCGCTCCGAATTTCAGCGCGACCGCGACCGCATCATCCATTCCACCGCCTTTCGGCGCCTGCAGCACAAGACACAGGTCTTTCTGGCGCACGAGGGCCGGCACTTCCGCAATCGACTGACGCACACCCTTGAGGTCAGCCAGATCGCCCGGTCCATTGCCCGCGCGCTGCGCCTGGATGAGGACCTGGCCGAAGCCGTCGCCCTGAGCCACGACCTGGGCCACACGCCCTTTGGCCATGCCGGCGAACGGGCCTTGCACCGTGCCATGGCGCCCTTTGGAGGTTTCGATCACAATCTGCAGGCCCTGCGCGTCGTCACCCTCCTGGAGAACCGGTATGCCGAGCACGACGGACTGAACCTGACCTGGGAGACCCTTGAAGGCATCCTCAAGCACAATGGTCCGCTGGTTGACGCAGCCGGCACGCCCGTAGGTCGCTACCTGGAGGAGGGACTGCCGGCCGGTCTCGACGCCATCCTGACGCCTGGCGATCTGCGTCTTGATACACATGCAAGCCTGGAGGCACAGGTCGCTGCCGTCGCCGACGACATCGCCTACAATGCCCATGATATCGACGATGCCTTGCGCGCCGGGCTGGTATCCCTGGCCGATTTTCTCGACGTGCCCTTGGCGGGGCCGATCGTCGCCGAAGTCCTGGACCTTTACCCGCAGGTCGCACCCAAGCGGCAGACCCATGAAGTGCAGCGCCGCATGATTACCCGCGCCGTCGAGGACGTCATCACCACCAGCGCCGCCAATATTGCAGCGGCCGGGGTCGCTTCCGCCGAGGATGTGCGCCTGGCCGGTAAGGCGCTCGTTACCTTTTCGCCGGTCATGGCCAGAAATGAAAAGGGCCTCAAGGCCTTCCTGTTCAGCCGTGTCTATCGCCACGAGGCCGTCATGGTGCCGGTGCGCGAGAGCGAGGCCGTGGTTGAGCGCCTCTTCGCGCTCTATATGGAGAGCGCGGACATGCCCGGTCGCTGGGGCGAGGCGGGCAGGGCGGTACACGGTGCGGCGCGCGCTCGCATCGTGGCCGATTTCATCGCCGGCATGACTGACCCCTATGCCCTGGACGAACACCAGCGCCTGTTTGACGCTCGACCGGATTTCCGTTAACCGAACCGGATATCGGTGAGGCTTACCGGGCCCACACCCTTCCTCAGGTCCGTCCTCGGGCTTGACCCGAGGACCTCTCTCAACACCGCGGCAGCGGCGGGTGACCTTCGGGTCGAGCCCGAGGGCGGAGCGGTGGTTGTGGCCGCGTCAGCCTTACCCAAACAGGACACATTGGTTACAGGCCATGGACATTTTCGCCCTTTTCACCACCCGGGTCATCGAGGCCTTGCGTGCCGACTACCCTGAGCTCGATGAGGGGCTGCTTGCGCGCGTTGTGGTGGAGCCGCCGCGGGACGCTGCCCATGGCGACCTGAGCACCAATGCCGCAATGGTCGTCGCCAAGCCGCTGGGCAAGAACCCGCGCGAGGTCGCGGCAGGCCTGGTCGAGCGCTTCAAGGCTGCGCCGGACGTGACGGCCGTCGAGGTCGCCGGTCCGGGCTTCATCAACTTCCGTCTCTCTGACGCCATTTGGCATCAGGTCCTGAAGGCGGTTGGCGCGCAGGGCGAGAATTATGGCCGTTCGAACCTGGGCAAGGGCGAACGGGTCAATGTCGAATATGTCTCGGCCAATCCCACCGGCCCCATGCATGTGGGCCACACCCGCGGCGCCGTGTTCGGCGATGCCCTGGCTTCGCTCATGGCGTGGTCGGGCTATGACGTGACGCGCGAATACTACATCAACGACACGGGCGGGCAGACCATCATCCTTGGTCAGTCGGCGCTGCTGCGTTATCGCGAGGCACTGGGCGAAAGCATCGAGATCCCGTCCGGCTTCTATCCGGGCGATTATCTGGTGCCCGTGGGCAAGGCCCTGGCGGCCGAATATGGCACGACCCTGCTCGAAATGCCCGAACAGGACGCCGTCCTGATCGCCCGTGAGGCTGCCCTTGCGGCCATGATGGAATTGATCAAGGCCGATCTGGCCCAGCTCAATATTCACCACGACGTCTTCTTCTCCGAGCGCACGCTGCACGGGCAGGGCGGTGACATCCAGACCACGCTCGATTGGCTGCGCGAGGAGGGCATGGTCTATGAGGGCCGGCTCGAGCCGCCCAAGGGCAAGACGCCCGAGGATTGGGAAGATCGCGAGCAGACCCTGTTTCGTGCCACCGATTATGGCGACGACACCGACCGGGCGCTGGTCAAGTCGGATGGATCCTATACCTATTTCGCCGCCGACATTGCCTATCACCGCAACAAATATCTGCGCGGCTTCAAGCACATGGTCAATGTGCTGGGCGCCGACCATTCGGGCTATGTTAAGCGCCTCTCCGCCGCCGTGAAGGCCGTCTCCAATGGCGAAGCCGACATCGACGTGCGCATCTGCCAGCTTGTCCGCCTGCTCAAGAATGGCGAGCCATTCAAGATGTCCAAGCGCTCGGGCGACCTCGTCACCCTGGCCGACGTCGTCGACGAAGTGGGCGCCGACGCCACCCGCTTCATGCTCCTGTTCCGCCGCAATGACGCATCGATGGATTTCGACTTTGCGCTGGTCAAGGAACAGACTCGCGACAATCCCGTATTCTACGTTCAATATGCCCATGCGCGCGCCTGCTCCATCTTCCGGACCGCGGAAAGGGACATGCCGGAGCTCGACATTTCCCCTGCCGCGCTGGCCGCCGCCGAGGTGGAAATGCTTGGCTCGTCTGCAGATATCGAGTTGATCCGCCTGCTCGGCGCCTGGCCGCGGACAGTGGCCGCGGCCACCCTCGCGCATGAGCCGCACCGGATCGCCTTCTATGTCCACGAGCTCGCCGGGGCCCTGCACGGCTTCTGGGCGAAGGGCAAGGATGACCCGCAGTTACGATTTGTTAACCTTTCGGACCCGAAGTTGACCCTAGCTCGACTCGCACTCGTCGACGCCGTTCGTCAGGTAATTCGCAACGGCCTGGGGATTCTGGGGGTCTCGGCGCCCGAGGAGCTTTCATAATTCGGGCGCATTGGTGTGAAAACTCGCGGCCAAGTCCTTGACAGGACTATCCGCATTCTAGGGGCGCTGCCAAAATGACGTCAGCGAAACCGCAAGCAATGGCTGCACAGACCGAAGCACCGGACGATCTTATTGCCGAACTGGCCCGCCTCATGGCGGACGACGCCCGCGTGAATCAGCCGCCGGCCAACGAGCCCGCCGCTCCGGTCAGGATACCGGGCGACAGTCCCGCCACGCCGGCGCCGCGCTTCGATTTCTCCGCCAATGACCGGGCGAAGGCGCCATCCTCTCCCGTCCGCATCCCCGGTGGCGACGCCGGGGCAGGGCAGGGCGCCGAACCCTTTGCCTTCGATTTCGAGATCGGCCGGCCCGCCACCACCGCGGCGCCGGTTTCGCCGGTTCCGGCAGGGCCTGCGCCGACCCCGCCCCGTGCCGAAAATCCCAAGCCCCCGGCTGAAGAGCCAGCGGCCCTCGACCAGGATAGCCTGGCCGACCTGATCGCTGCCGAGCTGGCTGCCGACATGGCGCCGGAGCCCGCGGCGCCCGAAGCTGAAGCCCAGTCCGACGCCACACCCGATGCCGACAATTTCGGCGTTCCGCCGGTCTTTGGCCTCGGCTCTGCCAATGCCGTCACCGCGCCGGTCGCCCCTGCGCCTCAGGCTGAACCGCAGGCCGCCGCGGTCAGCGAACCCGAGCTGCCCGAACCCCCGCGCAAGCCCGATGATGGCATGCTGGATCCACTCGACGAGATTGAACGCCTCGTGGGACCCGCGGTGCGCATGAATGCGGCGAACCCGGCTCCGGCGCTGCGCAGCCTTGCGACGCCGACCCTGCCCGAGCCATCGCCTGCCGCGCCCCCGGAGACGCAAGCAACCCCCAAGGCCGCAACCCCCGCCGCCGATCCGGCCATCCAGGTCAATTCGGTCGACGAGGCCATCCTTGCCGCCGCCGCAGCCACCGGGGCCCATGTCGAATGGGTCAATGCCGGTGCATCCGAGCCCGACGAGGTGTCGGTGGACGAGACTTACGCCGAGCCGGCGCGCGCCGCCGGTTTCCGCCTCAACCGCGCCGTGGTGGGGCCATTGGTGGCCGTCGGCCTGCTCGCCGTGGCCGGCTTTGGCCTCTATTGGGCGCTGGGGCAGGGTGGCGGCTCCACCGGTCCTGCGCCGCTCCTGGTGGCCGACACCACCCCGACCAAGGAAGTGCCCGAAGCCGACGTTTCGGCCACGACCGCGCAATCCGTGGTTTTCAACGAAATCTCCGGCACCGACGCGCCGGCCGACGAACAGATCGTGTCGCGTGATCAGGCCGATACCGAAGCCGTTGTCGCCGCGAACAGCCCGGTTTCCATCTCCGGCGTGATCGCCGACGCGGATGGCGGCACCGTCGATCCCAATCAGGATGGCCTCGTCAACCGCAAGGTCCGCACCGTCACCGTCCGCCCCGATGGCACCATCGTCAGCGGCGTGGACAGCCTGGCCGGATCGTCCATCCTGCCGGTCGACCGCCCCAACGTGCCCGACGTGCCGGGCGCGGACTTCTCCACGCCTGACCTCATTGCCAGTGCCGCGACCGATGCCGGCTCGGCAGCGCCGGCCGCGTCTGCCGAAACCACGCCCGTGCTCGATGTGGCGGTGGCCGAACCCGGCGCGGTGATTCCCGTTGTCGATGCCGCCGGCGCCCCGGTGGCCGGTCGCAGCGTCACCATGCCCATGCAGCGTCCGGACGACTTCGCCGCTTTGGCGGCCTCTGCCATCGCGGCGGCCCAGGCCACGCCCCTTGCTGCGGCGCCCGCCGCGTCCACGCCCGTTGCCGCAGCGCCGGCTCCGGCCGCAACCAGCGCCGTCACGCCGGCGGCGGCCTATGTGCAGATGGCCTCGCAGCGCAGCGAGGAGGCCGCCCGCCAATCCGCCCAGGCCGTGGCAACCCGCTATGGCGTGCTATTCAGCGGCGTCAGCCCCGAAATCCAGCGCGTCGATCTGGGCGAGCGCGGCATTTATTACCGCGTGCTGGTGCCGGCGGCTTCGCGCGAAAGCGCGGCCAATATCTGCACCAACGTCAAGGCGGCGGGTGGCGACTGCCTGCTGCTTTAGCCGGTCCACGCACTCGCTTGACGCTGGCGCCGCCAGCGGCCAAGGATGGAGCATGACGGCCACCCTGACAGACGGCAGATGACCAGCGCTGAAACCAATTGGTTCGACACGCCCGCACCGCCGCCTGCCGACGAGGTGCTGCGTGTCGATGTCGGCGGCTATGAGGGGCCGCTGGACCTGCTCCTTGATCTCGCGCGGCGCCAGAAGGTCGACCTTTCCGGCATTTCCGTCCTGGCTCTGGCCGAGCAATATCTCGCTTTCATCGACACGATCCGCGAGCGCCGCATCGAGGTGGCAGCCGATTACCTCGTCATGGCCGCCTGGCTGGCCTATCTGAAAAGCCGCCTCATGGTGCCGCAGGCGCCGGGCGACGAAGAGCCGAGCGGCGAGATGCTGGCTGCCATGCTGCAGTCCCGGCTCAAGCGCCTGGAAGCCATGCGCACCGCTGCCAGCCGCCTGATGAACCGGCCCCGCCTTGGCTTCCAGATCTATGCGCGCGGTGCGCCGGAGCCCATGGAGATCGCAAGGCGCTCTATATGGGAGGCGAGCCTCTACGACCTGCTCAAGGCCTATTCTACGCAGCGCGAGCGCGGCATCGTTACCGACTATGCTCCACGCCTGCGCAGCGTCTGGTCGCTCCAGGACGCGCGCGACATTCTCCAGCGGCTGATCGGGGACAGCCAGGAATGGGTATCGCTCGACGCCTATCTCGTCGACTATCTGGCCAAGCCGACCGAGCGCGCCACTGTTCGGGCCTCCACCTTCGCTTCAAGCCTTGAACTGGTGCGCCAGGGCGAAATTGACATCCGCCAGACCGAGACTTTCGGTCCCCTCTTCATGCGCCGCCGCCAGAGGGACCAAGGGTGACCACGCTTCCCGACGATCAGAGCGGCGAGGTCCTGCGCCGGCATCTGCGCATTCTCGAGGCGCTGCTGTTCGCATCGGCCGAACCGCTCCGGATCCCCGAAATGGCACCCTATTTCGGCGAGGAAACCGACATTGCCGGCCTGCTCGACGTGCTGGCCGCCCAATATGCCGACCGGGGCGTCAACCTGGTGCGCCGTGGGGATGGGTGGGCCTTCCGCACGGCCGAGGACCTGGGTTTCCTGCTGCGCCGGGAGGAGCAGGAAACGCGTCCCCTCTCGCGGGCCGCGCTCGAAACGCTGTCCATCATCGCCTATCACCAGCCGGCCACCCGCGCCGAGATCGAGGAAGTACGCGGGGTGGCCACCGGCAAGGGCACCCTGGACCTGCTCATGGAGGCCGGCTGGGTGCGCATGCGCGGCCGGCGCCGCACGCCTGGGCGTCCCGTCACCTATGGCACCACCGACGCGTTCCTCGATCATTTCGGGCTGGAAGCGCTTTCGGACCTGCCGGGCCTCGATGAGCTCAAGGGCGCCGGACTGCTTTCGGGCCGCTTGCCGCCGGACCTGCAGATTCCGTTGCCTTTCGACGGCGCCTTGCGGGACGACGAAGACCCACTCGATCCATCAGATCCGGGTGATCCGGAGCCGGCGGATGACGAAACTTGAGGGTTCGGTGTGCTTTCTCGCACCGCCGGAGGAACACGTTCTTGTGTTCGGGTGCATTTAAACCTATTTCTCGGTCTATCTATCGCGTGTAACGCGTATCTGGAGTTCTAGGGAGACCATCATGCACGCGCCGTCTATTTGGGGCCTTCTCGTTGTCGCCGTCGTTGTCATCCTGCTGTTCGGCCGTGGGAAGATCTCCGGCATGATGGGCGAAGTCGCCCAGGGGATCAAAGCCTTCCAGAAAGGCATGAAGGACGACGACAAGCCCGCCGAGCGCCTTCAGGCCGATGCACCGCGCACGGTCGATGCCAATGAGGTGGACAAGAGCAAGGACGCCTGAGGGCGCCCTGGTTCTGATCCACTAGTGGCGGCTCGTCCGCCCACCGGAGACTAAATCCATGCTCGGCATTGGCTGGACAGAGATGCTGGTGATCGGCATCGTTGCGCTGATCTTCATCGGCCCCAAGGACCTGCCGGTGGTCATGGGCCGCATCGGCAAGGTTATCGGCCAGGTGCAACGCATGGGCCGCGAGTTCCAGCGCGAAATCAACAAGGCCACGGGGCTGGACGAGGTGCGCAATCTGCGGACCTCCATCACTTCGCCGCTCAAGAAGACCGCCGACGAAATCCGCAAGGAATTCAACGCGATCGGTTCTGACGGCCAGCCCAAGCCAAGCGGCGCGCTGAAGCCCACCGATCCGAACACCGAAAGCGTGGTCGAAGCGATCGAAAAGCAGGCAGGCATGGCCTCCTCGGCCAAGACCAGCACCGAATTGGCGGCCGAATACGGCTTTGTTCCCGGCAAGGCAGACGAGCCGGTCAAGGCGGCGCGCAAGCCGTCCGGGCCGCCGAGCTACGCCGACACCGATATGGCCAAGGCCGAGGCGGCAAAGGCCGCCGCTGCCGCCAAGCCCGCAAAGGCCGCACGGTCGGGCTCGGCAACGAAGGCGACCCCCAAGGCGGCGTCCAAGACAGCCCCTAAGGCAGCCACCAAGGCAGCGCCAAAGACCGCGGCCAAGACCTCGGCAAAATCGGCCACAGGGCCTGCAGCCAAAGCCGCCGCTCCCAAATCCGCGGCCCCCAAACCTGCTGCCCCCAAGACCGGCGCAGTAAAGGCTGCGGAGCCCGGCGCGACCGCGAGAAAACCGGCTCGTAAGGCCGCGGCCAAGCCCGCCGCCAAGCCCGCCGCAAAGCGCGCAAAACCTGCCGAAACGGCCGGAAAGACCGAGTAAATGGCCGACACGCAGCCCAAGATCGAAGACAAGACCAAGCCCGAGGCCGAAGACGAACTGGCCGGGAGCGAAGCGCCACTGCTCGAGCATCTGGTCGAGCTGCGCAAGCGGCTGATCAACAGTGCCATCGCGGTGGTCGTGCTGATGGTGGTCTGCTTCATCTTTGCCGGGCAGATTTTCGATGTCTTGCTCAACCCCTATCGCTCGATCTATCCCAATCCGGGCGATATGCAGTTGATCTACACGGCGCCGCAGGAATTCTTCTTCACCCAGCTCAACCTGGCCCTGTTCGGCGCGATTTTCCTGGGCTTCCCCTATATCGCGACGCAGATCTACCGCTTCGTGGCGCCGGGCCTTTACAAGCACGAGCGCAAGGCGCTGGTGCCTTATCTGGTTGCCACGCCGATCTTCTTTCTGCTCGGCGCTGCCATGGTCTATTTCGCCGTCCTGCCCATGGCGCTGCATTTCTTCGCCGGCATGCAGACCGACGAGATCAAGCTACTGGCCAAGGTGTCCGAATATCTCGGCCTTGCCACCACGCTGATCCTGGCTTTCGGCATCTGTTTCCAGCTTCCCGTGGTGCTGACGCTGCTGGCGCAGATCGACCTGGTCAATGTCGACATGCTCAAGAAGGGGCGCCGCTACGCAATCGTGGGCATTCTGGTCGTGGCCGCCTTGGTCTCGCCGCCTGACCCCATCTCGCAGATCGGCCTTGCCTTGCCGATGTATGCTCTCTACGAACTCGCTATCCTGTCGGTGCGCATGGTGCAGAAGCGCCGTGAAGCTGCCCTGGCGGCGCAGGAAGCCGAGCTCTCCGGCTCATCCTCCGACTAGCTGCGCTCGCATGCGGGCGCAGCACGCTGTGCCCGCGGCCTTCTGCAGGCCCGCCGTGGGCATGTTTTCCCGGCCTGCCACAGCAGAAAGAGGCGGGCCAGGCCCGTAGCAGCTATGTTCGATATCAAGTGGATCAGAGACAATCCCGATGCTTTCGACGCGGCCATGAGCCAGCGCAGGAACGTGTCGGTCAGGTCCTCCGATCTGATTGCGATCGACGAGCGCCGCCGTCAGATCATCGTTCGCCTCAATGAGGCGCAGGAAAAGCGCAACAGCCTCTCCAAGCAGATCGGCCAGGCCAAGGCGCAGAAGGACGAGGCCAGGGCGGCCGAGCTGATGGCCGAGGTCGCGCGGCTCAAGGAGATCATTCCCACCGGTGAGGCCGAGGAACGTGCCATCGAGAAGGAATTGCGCGACGCATTGTCGGCCATTCCCAATATGGCGCTCGACGATGTGCCGGTCGGCGAGGACGAAAGCGACAATGTCGAATATTTCGGCCTCAACGGCTCGCCCGAAACCGCCGCGAAAGTCCGCCCCGCCAAGCCCAGCTTCGGCTTTGCGCCCAAGGAGCATTTCGAGATCGGCGTGGCCGAGAAGGACATGGATTTCGAACTCGCGGCCAAGCTTTCGGGCAGCCGCTTCGTCGTCCTCAAGGGCCAAATCGCAAGGCTTGAACGCGCCCTTGGCCAGTTCATGCTCGATCTGCACACCAATGAGCACGGCTATCTCGAAGTCCAGCCGCCGGTCCTGGTCCGCGACGACGCCCTGTTCGGCACCGGGCAGCTTCCCAAGTTCGAGGAAGATCTGTTCTTCACCCCACATGGTGAAGGCCGCCTCGCGCTGATCCCCACGGCCGAAGTGCCAATGACCAACCTCGTCCGCGAATCCATCCTCGCCGAGGAAGAACTGCCGCTGCGCTTCACCGCCCTCACGCCCTGCTTCCGTTCCGAGGCCGGATCGGCCGGGCGCGATACGCGCGGCATGCTGCGCCAGCACCAGTTCAACAAGGTGGAACTGGTCGCCATCACCACGCCCGAAGAGGGCGAGAACGAGCACGAGCGCATGCTGGCCGCTGCGGAGACAGTGCTGCAGCGCCTTGGCCTGCACTATCGCGTCATGAAGCTGTGCACCGGCGATATGGGCTTTGGCGCCCGCCGCACCTATGACATGGAAGTCTGGCTGCCCGGCCAGGATACCTATCGCGAGATCTCCTCGGTTTCGGTCTGTGGCGATTTCCAGGCCCGCCGCATGGAGGCCCGCTACCGTCCGTCTGGCGAAAAGCAGGCGCCACGCTATGTCCACACCCTCAATGGGTCGGGGACCGCCGTCGGCCGCTGCCTCATCGCGGTTCTGGAGAACTACCAGCAGGAAGATGGCTCGGTGCTGATCCCCGAGGCCCTGCAGCCCTATATGGGCGGGTTGAAGTCCATTGGCGGTCGCGGATGAGCCTGCGCATCCTCATCACCAACGACGATGGCATAGACGCGCCGGGAATTGGGGTCATGGCGGAGATCGCGCAGGCGATCTCCGACGATGTCTGGATCGTTGCGCCGGATGGCAACCAGTCCGGGGCAGGGCACCGCTTCAGCTTTGGCCGCGAGCTGTCCTTTGAAAGGCATGGCGAGCGGCGCTTTGCGGTGACAGGGGGTTCCCCCGCCGACTGCGTCGTGGCCGGGATGACTCATATCCTGGGTGATCGTCCGGCCGATCTGGTTCTCTCCGGCGTCAATGCCGGCCAAAACCTGGGCGACATCGTCAATTGCTCGGGCACGGCGGCCGGGGCCCGCGAGGGCGTCCTTCAGGGCGCGATCGGCATCGCCATGAGTCAGTCCATGGACTACGAGGTCACCCACAAGCCCGACTGGTCCAACGCGACCCGTTTCGGCGCGGACGTGGTTCGAGCCATCGTCGCGGCCCATAGCGGCGACGATGTCTTCTACAATGTCAATTTCCCCTTCTGCGCTGTCGATGAGGTCGTCGGCCTCACCGCCGTCGCCCATCAGCGCTTTTCGCGCTCACCCATCCGCTACTATCCCAGCGACAATGACGGCCATTTCTTCATGGCCATCCCCGAAACGCCGCTGCCGCTGGACCCGGAGGCCGATTTCGAGGTCCTGCGCCGGGGCAATGCCATCACCGTGACGCCCTTTGCCCTGCAGCAGACCCACCGGGGGGCGCTGGAGCGGCTGGGCAGCATCGCGCTCAAGGGGCAATAGGTGTTTTCGTTCAGGATGCGTTCATTCACGCAGTCCTGGACCGGCCTTAACCTTACCCACCTCTGAATCATGGCCCGACGATTTCGCTCAAATCGCATCGGCCTTAAACTCGTCTTTACCTTACCGGCGTAGCGTCAAACTCAGTTGTTGAGTACCTGCGTACGAGTAAGCCGATGAGTATTCGCGTTTTTCCGCGGACCCATAGAAGTGCGGTCGCCGTTGCCGGTGTAATGATCGCCGCTGTTGGATTGTCCGGCTGTTCCAGTTTCGGGAGCCGCGCTTTCAGCGACTCCACGGTGACCGGCTCGACCGCACAGTCCGCCCCCGCAACCCTCAATCAGCCCATGCCTCCGACCCTCGGCGCGCCGCAAAGCGTCCAGGTCGCCAGCATGGAGTTCTTGCCGCCGGCCAATGTCGGCGCATCCTGGTCTGGCGGCGGCACGCTGCCACCGGCGCCCGTCTCGAACGGCTTCATGCAGCCGTCCGGCGTGACCTCGCCCATCGGGGCATCTGCCTCGACGGTCCAGACCCAGGCCCTACCTGCATTGAGTTCGTCGTCATCTATGGGAACCACGCAAGCCATGCCCGCTCAGCAGACTCTTGCCCCTCTGCCGGCCGCTCCTGCAGCCGTCGCCATGGGCACCTCACCCTCCAGCGCCGCCCTGCCGGTCAATTCCAGTGTGCCGGTGCAAGGTGCAGCCAATGCCAATGGCTACACGCACACCATTGCCAGCGGCGAGTCTCTCTATACCATTGCCCGCAAATACGATGTCACCACCCAGGCCATCGTGCATGCCAATGGCTTGAGTTCGCCCGACAAGATCATCGTGGGCCAGAAGATCGTCATTCCAGGTCGCTCGGACCTGATGACGTCCGCGCCCATCCAGGTCGCCAGCGCCAGCCCGCAGACCACTACGACGACGCTTCCTGCAGCCCGGCCGTCCAATCTGTCCGGCAGCAACGTCCTGCAAACGGCTGCAACGCCGGCCCCGTCCGCCACGCCCACCCCGGCGACGACGCCGGCTCAGGCTACTCCGGCGCCGGCGCCAACCCAGGTCGCCTCGGTGCCGCCCGCGGAGCCCGTGGCATCCGGTAGCGACACGTTCCGCTGGCCGGTTTCGGGCCGGGTCATCACCGACTTTGCCGCTTCGCGCGGTACCGGCATCAATATCGACGTGCCGGAGGGTTCGACCGTCAAGGCCGCCGAAAACGGCACGGTCATCTATGTCGGTTCGGGGGTCGAGGGCTACGGCAACCTGGTCCTGATCCGGCACCCCAATGGATATGTCTCGGCCTATGCCCACCTCAAGTCGATGAGTGTGGCCAAGGGCGCCGTGGTCAACCGTGGCGATGCCATCGGCGCCGTTGGTGCCACCGGTTCGGTGTCCAGGCCGCAACTGCATTTCGAGCTGCGCAAGGGCGCGACCCCCGTCGATCCGGTGCCGCTGCTGGCCAGCTAGTCCTTCGCCTGATCTCCAGAATCGAAAAAGGCCGGAAGTGGTGCTCCGGCCTTTTTGCTTTTCACCTCTCCCCTTGGGGGAGAGGTCGCGCATAGCGCGGGTGAGGGGGCCTTTGCTTCAGCCTCTAGACCGCCTTGCCCTCTTCACCCGCGAGTGTGCGCACCAACTGGATGGCCACGCGGCCCGACCGGGTTCCGCGCGTTGCCGCCCATTCTATGGCCCGCGCCCGCAGGGTCTCGGCATCAATTTCGAGCCCGTAATAGTCCGCATATCCCGACACCATGGCGAGATAATTCTCCTGGTCCGAATTGTGGAAGCCGAGCCAGAGCCCGAATCGATCCGAGAGTGAGACCTTTTCCTCGACGGCCTCGCTGGGATTGATCGCGGTCGAGCGCTCATTCTCGATCATGTCGCGGGGCATCAGGTGCCGCCGGTTCGAGGTGGCGTAGAACAACACATTGTCCGGCCGTCCTTCGAGGCCACCATCGAGAATCGTCTTGAGCGACTTGTAGCTGGTCTCCCCGCTGTCAAAGCTCAGGTCGTCGCAAAAGACGATGAACCGCGCCGGGTTGCCGGCGATCGCGCGCATCAGGCGGGGCAGGGTTTCGAGGTCTTCCCGGGCAATTTCGACCAGCACCAGCCGCTGGAAGCCTTCCCGCGCTTCGATATCGGCATGAATGGCCTTGACCAGCGAAGACTTGCCCATGCCCCGCGCGCCCCAGAGCAGGGCGTTGTTGGCGCCATGCCCGCGTGCGAACTGCTCCGTGTTGGCCAGCAGGATGTCGCGCACCTGATCGATCCCACGCAGCATGCCCAGCGGCACGCGGCTGACCTTGGGGACCGGGAGCAGGGTGCCGGTCTCACCCACCCAGTGATAGGCGTTTGCCGTGCCCAGCGTGAACGCCTCGGCCTGCTCATCCGCAGACATCATCGACCGCGCAATTGTCTCGAGCGCTTCGGCAATCCTGCCCAGATAGTCCCTGGTCTTCACGTCTTCGTCCCCTGCTCGTGGCGCGGCAATCTGCGCGTCCTTATTGGCTTTGCAATCATCCGACCCCAAATGTATAGTCCGCGCGATTTTGGCCGGGGCGCAAGTGCACGACAGCCCGATAGCGTCCACCGCCTGATGTTCAGGTCCGGGCCGCCCTAACCTCCAACACCCAGAAAAAGAATCGACAAGGAGTTCGCTTGATGTTTGTAACGCCCGCTTATGCGCAGGATGCGGTTGGCGCCACCGGTGGCATGGGTGACATCTTCATCCAGCTGATGCCGATCGCGCTTCTGGTGCTCATCTTCTGGCTCCTGATCTTCCGCCCGCAGCAGAAGCGCCTGAAGGCCCAGCAGGCCATGCTCTCCGCCATCCGCCGCGGCGATACCATCGTTACCACTGGTGGCATTGTGGGCAAGGTGACCAAGGCCGTCGACGGCGAAGATCTCGAGGTCGAAGTCTCCCAGGGCGTCAAGGTCAAGGTGGTCCGCGGCATGGTTGCCGATGTGCGCTCCAAGTCCGAGCCGGTCAACGACAACAAGCCGGCTTAAGACCACCATAGCTTGCCCTCCGGAGCCCACGGGCTCCGGTTCTGCTTTCAGGACCTACTTCCATGCAGTTCTCGCCCATCCGTACCATCATCATGTTTGCCGTCATTCTGTTCGGCATCCTGTTCGCTCTGCCCAGCATGCTGCCGCAGTCCGTTCGGGATGCCTTGCCCGATTGGCTGCCGCAGGAAACCGTGGTGCTGGGGCTCGATCTGCAGGGCGGGTCGCATCTGTTGCTGCAGGTCAACCAGGAAAGCATCGTCACCGAGCGCCTGGCGGATCTGCGCCGGGATGCGCGCAGCATCCTCGCCAATGACAATGGCATCGGCAACATCATCACCACCGACCCCGCGACCAACTCGATTACGATCGAGCTGGTTGATCCGACCCAGCAGGACGCTGCCCTGACGGCGCTGAACGGGTTGCAGAATACGGTGGGCGGTCAGGTCTTTTCAGGTGTCGGCGGCATCAACGAGATCACGATCGTGCCCAGCGGCAACAATCTGATCACCGTCACGCTGACGCCGGAAGGCATCGAACAGCGCATGTCGAGCCTGGTGGCACAGTCCATCGAAGTGGTGCGCAACCGTATCGACGAACTGGGCACGACCGAGCCCTCCATCCAGCGCCAGGGCAGCGATCGCCTGCTGGTCCAGGTACCTGGGTTTGGCGATTCTGCACGCCTCAAGAACATCATTTCCCAGACTGCACGCCTTACCTTCCATATGGTCTATCCGGGCATGACGGCCGACCAGGCCGAGGCGCAGGGGCTTCCGCCCGGCACCATGATCCTCTCGAGCCAGGATGGGTCGCGCGAACTGCTCTATGAAGACATCGCGCTGGGCGGCGAATCCCTGGTCGATGCACAGCCGGCCTATGACCAGCAGCGCGGCATTCCCGTCGTCAGCTTCAAGTTCGACACCCGCGGCGCCATCACCTTCGGCGAGATCACTTCGGCCAATGTGGGCCAGCGTTTCGCCATCGTGCTCGACGATCAGGTGATCACCGCCCCCGTCATCCAGCAGCCGATCACCGGTGGCTCGGGCCAGATCAGCGGCAATTTCACCACCGCCTCCGCCAACGACCTTGCGGTGCTGCTGCGTGGCGGTGCGCTCCCGGCCAGCCTCGATATCGTCGAGGAGCGCTCCGTTAGCGCCGGTCTTGGTGCAGACTCCATTCGCGCCGGCGTTACCGCTGGCATCATCGGCGCCATCGCCGTTGTCGCCTTCATGGTCCTGGCCTATGGCCTGTTCGGCGTGTTTGCCGATCTGGCTGTGATCATCAACGTCGTCCTCATCCTGGGCGCCCTGTCGATGCTGGGTGCGACCCTGACGCTGCCCGGTATTGCCGGTATCGTGCTGACCATTGGCATGGCCGTGGACGCCAATGTGCTGATCTACGAACGCATCCGCGAGGAATTGGCAGCGGGCCGCAGCAAGATTGCGGCCATCGAGTCCGGCTTCCAGAGGGCCATGTCCACCATTCTGGACGCCAACATCACCACGCTGATCGCGGCGGTCGTTCTGTTCTATCTCGGCTCCGGTCCGGTCCAGGGCTTTGCCGTCACACTGGCGATCGGTATCATCACCACGCTGTTCACAGCCTATCTGGTGACGCTGTTCATCGTCGGGCGCTGGTACCACTGGGCCCGTCCCAAGACCCTGCGCATCCAGTTCCTCCGCATCATTCCGGACGGCACCAGGATCCCCTTCATGGCGATCCGCAAATATGCGCTGGCTTTCTCGATCATCACCTCCATCCTGTCCCTGGGCTGGTTCGGTATTCACGGGCTCAATCTGGGCATCGACTTCCGGGGCGGCTCGTCCATGGAAATCCAGGCCAATAGCGGCACGGCCGATCCCGGAACCATTCGCGAGGCGTTGTCCCAGCTTGGCCTGGGTGATGTGCAGGTGCAGGGCTTTGGCGAAGCCGATAGCCTGCTCGTGCGGGTGCAGACCCAGGATGGTGGCGCCGCCGCCCAGCAGGCCGCCGTGGACGAAGTCAAGACCACGGTCGAAGCGCTGGATTACACGATGCGTGGCACCGAGACCGTCGGACCGACCGTATCGAGCGAGCTGGCGCTGACCGGGGCCATCGGCCTGGGCGTGGCTCTAGTCGGCATCCTGATCTATCTCTGGTTCCGCTTCGAATGGCAGTTTGCCGTCGGCGCCATCATCTCGACCGGTCATGACGTGATCCTGACCATTGGCCTCTTCGCCTTCGCCGGGCTCGAATTCAACGCCTCGAGCATCGCGGCGATCCTCACCATTGTGGGCTATTCGCTCAACGATACGGTGGTGATCTACGACCGCATCCGCGAATACCGGATGAAGTACAAGAAGATCGGCCTCAGCGAGATCATCGATATCGCCATCAACTCGACGCTGCCGCGGACCATCCTGACCGCGACCACCACCTTCCTGGCCCTGATGGCGCTGGTCATCTTCGGTGGTGAAGTCATCCGCAGCTTCACCATTTCGATGGCCTGGGGCGTGTTCGTGGGCACCTACTCGTCCATCTTCATTGCCGCGCCGATCCTCATCTATCTCGGTCTGAGCACACGCGCCGACCAGGCCGAGGGAGCGACAGACCGGGCCGACGCCGATGAGGCTTCGGACAGCACGGCGGGCTGACCGGTCATGAACACTGCCCAGGCGGGGCGTTTCCCGCAGCAGGTCGGGATCGACGCCTATGGCAATGGCGGCTTCCGTTTCGCGGAAATGTCGCACAAGGGGTCCTTGCTCTGCCTGCCGGACGGCATGGTGGGCTGGGAGGTCGGCGCTGTTGCCGACCTGACCCTTGATAGCCTCAAGGCGGTACTGGACCTGGCGGACCGGCTCGACGTTCTGTTGATCGGGCTCGGGTCCGATATTTCGGCCATCGATCCGGCCATCCGGCAGGCCTTCAGGGATCGTCGGGTGATTATCGAGGCGACGCAGACCGGCGGCGCGGTGCGAACTTACAACGTGCTCCTGGCTGAGGAGCGTGCCGTGGCCGCAGCGCTGATCGCCGTCGAGAATGCCCGATAATGGCCAGCGAGAGCTTTGACTTTGCGGCCCAGGCGCTGCGGTCGGGCGATCCTGACCGCTATCTTGCAACGCTCGTCCTTCCCGCCGCGGCGCGCCCTGGAATCACCGCGCTCTACGCTTTCAACGCCGATGTATCGGCTATTCGCGAACGCGTATCCGGCCCACAGCCGGGCGAAATCCGCCTGCAATGGTGGAACGACGCTTTGACCGACAAAGGCCATGGTGCCGTCCGTCAGAACCCGTTGGCCGACGCCTTGCTCGATACGATTGAACGGCACGGCTTGCCCGTGGGCACGCTCCAGCGCCTGCTTGGGGCGCGCCGCTTCGATCTCTATGACGATCCCATGCCGGATCTAGAGAGCTTTGAAGGCTATGCCGGTGAAACCGCATCCACCTTGCTGCAACTCTCCGCCATGATCCTCAACGCAGGCGAACCGGTCGAGCCGGGCGATGCTGCCGGGCATCTGGGCGTGGCCCAGGCAATGATTGGCCACCTGCGTGCTTTCGGCTACGTCTCGGCTCAGGGGCGCATCATGCTGCCCTGGACCATCTTGGCGGCCAATGGCGTGCGCGAGAACGAGATTTTTGCCGGGCAGGACAGCGAGGGCCTGCATGCAGCCCTCAGCCAGGTCGCCGAATTGGCGCAGGGACATCTCGACAAGGCCCGCAACGCAATCGCGGCGCTCCCAACATCCCTGCGACCGGCCTTTGCCGCGATTGCTCTGCTCGAGCCTCAGCTCGCCGCATGGAAGACCAGATCTTCCAGCGCCTTCGCCGCTCCACCGGATGCCCCCGACTGGCGCAAGATCGCCCGCCTCGCCTGGTGGGGCTTTCGGAACCGGTAGCCCATCCCCACCAACGGGTCGCCTTGTGACCCGACCCAAGGGCGGACGCTACCGCTCCACGATCGCCACGAACTCGCCCGCCAGCTGCGCCACAACTGCGCCGTCAAATATCAGCTCCGCGCCGACCTTCAGCCGCGCCTTGCCCCGTCGCTCCAGAGTATGGAGAAAGCCTGCCCAATCCACGCCGTCCAGCCGAGCCACGGCACGCGCGGTACCGGCTATGGGCAGCAGATATTCCATTTCCGTGCGATGGATCACGAGCTGGTTGGCAACGCCTTCGGCCTGAAGCCGCAGGTGCAGCACCGACCATGCCGCCAAGAGGCCGAGCGTCGCCGCACTGCCGCCGAACATGGTGCCGTGGACGTTGATATTGGGCCCCAGCGGCGCCTCGAGCACCACTTCGTCAGTGCCGGCCTGTACCACACGGACGTCCATGGCCCGCGAAAGCGGGATGTGGTCGTGCAGGAACGCGGCCAGCGCCTCCGGGGTCATGCCCAGGCCTTGAGGTCTTCGAGGGCACGACTGGTGATGGCGCGCCGCTTGGCGATCGTCTTTTCCGGGCCGCGCCAGCGCTTCACCCCCTCAGGCTTGCTGACATTGACTTCCGGGAACAGGCCAAAATTGACATTCATGGGCTGGAAGCTGCGGGCCCCGCTATAGCTCTCGGCCTCGATATGGCCGCCCGTAATATGGCCGATCAGCGCGCCCAGCGCCGTCGTTACTGGTGGCGTTGCAAGCGATCCGCCGAGTGCCTCGGCCGCGGTCATCCGCCCGGTGATGAGGCCAACGGCAGCGCTTTCCACATAGCCCTCGACGCCGGTCACCTGACCGGCGAAGCGGATGCGCGGATCGACCTTCAGCTTAAGATCGGGCGCCAGCACCTTGGGTGAATTGATGAACGTGTTACGGTGCAACCCACCGAGACGGGCAAATTGCGCGTTCTCGAGGCCGGGGATCATCCGGAATATCTCGGTCTGGATGCCGTAGCGCATCTTGGTCTGGAACCCGACCATGTTCCATAACGTGCCCAGCGCATTGTCCTGGCGCAATTGCACGATGGCATAGGGCTTGACCGTCGGATTGCGCGGATTGGTCAGGCCCACCGGCTTCATTGGCCCGTGGCGCAGCGTCTCCACGCCGCGTTCGGCCATCACCTCGATGGGCAGGCAGCCGTCGAAATAGGGGACCTTTTCCCAGTCCTTGAATTCATGCAGCGGCGCGGTCTTCAGCGCTTCGACAAAGGCGAAATACTGGTCCTTGTCCATCGGCAGGTTGAGATAGTCCGCCCCGGTCCCGCCAGGGCCGGCCTTGTCGTAGCGCGACTGCTTCCAGGCAATGTCGTGATTGATGCTGTCATAGTGCACGATCGGCGCAATCGCATCGAAAAAGGCCAGCGAATCCTCGCCGGTCTTTTCCAGAACCGCCTCGGCGAGGGCCGGCGAGGTGAGCGGGCCGGTCGCGATGATCACGTGTTGCCATTCCCCCGGCGGCCAGCCGGCGATTTCCTCGCGAACCACCGTGACATTGGGGTGGCTGCTGATCGCCTCCGTGACGGCGCCGGAAAAGCCGTGCCGGTCGACGGCCAGCGCGCCGCCGGCGGGCAGCTTGTGCTGGTCCGCGGCCCGCATGATCAGCGAATTGCAGCGTCGCATTTCCTCGTGCAGCAGCCCCACGGCATTCTGCTCGTGGTCGTCCGAGCGGAAACTGTTGGAGCAGACCAGTTCGGCAAAGGCGTCGGTCTCGTGCGCGTCCGTGCTTTTGACGCCGCGCATCTCGTGCAGAATGACCTTGGCACCGGCCTCGGCGGCCTGCCAGGCGGCTTCCGAGCCTGCAAGGCCCCCGCCGATGATGTGAATGGGTTCGTTTGACATGGCGAGCCAGATACCAAGCCCGCCATGTCCGGGCAATCAGAGTTTATGCGGCTCGACGCTCGTGGCTGCCTTCCCTGATCTCCTCGATGATCTTGGCGCAGAAGGCGTCGAGGTCTCCGGGGTTGCGGCTCGTCACCAGGCCCTGATCGACGACCACCGCACTGTCCTCCCACTTGCCACCGGCGTTGACGACGTCGGTCTTGATGGATTTGTAGGAGGTGACCTTGCGATCCCGCACGATTCCGGTTTCGACCAGCAGCCACGGCGCGTGGCAGATCGCGGCAACGATCTTCTTCTGCGTCCAGAATGCCTTGATGAGGTCCAGCACTTTTTGCTCCACGCGCAGCAGATCGGGGTTGATCTGGCCGCCGGGCAGCACGATGGCGTCATAGTCTTCGGCCGAGACCTCGCCGATCAGCTTGTCGACCGGCACTGCATTGCCCCAGTCCTTCTTGTCCCAGCCCTTGATCTCGTCGCCCTCGAGCGACACCACGTGAACATTTGCGCCAGCCTCGCGCAGCCTGGCCAGTGGGACTTCCAGTTCGGACTGTTCAAAGCCGTGCGTGGCGACGATGGCGATGGATTTGCCGTCGAGTTGAGCCATTGGAATGCTCCTTCCTGTTGCATATGCCCGGGCAACGGGAGGAGGGCGCTATCGTTCCGCCTTGGCCGTTCACATCCGAAACCGGCCCGCGGATACGAAAACACCCGCATCTCAGAGAGAGGCGGGTGTTCGGTTCGTCGAAGTTGAGTCGCCGGTTTTACAGAGCGTCGGCATGATCACGAGCGACGCGGCTGATATCGGTGCGCGAAATGCCCAGATCGTTGAGCTGGCGGTTGTCGAGAGCGGCAAGCTCACGGACGGTCTGCTGGTAGGCGGCCCACTTCTTGAAAGTCTTGCGAATGTCCATTTGGAAGTCTCCTGTCGTTTGCAAGGAGAGATATAGGGGCGACTAATCCCAGTGAGCAGATAGAGATTGGTCAAACTTGCCATGCGTCTTGTGCAAGGCTTGGGCGGTGCCCATTCATTGAGCATTCATCTCTGCGACAACAGCGTGGCCGCCGGATGGTATCGCGGCGGCCACGGGAGATGGGTCAAGGCAGTTTGGTCTTCAACGGTCGAAGAGCGACCGCGTCATCTTGGAGAAGTCCGGGCCGGAAATCCCGAGAATGTCGGCATCACGCGTCGAGGGAACGTCCATTTCCCGCAACGTCTGCTTGATATCGACCAGGCGCTTCAGGCGCCAGACGGCACGTACAAACATGGGCAGAATCCCTTGCGGCTCTTTTGGTGCAATCTGACCATGCGCCGATTTTTCGGCATTCGCTATGCCGCATCCGGAAGGCAGTTCATGCGCCTGCTGCATGGATGTTTCATCATGTTGACGCATTTCGGCAACGATGTCCTGCTGCAGGGCGCTGCAAGAGCGATCTTGGCCGCCTTTGGCGTTTCGCGGCCATGTTTTCCCTTGTGCGAAGCGTGCCAAATCAACACACTCCGGCGAACTGATTTGGGAGTCGACCGTGCGGCAAGGCGCGCATGTCATCGTTGTCGGCAATGAGAAGGGTGGCTCGGGCAAGTCGACCACTGCCTTCCACCTGGCCATTTATCTATTGTACCAGGGGCACAAGGTGGCCTCGATCGATGTCGACAGTCGGCAGCAGACGCTGACCCATTATGTCCGCAACCGTCGGGATTGGGCGCGCTCCAAGGGAATGAGCCTGCCGCACACGACTCACTATCATCTGCCTCTGGCGCGCGGAGACTCGGCGCGCGAGAACCATCGCATCGAGTTCGATCTGTTTCGCCAGGCGGTCGGAGAGGTCGAGGGACGCTCGGACTTCATCATCATCGACACGCCGGGCTTCGACACAAACCTGGCGCGCTTGGCCCATTCCCTTGCCGATACGCTTGTCACGCCGGTCAATGACAGCCTGATTGACCTCAGCGTCATGGCCCAGGTCGATCCTGTGACTGGCGAGCCGCGGGAATTGAGCCACTATGCACGCCTGGTGCAGCGCGCCCGCTCCGAGCGGCTCTCGATCGACGGCAGGAACATCGACTGGGTCCTGGTGCGCAACCGCATCTCCATGCTGTCCTCGCGCAACATGCGCCAAGTTCAGACCATGCTCGAGCGGATCGCCATGCGACTGGGCTGTCGCGTTGCCGACGGCATAGCCGAGCGTGTCATCTTCCGTTCGCTGTTTGCAACCGGCATGACCGTATTCGATCCTTTGGACGACGACCTGCTCGGCGGGGTGCCCTCGATGTCGCATATGAGCGCGAGGCAGGAATATCGGGCCCTGGTCAACGCCCTCAACCTGCCGTCAAGTCAGCGCGCCGAAGCGCGCCGCGAGGTGCTCGCCAGCACGCCCAGCGACATCAATCGTTTCGTCCACATGGCGAGCAACGATTCCTGAAAGCAGCGCTTACCCCCGCGCGTACGCAACCTTTCGGCTGGCCTCCGCCGTCAGGGCGGTTTCGCGTGCATCGTATATGCTGCGCGCCTCCACGATGGCGTGGTGATTTTCCGCAGACCAGTCCCAAAGCGCACTGATCGGCTCCTGAAGGGTCTTGCCAAGTTCGGTGAGGCTATACTCCACCCGGGGCGGCACTTCGGGATAGATGGTCCGCGTGACCAGGCCGTCGCGCTCGAGATTGCGCAGCGTCAGGGTCAGCATGCGCTGCGATACACCGTTGATCAGGCGCTTGAGTTCGTTGAACCGCAGCGTGCCATTGCGGCCCAGCATGCCGACCACCATCACGCTCCACTTGTCGCCGATGCGATTGAGCACGTCCGACATGGCCGAGCAGTTGGCGTGCTGCGAAGTATCGGTCAGTGACATGGATGTGCCTCCTTGCGTTGGTAACTCAGGCACAAATATAGACACGGTTACTAGTTGTGACTAGTGCGACAGTCGATCACAGGGAGAGAATGAGCCATGAGCGCAGGGAATGGCAGCCGGGGTTGGAATATCGGACTGTGGGTGGGGCAGGGGGCACTGGCCCTTTTCTACGGCATGGCAGGGTTCATGAAGCTGACCCAGCCTATCGAAGGCCTGGTCGCATCAGGCATGAGCTATGCCGGCGACTATCCGGAATTGCTGACGCGCTTCATCGGCACGATGGAAGTCCTGGGCGCACTCGGCGTGATCCTGCCCGCGGCCACCCGCATCGCGCCGCGTCTGACCCCTCTCGCTGCTCTGGGGTTTTGCGTTATCCAGGTGCTGGCCATGGGCCTGCACGTCATGAGGGGCGAGTATTTCATGTTGCCCTTCAATCTGGTCCTGCTTGCCTTGTCATTGTTTGTGGCCTGGGGCCGTACAAGCAAGGCGCCGATCACCGCCCGCTGAGTAGAAATACCGTATGTATAACGATTGACAGATGACGGTCGGCATTGTCTTCCTCCGGCGAACTGGCCGGAGGAAGACAATGATGAGCAGCCGCATTGATCAATTGCTGAACGAAATGACGCTGGAGGAAAAGGTATCGCTCCTCTCCGGCGAGGATTTCTGGTCCGTGCCTGCGATCCCACGGCTGGGAATAGGTAAGCTCCGCGTCACCGATGGGCCCAATGGCGCGCGCGGCGGCGGCTCGTTGATCGGTGGCGTCAAGTCTGCGAGCTTTCCCGTGGGCATCGCCCTGGGCGCGACCTGGAATATCGAGCTCGTAACCGAAATCGGCGCCGCTCTCGCCGACGAGGTCAAGTCGAAGGGCGCGCATATGTTGCTTGCGCCCACGGTCAACATCCATCGGTCTGTCACCAACGGTCGCAATTTCGAATGCTATTCGGAGGACCCGGTCCTCACTGCGGAACTGGCAGTTGGCTACATCAAGGGTCTGCAGGGACAGGGCATCGGCGCTACAATCAAGCACTTCGCCGGCAATGAGAGCGAAATCGAGCGGACCA
Source organism: Devosia salina (assembly GCF_019504385.1). Classification (NCBI taxonomy): domain Bacteria; kingdom Pseudomonadati; phylum Pseudomonadota; class Alphaproteobacteria; order Hyphomicrobiales; family Devosiaceae; genus Devosia; species Devosia salina. The sequence continues at coordinate 1,473,690 of NZ_CP080590.1, forward strand.
CGATTTCAAGCGAGATCGGCGAACGCGCACTGCGCGAAATCTATCTGGTGCCGTTCGAACACGCCGTGAAGAAGGCCGGCACCTGGGGCGTCATGAGCTCCTACAACCGGCTCAACGGCACCTATACCTCCGAGCACAACTGGCTGCTCTCGACGGTTCTGCGCGATGAATGGGGCTATGACGGGATCGTCATGTCCGACTGGTTCGGATCACATTCGACCGCCCCAACGGTAAATGCCGGGCTCGATCTCGAAATGCCGGGACCCGCGCGCGATCGGGGCCAGAAGCTGGTCGACGCCGTCAATGCCGGCGAGGTGAGCCAGGAGACCCTCGACAAGCGCGTGCTCGCCATGCTGCGTTTGATGGAGCGGGTCGGCTCGCTGGACGACCACCGCACCCACGAGGAGCGCGCCGATGACAGGCCGGAGCACCGGGCCCTGATCCGTCGCGCCGGCGCCGAAGCCGCGGTGCTCCTCAAGAACAACGGCGTGCTGCCACTGACCGGAAGCGGCAAGATTGCCGTCATCGGACCCAATGCCAAGGTGGCACAGATCATGGGCGGGGGCTCCGCCCAGCTCAACGCTCATTACCGGATATCACCCTGGCAGGGGCTGGAAACGGCCCTGGGCTCGGGGCGCCTCGACTTCGCGGCCGGGTGCACCAACCATCGTTTTGAGCCGGTGCTGCAAGGCCCGTTCAGCGTCGAATATTTCGCCAATCAGACATTGTCCGGCGAGCCGGTTCACATCGACACCATGGAAGGTGCCCAGGCCTTCTGGATTGGCAATGTCGCCGCGGGCAAGGTCGACCCGTTGCATTTTTCCGCCCGTCTCCGGGGCCAGTTCGTGCCCGAGACCAGTGGCGAGCATCGCGTCGGCATCTATTCGGCCGGCTTTGCCAAGGTCTTTGTTGACGGGAAGCTGATCGCCGACGCCTGGAGCAGTTGGACCAAGGGGCGCACCTTCTTCGAGGAGGGGTGCGACGAGGTGGTTGGCACGCTGCCACTTGAGGCCGGGCGGCCCCATGAGGTCGTCATCGAGTTTGCCACCAAGGACTTTGCAACGCTGGGACTGGCGGCTTTTGCCTGCGGTATAGGCCGGCCTCTCGGCGACGAGGCAATTGCCGAGGCGGTCGAAGTGGCCCGCAACGCCGAAACCGCCACCATTTTCATCGGCCGCAATGGCGAATGGGACACCGAGGGCAGCGATTTGCCAGGCATCGTACTGCCGGGGCGCCAGAATGAACTTGTCGAGGCTGTCGCTGCAGCCAACCCGCGGACCGTCGTCGTGCTGCAAACGGGTGGCCCGGTTGAAATGCCATGGGCTGATCGGGTCGCGGCAATTCTCGAGGCCTGGTATCCGGGGCAGGAGGCCGGCAATGCCATTGCCGATGTCCTGACTGGCGCTGCCGAACCGGGTGGCCGTCTGCCGCAGACATTCCCGGTGCGCTGGGCCGACAATCCCGCGCACAGCCAGGATCGCGAAGTCTATCCGGGCCTTGAGGGCAAGGTGCGCTACGAGGAGGGCATCTTCGTTGGCTACCGCCACTATGACCGCGTGGGGATGACGCCGCTTTACCCCTTCGGCTTCGGGCTTGGTTACACCAGCTTCGCCCTGTCAGACCTGGTGGTCGATGACAGCGCTTTTGAAAGTGATGGTAACGTCGTGGTCTCCCTTGCCGTGGCCAATACAGGCGACCGGCCCGGATCGACTGTCGTCCAGCTCTATGTGTCCGACGAGAAATCGTCGGAGCCGCGGCCGGCCAAGGAACTGAAGGCGTTCGAAAAAGTGCACCTCCAGCCCGGCGAGACGCGGTCGGTCACACTGCTGCTCGATGCCCGGGCCTTTGCCTGGTATCGCGAGGCGGCCCAGCATTGGCTGGTCGAAGCGGGTAGCTTCACCATCAGCCTTGGCCAGTCCGCCAGCGATTTGCCGCTGTCCGCGTCACTGACACGGGCAACGACGTTGATGCTGCCCGTCTGACACTCTCTGGGGAGCCCGTAGCGGGTCACATGGCCTCTAGGCCGCCTGATGCTCGGCGGCGTAGAGGCCGAGATAGAAGTCGAGATCTCCGGTGCGCAGGCCCAGAGAGTCAAAGACTGCACTCATGAAGCTCACCGGCGCCGTTCCCGGCGCCGTGACGATGCGCCGGTCGAGCACGGCACGGGGTGTCCCGACATAGTGGGCCGCCCCGCCATAGCCGGTGGATGGCAGGCTCTCCGGGCCATTGGCCGTGTGTCGTGTGGTATCCAAAAGACCGGCGCGCGCGAGCGCCATCACGCCGTCGCATATGCCGCCCACGGTTTTCCCGGCCGCATGGGCAGTGTTGAGCAGCGCGGATAGGTCCGGAGCATCGGGTGAGGACCAGATCCGGCCGCCATTGACGAGCACGGCATCAACCGCCCCGATGTCGATTTCCTCCACGGCCATATCCGGTAGGACCTTCAGCCCGCCCGCGGAGGTTACCGGCTCGCCTCCCGGCGTCGCAAATCGTGTTTCGAGGCGATAATAGTCGCGCGCGCCGGCATTGAGCAGGGCGGTTTCCCAATCCGCAAAGCCGGGCGTCAGCACAGTCAGCAAGGTGGTCATGGCAATCTCCTTATTGCCCGGCGAGCATCGGTGCCAGTCGTGACAAGGGATGTCAGCACCTTCAAAAGCCTGTCAGCCCGGGCCGGGCTTTCTTGAGATCGCGGGGGGTGGCTGCTATGAGGGGCGCCGTTCTTAATGCCGATCCGCCCCGGAGTCGCCCCGCCTTGCCGTTCGTCCGCCGTCTCGCCCTCGCTCTTGTCCTTCTCATGACCGGCTTGGTTCACGCCTGGGCAAACCCCCTGCTGGTGGTGGATCGCGCAACGCTGGATGTGCTTTACGCCGAGGACGCAGGTCAGCCTTGGCATCCCGCTTCGCTGACCAAGCTGATGACGGCCTATGTCGTCTTCGAGGAACTGGCCAAGGGCACTGTTACGCTCGATACGCCGGTGACCATTTCGCGCAATGCCTTCAACCAGGCGCCGAGCAAGTCCGGCCTGCCGGTCGATAGTGCAGTCACCCTCAAGGACGCCCTCTATATCCTCGTGGTCAAGTCGGCCAACGACATGGCGGTGGCGATCGCCGAGACTGTCGGCGGCAGCGAGGCCAATTTCGTGGCCATGATGAACGATACGGCGCAGCGCATGGGGCTGACGGCCACGCATTACGTCAACCCGCACGGGCTGCATGACCCGCGCCAGGTGACCAGCGCGCGCGACCTGGCGATCATAGCGCTCTATATCGAACAGTCCTTTCCCCAATACATGCCCATGTTCGCCACCGGCGTGATCAACCTGGGCAAGGCGCGGCTGGAGTCCAACAACAGCCTGCTCGAGGGTTTCCCCGGCACCACCGGCATGAAGACCGGCTATGTCTGTGCTTCGGGGCTGAACATCGTGGCGACCGTCGATCGCAATGGACGCCGGCTGCTCGCGGTCGTGCTTGGCGGGTCCTCTGCGCGGGAACGCAACGAGCGGGCGGCGGGCCTGATGCTTGAGGCGCTGTCCGGTCAATTGCGCCCGACCGGCCAGACAGTGCTGTCACTGGCCAACAGGGCCGGGGTGGAGCCCATCGACATGCGGCCCCTGATCTGCGGCAAGGACGCCAAGGCCTATGTGGCCGAGCAGGAAGCAGAATTTCCCATGGGGCTGAAGGACCAGCCGTCCTACCTGACCGGCGATATCCCGGTCAGCGAGTATACGGCGGTCGATCTCGGGCGGATACGCACCGGCATCGCACTTCCGCGTCCGCGACCGGCGCATGTTCCTGCCATTCCGGCCCCAACGTCGGTGGGCAGTGCCTCGATTGAAAGCGTGCTGCGGCCCGGACTTTCGGTCAGCGGCCTCGACATTGCACTGCCGCGCCCCCGTCCGGCCGATCTCTGAAGCGCGCAGGGACGGGGCGGTGGAGCCGCGCAACTACGAGGCCTTGAGGGTCTAGGTCCTTGGCGCGCCTAGCGCCGTCACCTCGAAGCACATGACGCCATCGGCCTCCTTCTGGGTCACGGCGTGGTCATGTTGCCGGCAAAAGAGCGGGATATCGATCTTCGCCATCGGGTCCGTGGCCAGCACGGTCACCACCGTCCCCGCAGCGGCATTGGCCAACCGTTTTTCCATCTTGAGGACCGGCAGGGGGCATTTGAGCCCCCTTGCGTCGATGACCGCATCATCAATTGCCAAGGACGAGCACCCAGTAGACGCCGTAGCTTGACGAGGGATTATACGCCACTGCGACGCCTGCCTTGCTCGCAGGAGCGGCCAGTCCAACTGCGTCGGCGCTGTTGTTCCGCCATCCCGAAAAGGTCTCGGCGAACGTGGCATAACCAGCGCTGAGCTTCATCTGCACCAGGGCCTGCGGCTTGGTGGGGGCCGTTCCGGTTTGCGCATACTGGCTGGCCAGCGCCTGCGCCGTGCCGTTCAGCCCGGCATCCGCCACCAGGGGTGGCATGTTGCGTGTCGCCCGGTAGGCGTTGATCAGGCCGATTGCCTGCTGGCTGTCCAGGGTGGCGTTTGGCTGGTCCATGCGTGCCGACAGACCCGTGGCCAGCGCCGCCGGAGAGGTGTTGCCGCCAAAGGACGAACAGGCGGCCAGCGCGATGGACAGGGCACCAATGGCCAGCATTGCGGGAAGTTTAGTCATCTTGTTCCTTTCGGGGCGCCCCTTGACCCAGCCAATATCACTGTCCGCCTTATCGCCTCTTAACGGAAACTGGGAACCATTGCATGGACGGTGGAGCCATTTGACGCGCCACGCGTTGGTGGCGGGCAGGACGTTTCGTTGGCAAAATGCTTGCATGACAACGGAAACCTGCAAAAAGGGGCAGCATTGTGGGGAGGCATCGCTGGTCGGGGGCAGGGGAATACGTTTCGGGGAAGTGCGAGCCACGACCGTGGCTATTGCCTTTCTCATTCTGTGCATTGCAGCTTTTGTTTCAGTCTTCGCCTATTATGTGACCCAGGCAATGGGCCAGACGCGGACCCGGCTCGAAGAGCGCGCGGACGCTGCGGCTCAGGTCGTGGCCACCAATGCGGGTTGGGTTGCGCAGGTGGCCAATCAGACCCTGCGCCGCGTGGACGCAGCCGTCGGACCGGAAATGCTCGGGGACCGGGAAACGCTGCGGGCCGCTGTGGAGGGGCTGCCAGCCAATGTCGATGTCTACATCATCGATGCCCAGGCCAACACAATCTTCTCGACCGTTCCTGGCGCCGAATCCATCAACGTGGCCGACCGGGACTACTTCATTGCCTTGCGCGAGGGCGCCCCATTCTACACCTCGGACATGCTGGTCAGCCGGTTGACCGGGGAGAACATCTTTGTCTTCTCAAAGCGCATGTCGCGGCAGGGACAATTTGCCGGCGCCATCATGGTGTCCTTCAGCGGCGCTCTGGTTCAGACCTTCTGGTCTTCACTGGATCTCGACGAAGGGTCCACTGTCAGCCTCGTCCGGCGCGATGGCATGTTGATGGCCCGCTACCCTCGGGTAACCGAGCCGGTGGATCTCTCCCAGCATCCCCTTATCACCCAGTATTTGCCGCAGGCCGAGGCGGGCAGCTATTTCTCCGAACAATCCCCGGTAGACGGGGTTGCCCGGGTGGTCAGCTACCGCGCCGTGCCTGGCACCGACATACTGGCTCTGGCCTCGATCGCCACCAATCGTACCTGGGAGAGTCTGCGCAGCGCGATCGTCGCTGTCATCATCATTGCCGCACCCATTCTGCTGGGCCTCGTCGGTGGCGGTGTGTGGATCGTCCGCCTGCTGCGCCGCGACGCCCGCAGGCGCGCCGACCTTGAGGCCGCCAACGAGACCAATGTCCTGCTTTTCCGGGAAATCCACCATCGTGTGAAGAACAACCTGCAATCGGTTCAATCGCTGGTCCGCATGCAGGACATGCCGGCGAGCGCCAAGATCGACCTGCAGAGCCGCCTGAGCGCCATGGCCGCGATGCACGAGCACATCTACAAGCATGATCGGTATGAGGACATCGATGCCCACGATCTTGTGCGTGTGGTCGTTGACGAGGTCGTCCACGCCTATGGCGCAAGCGCCGATGTCGAATATGTGCTCGACCATGTGCCCGTGGATCGCGATCACGCCACACCGCTCTCGCTGCTGCTCAGCGAACTGGTGACCAATGCGCTGAAATACGCTTTCGCCGACGGAAGGGAAGGAACCATTACCGTCACGTTGCGGGATCTGGGTGAGGGCCGATGCTCCCTGATCGTCGCCGACAATGGCATTGGCATGGGTGAAATCCCCGAAACGCCGAGCAGCATGGGCCTGCGGCTGGTCCGCGGTGTCGTTTCCCAGATGGGCGGTACCTATCGGTTCCTCAGCGATAAGGGCACGCGTTTCGAGGCGGAACTGGCCCTGGCGGTCAACGGGCACCCGACACAGCGGTAACCGACAGCGCCGGCGGCATATTTGAGCTTGAAGCGGTCCTCGTCATGGGGCATGCATTAACCGGATATTTTTGATCAGGTTTATTATGTCCTTCAGAGACGACGCCGCTCAACGCCCCGCCATGTGCAGTTTTCGGGACCTCCCTTCCTCATCGGTGGGAGCCTCAAGGCCGGCGCCCTCCAGGCCAGGACCGGCCTAATGAACAAGAGCTTCTATGAGGCGACGGTCCTCTCAAGCCGCTATCTCACGCCCGGAATGCTGCGACTGACTTTTGGCGGTGAGGGCCTCAAGGGTTTTCCCGGCACGGGCCGACCCGACGAATATGTGCGGCTCTTTTTCCCCAACGAGACCACTGGCCGCCTGCACTTGCCGCATATCGACGAGCAGGGGCGCTGGACTTATCCCGATGGCGGCCAGGGTGCCATTCGGTGTTCGACCTACACGATCCGGAACATTCGCCAGGACATCGGCGAGCTGGACATCGACTACGTTGTGCATGAGGGCGGACTGGCCAGCGATTGGGCCAAGGGGGCGAAGCGTGGGGACGTCGTGACCTTGAACTGCCCGCACGGCCTCTACGACCCGCCGGCGGATACGGCGTGGCAATTGCTGCTCTGCGACGCCACGGGTCTGCCCGCCCTGTCGCGCATCCTTGAGAACACCCCGCAGGATTTGCAGTCCAGAGTGTTCGTCGAGATCGCTCAGGCCAGTCACCGGCAATCCCTGCCGCCCCATCCCAATGCGACCGTCACCTGGCTCGACGGTAGCGGGAATGGTGTTGCAGCCAGCCAGCTGGGGGCGGTCATGCACGCTGTCCCGATACCCGCGACCCCGGGCTACATTTGGGTGGCCGGTGAACAGAAGGTGGTGCGCGCCATCCGCAAATATGTGCGGCACCAGCTCAAAATGCCGGCGGAGCGCTATCAGCTCGTCGGCTACTGGATCGATGGCGGCGAGGCGTGGGACGCCCGATGGGATGCTGTTCCGGCGGAGGTGAAGACGGCGATCGAGGCCGGCTGGTCGTCTGGACGCGATCCGGAACTGGTGCGCGACGAGTATGATGCGACACTGGAGAAATTCGGCCTCTGAAGCGGTCTGCCGCTGGACGATGACCGCTTGTGCGCCGGCAGTTCGGGCGCTAACAGCGAGCCATGACACGAATTGGCTTTCTGGGCGCAATGAACCGCGACATCGTTGTGCAGGGAACCGCGGAAACCCTGCTCGCGACGCTTGGCATTGACGCTGCTCCGCTGATCGAAACCGCCATTTCCGACGACACGGCACTGCGCGGCGCCACGCTGTTGCGCCAGGAGGGTTCAGCGGACCACCTCGGCGGCTCCGCTTTCAACGCCGCGCGCGTGGCGGCCTTGCTCAACGCCGACCAATCGCTTGACCTTGCCTTCTTCGGCATTGCGGGCACCATCGGCGCGGCGTCACCGCATCATGACGCGTTGCTTGACTGGGGCATTGACGCATCCGGTGTGCTCAAGGTGCCCCAGCCGCCGGCCACCTGCCTTGCCATTGTCGAACGCGACGGGCGCACCCTGCTGACGGCCAGCGGCGCGAATGCGGGCGTTGCCGACTGGATCCGATCCAGCTTCGAGGGTCTCGCCCTGAGCGTCTCGCGTTGCGACATCATCCACGTCACCTCTTTCCTCGATCCGGCGACGCCGGGACTGATCGCCGAACTGTTGCGGCACGCCCGAAGGCACAATCCTGCACTGGTCGTGTCGCTGGACCCGGGCATGGCCTGGATTGGTCCCGGCGGCGCTGGTCTGGAAAGCCTGCTCGGCCAGACGCGCATATTGCACCTCAACAACGAGGAATTTGACGCACTTTGCGGTGCGGGGGGACCAGGTCCCGCCATGGCCATGCTCGCCCCCGAAGGGGCGATTGTGGCGCGCACGCATTCTGGCGCGACGGTGTTTTCTGCCGGCCCGGACGGCCTGGTCGTTGCAACGCTTTCCCCACGGGCCTTGCCCGCCTCCGCCAATATCGTAGATGCGACCGGTGCCGGCGATACCTTCTGCGGCGCCTTTCTCTGGGCCTATGGTGCGCATTCGGGTGACCTGCTGCGCGCTGCTGCATTGGGCTTCGAGCTGGCGCGGCTCAAGGTCGCCATGCGCGGACCCCTGTCCATGTCCGCCACAGTTCGGTCGGCGGTGCAGTCATGGACCCAGTTGACGCGATAGTGGCCGGCATTCCCTGAACGCACGAAAATTTTACCGCGAAGCTCTATTGCGGCGATCTTCGAACCTGTCCGTGGCGTATTCGAGCACTGTTTTGTCTGAAATAGCGCTGCCGGTAGTACGTTGTTATTGTGGCTGGTGTAGTGAAGGTGCCATACTGGCAGACTTTCACGCTTCTGAAATTTTCGATCGTACGCGGGTGTTACTGGAGGGTGAGCAGCTCTGCTCACACCAGCCTATGCAATGGGATCAGCAAATCTTCGTCGCAAAGCTCAATGTCGAACACTTTCGCTTGAGGCTGGAAGGTGAACTCGATGACGCGCAGAGGCGGACAATCAGCGGCCTGCTGGCCGAGGAGGAAGCCAAGCTGGGCAGGCTCAAGGCCGCCGCGGGTGAACGCGACCTCTCGGCCCTCATCGACATTCTGGCCCAGCGCGCTGGCATCCTGTTCGATGGCGCTTCGCCCGCTAGTATCGAGAGCCACCAGAGTCGACTGTCTGCCACTTTCGACCAGGTGCCGGTTGGCATGGGGTTGACAGACGGGGACGGCAAGCTGGTCCTGGCCAATGATCGCATGCGGCGGTTCGTACCCAGCGAGATTCCCTCCCGTGACCCGGAGCGTCTACGACGCTGGCGCCTCGAGACCAGAGATGGTCCGCTCAGCCCCTTTCGCTGGCCAGGGGCGCGGGCTCTTCGCGGCGAACCGGTCAATCCCGGAATCGAGTCGATATTCATTGCTGACGATGGGCACGAGACCGCAGTCCGGGTGGCCGCCGTGCCGGTCAGGGATGGGGGCGCCAGGGTCGCCGGCGTAATTGCTGCAGTCTATGAACTGGAGGCTTTAGGGCGTGACGAGACGCTTCAGTGCATTTCGGTGTTGGTCGCCGAGGAGATGGGCAAGCCATTTCCCGGGGACGCTGCCGATCTGGCGTGATTAGGGCTGCCACTCACGCCAATGCGAGGGCTCCAGGCCCGAAAGCTTCTGATTGCTTTGGGCATTCACCCAGCCGCTGGCAATTCTTCGGCATGGAAACACCAAAGCATGCGTTCCCTGCGCATCGATAACTGCCAGTTCGATGTCGCGATCGAAAGGCGCAGTCGATATTGCGTGCCAGTCATCGTCAGGCGCGCGCGCGGTGGATTGATCGACATGGTGTTGCATAGCCGTGCTCCGTTGACAGGCGAGAGCACGTCCATTGTCCCTCAGTCACCGGCACCCGCTTGCGTACCTCCGGCAATAAAGAAAACGATACGCCTCGGTCCCGGCAATCGCAAATGAAGTTTTCGCCGTCGGTTACGGCACTCGGTTTGGTCGCTTTGCTTTTTGACGATGGTCAAGAGCTCCTCGCGCCGATTGCGGCACAGTCTCAACGTGAGCGCCGAACGATGTTACCCCACATCAGCAGTGGCCTCTGAACTCCATAGTCCCACTCGGGAGTGCGGTTCGCAGCCGCCTCCCGACTTTTTTGTGTGCCTGTGGATGCAGCCTGTGGGCCATGCAATTGACCCTGATCAAGGCAGGATGGCCTTGTACACGGGCATGAAGGCAGCCTGGCGCGAAAGGACACACCATGGAACGCATTCACATCACGCAGCACACTTCGCTTGGCGCCCTCTGGTTTGCAGGCTGGCTGTTCAGCATTGGCTATCTGCATCTCGATTTTTGGCGCGGACTGCTGGGACTGATTGTCTGGCCATATTTCCTTGGCGCCTATTGGGCGCCCTGAGGCCGAGGCTATCGCAGTGCCCGCAAGGCATTGAGGATCACGGCCACGTCGATGCCCTCCTGCAGCAGCGCGCCCTGAATGGGCGTGATGTAGCCCAAGGCCGCGGCCCCCATGCCCAGCATGGATAGGCCCATGCCGATGATGACGCTCTGCACGGCGATGCGACGGGTCGCCTGCGCCACGCGGATTCCCTCGACCAGCGGCGCCAGCCGGTCGACCAGCAGCACCACACCGGCCGCTTCGGAGGATGCCGCCGTGCCCCGCGCGCCCATCGCCACGCCAATAGAGGCTTCTGCAAGGGCCGGCGCGTCGTTGACACCATCTCCAATCACGAGCACGGGTGCATCGCGCTGTTCGCGACGCACAAGCGCGAGCTTCTGGTCCGGCAGCAATTCGCCCAGGACCAGATCTGCCCCGATGGCCGCGCCGATATGCTCGGCAATGTCTGTGCGATCCCCGGACGCCAGCACGATCCGCCCGATCCCGAGGGCACGCAAGCCGCTCACGGCCTCCGGAGCGTCCGGTCTGAGCCGGTCCTGCAGTTGGATGACGCCGGCAATCCTGCCCTCGATGGCTACCGCCACGCTGAGCAGGCCCGGCTCGTGGCTGGCCACGATCTCGCGGGGCTCTACGCCCGCGGCCCGGGACCGGACGAAGCCGGCACCGCCCACGATGACCGCGCGACCCTCAACGGTCCCGGAAATGCCCGTTCCGGGCACCTCTTCGACACCCAGGGGCGCGGAGAGGCTCAATCCGCGGTGCCTGGCAGCGGCAACCAGTGCTTCGGCAACGACATGCCCCGAGGCCTGATCCAGGCTGGCCGCAAGCCGGAGCACCTCGGATGGGTCCTGCCCGGGAGTAACACCGATTGCGACCACTTCGGCCCGGCCCTGGGTAAGGGTGCCCGTCTTGTCGATGATGGCGGTGTGGACAGCGGCGAGCCCTTCAAGCGTTCCACCATTCTTGATCAGGACGCCGTGGCGCGCGGCCTTTGACATGCCAGATACGACCGCAATCGGCACCGCCAGGATCAGCGGGCAGGGCGTCGCGACCACCAGCACCGCCAGGGCGCGCACCGGTTCGCCCGATATGAGATAGGCCACGAGGGCGGCCAGCACGGCGATGATCAGGAAGCCCACGGCATAGCGATCGGCGAGCCGTGTCATCGGCGCCCGCGAGTTCTGCGCGGCCTCCACCAGCTTGATGATGCCCGCATAGGTGCTGCCCGCCGCCGACCGGAGCGCCTCCAGCCGAAATGATGGCCCGGCCAATGTCGCGCCGCTCAACACTTCCATACCGGCAGCCGCGGTCACCGGCAGGGACTCGCCCGTCAGGACCGACAGATCGAGAGTGGCCGGGCCATCGACGACCTGTCCATCCACGGGAATGACGTCGCCCTGGCGGATCAGCAGGTGATCGCCCGGCACGATGTCCTCGATCGGGATCTGCCGGACCTCCTGGCCGTGATACTTCATGGCGAACCGCGGCACGCGGTCGAGCAGGGCCTTCATGTCGCGCCCGGCCCGGCGCTGGGCATAGCTTTCCAGCCACTGGCCGCCGGCATACATCACCGCCACCACATTGGCGGCCAGCTGTTCGCCGAACAGCAGGGCGGCCGTCATCGACAGGGCGGCCAGCACGTCGAGCCCCACGTCGCCGCGGCGCAACGAGCTGATGATCTGCAACAGCAGTCCGGCAAGCACCGGGATGGTCGCCAGGGTCCAGGCAAAGGGCGCCAGCTCAGGCTGGCCCAGGGCCCAAAGGATGAAGCCTAGGATCATCCCTCCGAGCGCAATGGCGATCAGCACATATGTTCGACCCATATTTCCCCCGACGATGCGCCTTCCAACGGCGCAGCGCGCCCGGTCGACCTGGTGCCGATCATACGGCTTCAGGCGTCGCCGAGCGAGCAGGACCGCGCCGGGTCCACGGCGGAGACTGCTCGGTGAGGCTGCGCGTGAAGATTCCGAAGCCATAGGTGAGAAGGAGCAGCGAAATCAGCCATCCCAGGAACGGCAGCATGCCGATCAGTCCCGCCAGGATCACTCCGGCGACCAGCAGGCCGAGCCGCTTGGGCAGGGAGTCCACCTTCATGAAGGCGTTGCCGACCCGGACGGCGAGCAGATAGACCCCGGCGAGATAGGCCAGCACGCAGGCAATGAAGGCGGCTATGGCAATGAAGGGCAGCAGCACGATCCCGATAATGGTGATCGCGGCAACCGGCACCAGGCCGATGGCGGCGGCAAAGCCCAGAATACCAAGGCCGATTGTGCGGAGCGGGCGGCTCCGGGCCCGCTCCTCGAAGGCCGCCGTGGCACGCGGCAGGAGGGCGAGGGCCAGGGCGCCGAAGACGATCAGGGCGGTCCACCACAGCACCACGGCCCAGACCGCCGGCCACACCCCCGAGACGACATGCTCGGCCGTCTTGCCGGCCTGCCCGGCATAATCGGTGGCTTCGAGCACCTCGAATGTCACCTTGTCGGCCGCTGCAACGGTGCCGGGCACCTCGATCGCCGCCGGCGCATGGATGCGCACGATGCCGCCGATCCTGGCCGCGGGTCCGAAGACGATTTTGTTGCCGAAGAATTCGAAATCGCCGGCCACCGCCGCATTGAGGTTGAGCGTCTCGGCCGAGACCAGGGCCGCGCCGGTGACGGGGGCAGACAGGTTGACGCTGGCGCCGCTGAGCCGCGCATTGCCGGCAATGGCCGCGCCCGGTTGCACGGTCACGCTATTGCCAAAGGCGGTGACGTCGCCGCCAATAGCCTGGGCAATCACAACGCTGAAGCCGGCGGCATAGAGGTCACCGTCCACGGCCTGGTCGGCAGTGACGTTAAAGCCGGCCATGTGGGCGTCTCCACCCACCTTGCCCCCCAGTGAGGTGTCGAAGCCGGCGACAAACGCGTCATGTGGTACGGCCTGGCCGATCGCGCTGGATTGGCCCGCTGCATAACTGTCGCCGCCCAGGCTGAACCGGGCATCCTCGGCTTGCGCCGGAACCAGCGCGGCCATGCACATCAGGATCGTCAAAAGGGCCTTGCGCATGGCGTGGCCTCCCATTGCTAGAGTGCGGTATAGCCGCCATCGACCAGGTGATAGCTGCCCGTGATGAAGCTGGCGGCGGGCGAGAGTAGGAAAAGCGTCAGCGCGGCGACCTCATCGGCCGTGCCGAGGCGGCCGATCGGATGCAGCGTGCGGATATAGCCAAGGGCCTGTTCGTCGAGGTTTCGCGAGAGCAGGGGGGTGTCTATGAAGCCCGGACCGACCGCATTGATGCGGATCCCCTGCTTGGCGTATTCGGCGGCCGCCGTTTTGGTTAGCCCGACCATTGCGTGCTTGGCCGCGACATAGGCGGGAGCATTGGCGAAGCCCACGCTCCCCAGGATGGACGACATGTTCACGATCGCCCCGCCGCCCGACGCCAGAATGGCGGGGATCTGGTAGCGCAGGCCGTAGAAGACGCTGTTGAGATTGGTGTCGATGACCTTCGCCCAACCGTCCAGGGGATAATCGCCCGTGGCGGCAGAGGGACCGCCGATACCGGCATTGTTGACGGCCATGTGCAGCGCGCCGAACTGGCGGCGTGTCTGCTCGACCATGGCCTCTACTTCCGAGGCCGCCGAAACATCCACCACCCAGGCATTCGCGCGGCCGCCGGACTTCTCAATCTCCTGCGCCACCGCCTCGGCCCCCGGGCCGTCGAGGTCGGCGACCATCACGGCGGCACCCCGGCCGGCCAGTTGGCGAGCAATGGCCGCCCCGATACCTGAGGCGGCCCCGGTAACCAAGGCAACCCTGTTGGCAAAATCGTCCGTCATGAAGACCTCCAGTTTCGCCTCAAGCTACCGCTCGGGCACTCGCATGACTTTGACTGGGGTCAATTACGGTTTGTGACCGCGCGTGCTTGTGCGGCCTCGCCTCCGTCGATCAGGGCTGGCCGCCATGGTTGCGCGGAAACCCGACGGAGAGGGGCAGGCTGGGATCATACCCGGTGAAGGGCAGTTCCAGCACCTGCCAGCAATCGGGGAGCTCGCTGCGCGAGGACAGCTTGAGCGTTTTGACGGCCCGGTCCATGGCCTCGGCCAGTCCACCGCTGGGGCTCGTCTCCAGAACCAGCCTCGGCACGTTCTGGTGGCGCCGCATTGACCCATTGATCGCCGCATCCGCCAGTTGGGTGCCCGCAGGGATAGCGATTTCGAGGGTCACGGTCGAACCCTGGCGGTTACGGAAATACACATAAGCCTTCACCGGGTCCGCAGCCGTGGGCGCAGCATGGCCCGGCAGCAATTCGCTCAGCCCGTCCCTGATCGCCGCGCTGAGCGATGACGGCTCAAGCGAGGCATAGCGGGTGACGGCCAGCACCAGATGCGTGGACCGCCGCGGCCAGTGGTCAGGAGAAGGCGCCGGCGATAGGCCGACATTCGAGGGACCGGGCTTGATCTGCAGCTCCATGGGGCAACTCCTGGAAAGAAAGTCCCATGACGATGTCCCAATCGTCCGCATGCAATTTGACGACGGTCAAATGCGAGGCCGGTGGCGCGAGTCAAAGTTCAGTGAACCACTGCGACCCGCCAACGGATAGATTGATTATGATCAAGGATATCGTCGTTCACCTGACCGGATCGAGCGAGGACAAGTTCCGGCTCGACTGCGCCGAGAAACTCGCCGGCCGGTTCGATGCGCATCTGACCGGCCTGCTGGTTCATATAGAACCGGAGATCGTGGCCATGCCCGAGGCTGGATACGCCGATGTGCTGCAAAGCCTTGTCGCCGAGGCGCTCGAGAAGACCGAGCAGCGCCGGGCGATACTCGCCAAGCGTTTCAGTGAGATGGTTGTCCCGGGCGACCTGCGCGTAGTGTCGGGCCTGCGGGGGACTGTTGGCGACGAATTGGCGGCCGAAGCCCGGACCTCCGATCTCTTTGTCGGTACCAGGCCCTATGGCGATCCCGATCGCGGCCATCGGATCGAGGAGGGGGTCCTGTTCAAGTCCGGCCGCCCCTGCGTCCTCCTGCCACCCGAACAGGTCGTTCCCTTCGACTTCGAGACCGTGCTGGTGGCCTGGAAAAACACCCGCGAAAGTGCCCGGGCCGTGAGGGACGCCATCCCCTTCCTCCAAAAAGCCCGGACCGTTACGGTCGTCTTGTCGACCGGCGAGCCGGATGAAGAGCGGCGGGCATCGTCCGGCGCAGATATTGCCCGATATCTCAGCCGTCACGGCGTCACCTGCGAGGTCAGGGAGCTTTCCGGCTGGCACGCAGCTCAGGACGCACTGCTCAACGAGATCGAGGCCACGCAGGCACAGCTGGTTGTAGCCGGCGCCTTCGGGCATTCCAGACTCCAGGAACGCTTGCTGGGTGGCGTAACCCGGGCCCTGCTGGAGCGGTGCCCCGTCCCTGTGCTCGTGTCGAGGTAGTCAAATTGCCCGCGGATGGTTTGTCAGTTAAGCTGGGGCTTTACGGTCCCCAGGCGCTCATGAGTGAACGTGTAGACGTCGGCGTGCGGTTGGCTCCCTACCTCTGGGCAGGCGGGTTCGTTCTGCTGGCCTGGATAATCCTGTCTTTGCTCGCCCTGTTATTCGACGTGTCGCTGGTCGCCTCGGTGTTTGTCCCTGCGGTCCTTGGGGCCGCTGTGCTGGGGGGCGCGGGGCCAGGAATGCTGGCGACCGCTTTGGCCGCCCCGATAGTCTATCTCCAGCTGGGCGCCGACACTTCAACAGCGTCTCTTCCTGCGAACGTTGCCTTGTTCATCATTATTGGGCTGGGTCTGTCCTGGGGTGGCAGCCAGCTCCACGCCGCGCGGCAGCGCGAGCGGCGGACCGCCAACTACCTGGCAGAACGGAGCATGGAGCTCGATACCCTGCTCAACACTGTCATCGACGCCGCGGTGGTGATCGAGGACGATGGCCGCATCCGCAGTATCAATCCTGCGGCGCGGCGCCAGTTCGGCTACGAACCGGCGGAATTAGTGGGCAAGAATGTCTCCATGCTCATGCCCGAACCCTACAAGGGCCGCCACGACGGCTATCTGGCGCGCTATCTGCGCACCGGGGAACGCCGCATCATCGGGACCGACCGGGTCGTGGTGGGGGCCCGCAAGGATGGCACGACTTTCCCGATGAAACTGGCGGTGGGCGAGATGGCGCTCAACGGCAATAGGCATTTCATCGGCTTCATCCGCGACCTGACGGCCATGGAAGAGACCGCCTCGCGCCTGCAACAGTCACAGAACGAGGTGGCGCGACTGGCGCGATACAACGAGCTGGGCGAGATGGCGTCCACCCTGGCCCACGAACTCAACCAGCCGCTGGCCGCAGTGGTCAATTACGTTCAGGGCGCCCAGCGCCTGCTGACCGATGCCACGGACCCGAAGTTGGTGCAGCTGCAGGCGGCCTTGCAGGAGGCGACCCGACAGACCCTGCGTGCCGGCGACATCATCCGCCACTTGCGTGAATTCGTGACGCGGGGGGATGCCGACATGCAACCATCCGACGTCAAGACGCTGGTGGAAGAAGCCAGCGCCCTGGCCTTGGCCGGGAGCAGCGAAAGCGGCATCAGGACCTATTTCGAGCTCTCCGATACGCCGCCGGTGCTCGCCAATCGCATTCAGGTGCAGCAGGTGCTGCTGAATTTGATCCGCAACGCAATGGAGGCCATGCGCGAGAGCGAAAACAAGGTGCTTACGGTTCGAACCTCGGTCGATGACGGCTTCGTATCCGTGGATGTCATCGACACAGGCCCCGGCATTCCGCCGGACATTCAGGCAAGGCTGTACCAGCCCTTCGTCACCGGCAAACGGGGTGGCATGGGCATTGGCCTGTCGATCGCCAAACGCATTGCAGAGGCCCATGGTGGTACCATTTCTGCCGGGTCGACGCCCACTGGCGGGACCAGGTTTCATTTCAGCCTGCCGGTACTTGAGGAGGAGCCGGATGCCGAATGACGCCGTTATCCACATCGTCGACGACGAGGTCGCCGTCCGACAATCCCTCGCTTTTCTGGTTTCGGCCGCTGGCTATGCCGTGCGGGTGCACGAGGCGGCACAGGATTTTTTGGATGGCTGTCCCTATCCGGCTGGCCATTGCCTGATCACGGACCTGCGAATGCCCGACATTGACGGCATAGGCCTGTTGCGGCGCATGAAGGAATGCGGACCGCCCATCCCGACCATCGTCATTACCGGCCATGGAGATGTGCCCATGGCGGTGGCCGCCATGAAGGAGGGGGCCCTCGACTTCATCGAGAAGCCGTTCGAGGACACGTTGCTGATGGACGCGATCGAGCGCATCGTGGGTCGGTCCACCCAATTGTGGGAGCAGAGCCGGGAGCATGATGCCATCCGCGAGCGGATCACCAGCCTAAGCGAACGGGAACGGCAGGTCTTTCATGGCATCGTGGCGGGCAAGGCCAACAAGACCATCGCCTATGAGCACGATCTCAGTCCGCGGACCGTGGAGGTGTACCGGGCCAACGTCATGGCAAAGATGCAATCCAAGACGCTTCCGGAGCTGGTGCGCATGGCCATTGCAGCGGGAATACCCACGGACGGTTCGCGCTGAGCCCTGCGTAGCCCTGCGCGCGCGTTATTTTCCAGCGTTCGGGGGCCTCGGCGCAACTCCGTATTCCCCCTAGGGAAACTACTAGGTTGTTAACCTGAATTTAACTTCTCGAATCAAATTGGAATGAATTCTCCCATAAGTTTGGGAGAGTGAAATGAACTTCCATTTCCACAGGCAAGGTGAAGATACTCAGCCGGGCGGCATGACGCCCTACATTGCCAGGCGCGCACAGGACGCGCTGTCGATCTATCGCACCAATAGTGAAGTTTACGGCCAGGGCGAGCCGTCCGGGTCGCTCTATCGCGTGGAATTCGGTTGCGTCCGCATCGGCCGGGTCACCGCAGACGGCCGGCGCCAATTGTGCAGCTTCTGTTTTGCCGGCGACGTCTTCGGCTGGGAGAGCGATGACGAGCACCACTTCTTTGCTGAAGCCGTAGAGGAAACCGGCATCCGCATCCTGCGTCCTGGTCGTGACAGCGAAGCATCGATTGCGCTGTTTCCGCTGGTGCTCAAGAGCCTGCGGCGCATCCAGGAGCATCTGCTGGTGCTGGGCGGCACCAAGGTCGACGAACGGTTGGCAGATTTTCTCTGCGAGATGGCGGAGCGGCAAGGTGACGAGTGCCTGGTGCGACTGCCCATGCCCCGCAGCGACGTCGGCGACTACCTCGGGGTCAGCTTCGAAACGGTGTCTCGCATTCTGCGCCGCTTCAAGGAGAGGGGCATCATCCGTATCCCCGACACCCATTCGGTCGAGATCCTCGACATGGACTGCCTGCACGAGATCAGCGGGCGCGCATCGGTCTAGGCGATTTGACGGTCATCAATATGCGCCGATGGCGTGCCGCTAGGGTCTCGCGGGGCAATCGAGGGCACGACCATCAGGAGACGTGAAATGGACGACAAAAGTTTGAAGAGACTGATCGATGACGAGCTGGACTTCGAACCCAGCATTGATGCCGCCGACATCGGCGTGACCGTGGAAAATGGCATTGTAACGCTGTCGGGGCACGTGCCCAACTATGCGCAGAAGACCAAGGTCGAGGAGATCGTGGGGCGCATCAAGGGTGTGCGCGGCTATGCCGAGGAGATCGAGGTTCGCTTTCCCGGCGAACGGCATATGGCCGATGACCTGCTTGCAGAGCGCGCGGCCGATCTTATCAAGTGGAACGCCATGGTTCCGCCCGATGCGGTCAAGGTCAAGGTCCAGAAGGGCTACATGACCCTGACTGGCGCGGTGGAATGGCAGTACCAGAAGGACAGCGCCTATCGTGCCGTCAGCCAGATGGACGGATTGGTCGGCGTCTATAACCGGATCGAACTGCGCCCGCGCGTCAGTGCCTCCGACGTCAAGACCCGCATCGAGGACGCACTCAAGCGCAATGCCGAACTCGAGGCCGATGCGATCAAGGTCAATGTCGCAGACGGCAAGGTGACGCTGGAAGGCAAGGTTAAGGCCTGGTGGGAACGGGGCATTGCCGAACGCGCGGCCTGGGCTGCGCCCGGCGTCAAGCAGGTCGAGGACCACCTGCGCATCGCCTGATCGCACCAATCTGCTGGGGCCGCGCTTGGCCGCCGCTCCAGCCCGGTCTGCGCTCGACGGTTTCAATATGGTCCGAACAAGGGGAGTGGGAATGATGATCAACCAGGCGTGGCACCGCGATAACCCCGTTCCGATCTACCCGCGAACGGCCTTTCTGGGTTGGCATTTGCGGCACGAGGCAGCGTGCTCGTGCCGGCCGATACCAGAAATGGTACTGCGAGAACTCGATGCGCTTGGGGTCGTCCTGGCCGGGCGGATCGAGCGCATGCCCGTTCCCGGATCGGTGGCCGAGTTCGATCCTCCCGCAACGCCGTCCGATCTTCCCCATGTCATTGTCGTCAATGGGCAATAATCGGGTTGCGGTGAAATCGGTAACGCCTCCGCAACCGATCTGAGTGGGCCGACGCTGGTGGCATGGATCACGCCAGGTTCAGCCGGACCACGGCCGGCTCGGATGCCGGCGTCGTGTCGTCGAGCACAAACCCCATCCTGCGGCATAGCGCGATCATGTCCTGATTGTCCCGCAGCACCACGCCAGTAAGCTCGGCAATGCCCTGCGCGCGGGCATAGCCGATAAGATGCTGCAGCAGCGCGAAGCCCAGCCCGTTGCCTTGCAGGTCGCTGCGCACGAGCAGGCCGAATTCCGCGCTGCGGCGGTCCGGATCGGCCGCATAGCGCACAATGCCGGCCAGTTCACCCTCTGGCCGGTCCAGGGCAACGAAGGCAATGTCGCGATCATAATCGAGCTGGGTCAGCCGCACGAGCAATTCACGCGACAGATCCCGCACCGGCATCAGGAACCGCTGGCGCATGTCTTCGGGCGTCACGCGTGACAGGAAGTTGGGATAAAGTGCCGCATCGATTGGTCGGATGGGGCGGATGTCATACGCATTGCCGTTGAGGGTAACCGGAGTACTCCAGCCCGCCGGATAGGGGCGGATGGCGAGGGCAGAGTTGGGTCCGGCACTGTTTGCATGCGGGTCCAGCTCGATACGCGCATCAAGGGCGATGACGCCGGCGTCGTCAGCAAGCAGCGGATTGATGTCGAGTGCCCGGACCTGGGGACAATCGATCAACAATTGGGAGACCGCCTTGAGCACCTGCACAATGCCGGCACGGTCAGCCGCGGGCCGGTCCCGATAGCCCGCCAGAAGGCGACTGATCCGCGTACGCCCGATCATGTCGTCGGCGAGCACATCATCCACCGGCAACAGCTCCATCGTGGTGTCCCGCACGACCTCCACCGATGTCCCGCCCGCGCCGAACATCAGCACCGGACCGAAGACTGGGTCGGCCGCGACCCCGACCAGGAGTTCCTGCGCCTTCGGACGCACGATCATCTGCTGGACCGCAATACCCTCCAGCTGGCCGGACAATCCCTTGCCTTCGAGGCGCGCCGCAATGGCCTGCGCCGCTGCTGCGGCACCCGCCGCGCTGTCGATATCGAGCACCACGCCGCCAAGGTCGGATTTGTGGGTCAGCGTGGACGAAACCATTTTCACCGCCAGCCTGCCGCCATCCGTGAGCAGATCCAGCGCCGCTGCCTCCACCGCGGCCGTTTCGGTGACCAGCGTGGTGCGGGGGACGGCAATGCCATAGGCCGAAAGGACCGCCTTGGCCTCCGGTTCGGTCAGCATGGTACGGCCGGCCGCCAGGGCCGTCTCGATCACCTTGACCGCGGCGGCGCGATCGACATGGAGGGACTCAAAGGTTTCCGGCACGCGCTGCAATTGCGTGCCCAGCCGGCGCCAGCGCAGCAGCAGGCTCAGCGCTTCAGCCGCCTTGGTGGGAGTATCAAGACTGGCAATGCCGGCTGCATTGAGGGCCTTGCGTGCCGGCGTCGCGGCAAACTCGCCGAGCCAGGTCGCCATGACCGGCTTGCCGTTGAGATAGCCATTGTCGACGGCTGCGGCCAGGGCCTGAGCAGCTGCCAGGGGCTCCGCCAGCGCGGTTGGACAGTTCATGACCAGGAGGGCATCGACATTGGGATCATTGGCCACGGCGGTCACCGCGCCGACATAGCGCTCGGGTGGGGCGTCGCCGATAATGTCGACGGGATTGGCGCGGGACCAGGTCGATGGGAGGATCTTGTCCAGGGCCACGATCGTATCGGCGGACAGCGCTGCCATCTCGCAACCAGTGTCCAACAGGTGGTCGACGGCCAGCACGCCGGCCCCGCCGCCATTGGTGACAATGGCCACCCGCGCCCGCTCGAGCGGCTTGAAGCGGGCAGTAATTTCCGCACCTGAGAACAGGTCTTCCAGGTCGTCGACGCGGATGACGCCCGCCCGTCGCAGGGCCGCGTCCACCACCCCATCGGCGCCAGCCAGGGCTCCGGTATGCGTCTGGGCAGCCCGCGCCGCCTCGGCATGCCGTCCGGGCTTCACGACAAAGACCGGCTTGATGCGCGCCGCGGCGCGTGCCGCCGACATGAACTTGCGGCCGTCGGGAATGGATTCGAGATACATCAGGATCGCTGAGGTCGCGGGATCAAGCGCCAGCATATTGAGGCAGTCACCGACATCCACATCGGCCATGTCACCCAACGACACGATCTGGGAGAAGCCGATCTCTTCGGCCTCCGCCCAGTCGATGATCGAGGAGACGATGGCGCCTGACTGCGACAGCAGCGCCAGCGAGCCGGCGCGCGCAGCCAGATGGGAGAAACTGGCGTTGAGACCGAGCCGCGGCGCGAGGATGCCAATCGTGTTGGGCCCGATGATGCGCAGTCCGTGCCGGCCCGCCGCCTCCAGGATGCGCTGCTTCAACTGGTCCTTCTCGCCGATGCCGGCCGTGATGATGACGGCCGCGCGGCCACCGGCGGCGCCGATCTCCTCGATGATGCCTGGGACTGTGCCGGGGGGTGTCGCAATGATGCAGAGATCAGGCACCGCCGGCAGGTCCTTGACGCTGGAATAGCAGGGCAGGCCGGACAGGCTGCGATATTTGGGGTTTATCGCGTAGACCTGACCCTCGAAACCACCGGCAAGGATGTTGGACAAGACCAGGGCGCCCAGGCTGCCGGGGCGCTCCGAGGCGCCCACCAGGGCGATGGAACGAGGCGCAAAGGCACGATCCAGGTTGCGAATGGTCATTTCGGTTCCTTCCGGCTGCATCCGATGGGCGCGTTCTCACGACTTTGACACCCGCCTGCCTTGACCTGGCGCAAGTGCCGCCCCGTTTTTTCGCCCGGCAGCGGCGCCACGGCGTCGGTCGAGATTGACGCTGTCGACCCGTTAGCGCGGCTCCCTCACTTGGCGCGAAAGTGAACCGCCCGGATTTGACCGCAGTCAAGGCGCGTCGGAAACCTTGGACCAGTCTTGTGTCACAGGCAGGCCGGGCCTGCCCAACACAGGAGCGGAAAATGCATACCAATCACTGGCAACAATGGGTGCTGGCGCTGGCCGGGCTCTGGATATTGGTATCTCCCTGGCTGCTTGGCACCGCCGA
Organism: Devosia salina; assembly: GCF_019504385.1. NCBI lineage: Bacteria > Pseudomonadati > Pseudomonadota > Alphaproteobacteria > Hyphomicrobiales > Devosiaceae > Devosia > Devosia salina. The sequence goes on from NZ_CP080590.1 coordinate 1,496,578, forward strand.
GATGTCCGCATCCAACGGGGCCATGGTGCTCTGGAGCCACATCATCATTGGCGCGGCAATCAGTGTCCTCGCAATTGCGGCTCTGCTGATGTTCAGGGCCTGGGAGGATTGGACCGTGGCCCTGCTCGGCCTCGCGACGATAGCCTTGCCCTGGCTGACGGGGTTCAACGCAAACGGGTTGTTCACGGCAAGTGATGTGCTGGTTGGGCTGGCGACGATCGCCATCGCGGCCTGGTCGGCGTCCGATGAGCTCAGCGGCGCCTAGCAACCAACGACACCGGGCGCCGACCGCGCCCGGTAACTGGCCCTTGAGATGGCTGTGGTCAACCGAGCAGTCGCAACGCTAGCTCACCCGCAGATTGTCCTCGACCTCGTGGACGCCTGGGATGGCCCATGCGGCTCGCTCTGCCAATTGTCGTTCGTTCCACGCCCGGACAGTACCGTTCAAGGTCACCTTGCCGTTTGCCACATCGACATGGATGCTCCTCGCCTCCAGTTCGGCACTGCGCTTGAGCGCGTATTCGATGCGCTGTTTGACATCGGCCGACTGGGCGCCGCCGACAATTCGGATCATGTTGGAAATGCCGGTTACACCGGAAAGCTTCCGCACGGAGGCCTCTGCCAGAAGCTTCTGGTAGTACCAATCGACCTCCCCGGAGAGTTTGACCCATCCCCCGCTGACGGTGACCTGCAGGGTTCCGGCCGGCAACTGGACGTTCCACGCGAGAATGTCGAGCGCCCGCTTTGCGATCTGGTCGTCGCCCAGTTTCTTGTCTTCCGGGTACCGGATTTCAATCTCCTGGGCGACGGCCTGGACGCCCTTGACGCGCTTCACCGCCTTTTCGGTGGCCATCTTCTCCGCATAGCTGCCGACGTGTCCGGTGAGCGTCACAACCCCGCCCGTCACGGCCACTCCGATATTGGAGGAGTCGATGGAAGGGTCAAAATCCAGTTCGTCGATGACCATCTGGCGCAAATCCCTGTCGTCCATTGTCGTCTCCATGGGACCGTATTCGATCTTCAGAGTGTCACCTTGTCGCATCGCCATTTTGACGATGGTCAAGAGCTACTCATTCTTGACCGCCATCAATCCCTGCCGCGGTAGTCGGTTTCGGGCCTTTGCAGAATTGGTTGGTCGACGGGTGTTTTGGGATGTCGCAGGCAGGCTTGACGGCGATCAAACCACCCGGAGCCGGCGGGGCTACTGTCAGCGCCTGATCCCACTTTCGGAAGGAGAGGACCATGAACGTTGAACAGGCCATGCATAAGGGGGCGAGTTGCGTCTCGCCGGATGCCCCCGTCGCCGAGATCGCCCGGTTGATGAAAAAGGACGATATCGGCGCCGTACCCGTATGCGAGAACGATCACCTGATCGGCATGATCACCGATCGCGACCTGGCGCTGCGGCTCCTGTCCAACGGGGCGGACCCGAAGAGCCAGACGGCACGGGACGTGATGACCAAGGGCATCATCTATTGCCGCTCGGACCAGTCCATCGAAGATGCCATCCATCTCATGGAGGACAAGAAGGTCCGTCGGCTGCCGGTCATCAATGACAAGAAGCGTCTCGTCGGCATGCTTTCGCTGTCGGACATATCGCATCACGCGAGCCGGGAATTGTCCGGCGAACTGGTTCAGGCGGTGGCCATGCCGCACGCCTGAGTGCGGAGGCGGCGGACGACTGCCGGTTCGTCCGCCGTCGCAAATCTTCACATCCTGGGATTGAGCAGCCGGTTGATCGAGCCACCACCATGCAGGCGCGCGATGGCCGCCCCCATGAGTTCCCCTGTCGGGATCACCTCCAATCGTTGTTCCGCCTCCGCGGGAAGGACGAATGGAGCGACGCTGTCGGTTACGACAATGCCGTCGAGCACGCCCTGGGCAAACAGGCCCTCCGCGCCGCCCGCGAACAGGCCATGCGTCGCCATGGCGAAGACCCGGTTCGCCCCATGGGCACGGCAGGCCTCGGCGGCACGCACAATGGTGTTTCCTGTGGCGATAATGTCATCGACGATGAAGACATCGGCGCCGGCGACGTCTCCCGCAAATTGCGTTCCAGTAAGGACGTCCTGGCTGCGGTGCTTTTCCATCATCGCCGAACCCACATCCCGTCCGGTCTCCTGCTGCACCGCCTCGCGCACAAGGCCGGCGCGGTGCATCCCGCCGCTGTCGGGCGACGCAACCACGATGGGCGACCTGGCGATGCTGCAGATCCGCTGTGCCATCAGGTGGTGCGCGTTGAGGTGGCTTGTCTGGCAGCGAAAGGCGTTCTGGAAGGCCGCGGGATTATGCACCTCGATCGTTGCCACCATGGTCGTCCCGACGGCCTCGAAAAGCGTCGCGACATATCGGCTGGTCACAGGGTCCCGCGGCTTGGTCTGCCGCTCCTTGCGCATGAAGGGGAGATAGGGGACCACTGCGGTAACCCGCGCGGCACCATTTTCGCGGCAGGTCGCCAGAAAGAACAGCAGGCGCATGAGCAGGTCGCCCGGCGTCTTGCCATCGTGGGCGTGCAGTTGCGCAAGGACATAGACGTCTTCGTTGCGCACGCTGACCAGGGGGCGCGACTTGTGTTCTCCGTCGGAGAAGGCGCGCTCTTCGACCGGATCGAGCTCGACGCCGATGGCGCCCGCGATGGATTTGGCCAGTGGACCGGCACCGCCAAGGGCAAATAATCGCATTGCACATCTCCTCCCTGGACCGAAGCTTCAACCGCCTGCGCGGTCACACTCGACCTCGGCCAGGGCCAGATAGGCCCTGGTATCGCCCGGCCACCGCTTGGGGTCGGACGGGTGCTCGTCGAGCAGGTGGGCCAGCGAAATCCGGGCGCGCAGCAGGGCCCGGATCGCGCCATATGTCGCGATCAGCCGCTTGTCCGGCCGACCGCCGATCACGTCTTCGAGTGTGTTGAGCAGCACCGGGCGGACCAGTGCGGCGCCGAGCAGCTCGCACTCGAGACCGAGGTAGTTCACCTCGTCATAGGGATCGATCAGGCGCAGCCTCTGGTCGAATTCGAGACAATCGAAGATCTGCGGCGGCTCGACCAGGCAGACATGCTCGGGGCGAAGGTCGGCGTGGCCTTCCAGGATGTGGCCGGCCGCCACTCTCGCCTCGATGGTCGGTCGCCATCTGGTCAGAAGCGCCTGCACACGCTTGAGCACATGTTTCACCCAATCGGGGCTGACCGTGATACCAGGGCGCAGCAGGATGTCGCGTGCGATCTCGATTTCGTCCTGAAGGTGACCGGCATATTGCCGTCCAAGCTCCGGTTGCGGCGGCGCGGCGGCGTAGTAGGCCGCAAGCCGTCGGGCTACGGCAAGCACCGAGGCCAAGTTCAGGCCGCCAGCCCGAATGACCTCATCAAGCATACGCTCGGCGGGAAGGCGCCGCATCTCCACCAGATAGTCCACGATGCGGCCTGCTCCCCCCAGCGATAGCCTGCGATGCGGGCCAAGCCGCAAGGGGACGGTGCGCAGATAGATGTCGTCGGTGAAGCGCTGGTTGAGCCGGACCTCTTCTGCGCAGAAATGGCATCGCTTCTCGAGCGTGGTAAAATCGAGGGGTGGATAGAGTACGGGCTTTTTCAGCTTGAAGACCCGGTCTTCGGTCAGGAACACCCATGACATGTGGGTTTCGCGGACATCGACCCTTGCGGGTGGACCGGGATAGGCGTCGGGGCTGGAGAGAAATGCCACCTCGCGGGCCAACGAGACCGGCGCCTCGTCCGGCCCCCGTTCGGCGGTCGCGTCGCCGGTGGCCTCCGACATGGTCATAGCAGGCTCCGCGGTGTCGGCGCGAGAAGTCCTCGCTTGTCCATGGCCTTGAGGACTGAATCGGGGATCGGCCGGCAGCCGCAATTGGCCGCATGCGCCATGTGCCAGTCGATGCGCTCATCGATCTTGGCATTGGGCGGCATCTTGTGCGCCTCATGCCATGTCTTGTTGATGGTCGATCCAGCCGGCTTCATGACGGCCGCCGCAGCTTGGGTCGGATGCGGACCGAGGGCCGGGAACGCCGCTTCATTGGGCCACGGCTCCGGGCAGCTCCAGGTCCGCCGCGTCGAGCTGCATATAGATCACGGTCTCGTAGTCGGCCTCCTCGGCCATGCCCGGACCCTTGACATACACTTCCCATGTCGTCCCGGTGGATTTCCAGCCGGCTTTGCGAATATCGGCTTCCATGCTGCCATAGGTGTCCCGGAGCGAGGCATAGGAGCCCTTGTGCACGGCGCGCGCGGCGGGGCCTTCCGGGCTCTTGCCGGCCAGCACCTCCCCGGTGGCCTTGCTGACATCGACGGCAGTCACCGGGAATCCGACGTCCATCGCCATGGTCTTCCCGTTCCAGTCCCGATAGATCGCAAGTGGCGCGCCGACCGCCGTAATGTGGTTCTGGACGAGGAAGCCCTGCAGGATGTCGAACGCTTTGCCGACCTTCGCCGATATTTCGGCGGGGTCCATCGAGATGCGCGTCGTGACATAGATCATCGGATGGGAGACGGCATGGGCACGAGTGATCGTCATGGGAGCCCTCCTTGGATTGATGTGCGCAGATACTGCGCGATCGCCCGGCAAGAGCCTTGACCAAGGTCAATCGCGGGTCCGAATTCGCGCTGCAGATTTGATCCAGGTCCAATTGCCGCGCGCGGCGGCGGGGTAGGGTCGCCTTGTTCAACACGAAAGGCGTGGCGATGTCCCGGACGATCATTCCCAACAAGGCACTCATTCTGGTCTGCGATGGCGCCAAGGCGCTCGTCTTTGAGAATGCAGGCGATGCCCAGGCCCTCAATCTCAAGCCTCTGGTCATCGAGGTCGAGCCGCACAAGCCGACCCGCGAGCTCGGATCGGACCGGCCCACGCGTGTCTATGACAGCATGGATGGTTCGCGCAGCGGCACTGACGAGACCGACTGGCATGAACAGGCCGAGGCCGATTTCCTGGTCGGGGTCGCAAGGTCGCTGGAACAGCTCGTCGCCGAGCGCCGGCCGCCGCAGCTGACGATCATTGCGCCACCACGGTCCCTTGGTGTGCTTCGCCGGGCCCTTGGTACGCCGTCATGGTCGGCGCCGACGGTCGAGATCGGCAAGGACTTGGTCAATCACCCGGTGGCCGAGATCGAGAACCAGCTCGCCGCTATGCGCCCGCCGGGCTAGGCGGGTCCTCCGGTCGGCCGAACCGCGCAAGGGTCGAGATAACCTCGTCATCCGACAATTGCCGGAAATCGCTGTAGAAATTGCCGATGGCGCCGAATACCTCATGCACCTCCAGGCATTCCACGATATCCGCATCCGCGCCGAGTTCGGCAATCGTCTCGGTCTGGCCGACCGGCACCGCCAGCACCAGGCGGCGAGGATGACGGCGGCGCAGTGCGCGCAGCGCTGCCCGCATCGTCGCGCCAGTGGCGACGCCATCATCGACCACGATCACCGTGCGGTTCGTGACGTCCAGGGGCGGCCGGTCGCCGAGATAGTGCTGGCGGCGGCGTCGCAGCTCGGCCCTCTCGGCCATCCTGACGCGGTCGAACGCGGCCTCCGAGATCTGCGCCTGTGCGATGACGCCCTCGTTGCGCACGACGATGGGTTCGGGGTCGTCCACAATGGCCCCGGCAGCCAGCTCCGAATGGCCCGGTACGCCAATTTTGCGGACCAGCAGCAGGTCCAGGGGAGCGCCAAGCGCGGTGGCGACTTCGGCCGCGACCGGAACGCCACCACGCGGCAAGGCCAGCACGATGGGATCGTCGCTTCTAAATCGCTCAAGGGCAGCCGCCAGTCGGCGTCCGGCATCGGTTCTGTCCGCAAAGCTCATGTCACGCGGCCTTCTCCAGTTTCGGCTATGGCGCCATCTCGCGGCGGGCTCCTCCATAACCTCGGCGGGGCTCGAAGTTAGGTCAGAGTTTGGCCAAGGTCAGGGCCGGGGACAGGCAGCCCCCGGCCCGCCAATGCACTCAGGCCGCCTTGACCGTTACCTTCTGCTCGGGTTTCTGCGCCTCGGCCGATTTGGGCAGGGTCACGGTCAGGACGCCCTTGCTGAAACGCGCCTCGATCTTGTCTGCATCGACCCCGTCGGGCAGGGCAAAGGTCCGCTCGAACGATCCGAACTGGCGTTCGCGCAGATAGTAGTCGCCGGACTTCTCTTCCTTCTCGTCCCGCTTTTCGCCCCTGATGGCAATATTGCCGTTACGCATCACGACTTCGATGTTCTTTTCATCAAGGCCCGGCAGTTCCGCGGTGATCTCGAAGGCCTTGTCCTGTTCGACGATGTCGACAGCGGGCGCAGACCATTCGAAGGATCGGCCGATACTGGCGGGCGCGCCGGCAGGCGGGGCACGAAACGGCCGCAACCAGTCATTGCGATAGAAATCGTCGAAAAGCCGGTCGACTTCTTGCCGCAAGGCCTCGAAAGGCCGCCAGTTGGCCGGTTCGGCGCGAGTGGGCACTTTCCTCTCGTTTCGAATGGGAAGCTTGGTGGGAGTGTCGCTCATGGTGAATCCTCCTGATTAGGATGCGCGTCCTCCATAGCGCTCCGGACCCTGGCGCGATTTGACGACGGTCAAACCGGCCTTGCGCTCGCTGGCCCGGCGGCTAGAGCCGCCCAGAAGGTCTGCTCGACTTGCCATGAGGGTCCACCGGTTCGCCCCCAACGCTCCGCTCCTTACGCGTGCGTTCCATTGGCCTGCCGGCGGCAAGAACGTCCCGGGCGAAACTTTCATAAAATTGTCCATCGTCAAAAGTGTTGGGCGACCCATCGATACTTTTGCAGTGACTTGAAGGCGAGTGCCTGTGCTGCCAGCCGCTTCGACTGTGCAGGTAAATGCGCTTTGCTCTTGAGTGTAACTAGTCAGAAATCAGGAGTATTGAAATGAAATCGAAGTATCTTCTTGGCGGTCTGTTTGCTCTTGGGACTTTGGTTGCCCCTCTTGCAGTTCAGGCGCAGCAGTTCACCACTATTTCTCAAGTGCTGGGCGTGTGCCCTGACCTGGATCAGGCCAGGGACTGTCCGCCCGCGGCCAGTGGTTTCCTTGGCGCAAGTTCGCGGAGCGATGTCGAGATTTCTACGCTGGCACTCACTCTTGCCCAGGCGGGACAATTCCCGCGCGTGCCGATGCCAGTCTGCCTCAATACTGCTGACGGCATTCGTGTCCTGGCGCGCGGCGCCGCCAGCGCAGCAACAGCCCGGCAACTGAACGACATCGCTGACAGTCTCTGCTTGGGCGGGGGTACCGCCGCCATTCCGGCCGCTACCCCACCGGCGCCTGCCGTGTCGCTCGCCTCGGAGGGCGAGGGCGATGACAACGGCGGTAGCTCCAACGGTGGCGACTCCAACGGTGGCGACTCCAATGGCGGCGACACCAATGGTGGCGACGGCAATGGCGGTCACGGTAATGGCGGTCACGGTAATGGCGGTCACGGTAATGGTGGCCATGGCAATGGCGGTCACGGCAATGGCGGTCACGGCAATGGTGGCCATGGCAATGGTGGCCATGGCAATGGCGGTCACGGCAATGGCGGCCACGGTAATGGTGGCCATGGCAATGGCGGTCACGGCAATGGCGGTCACGGCAATGGCGGCCACGGTAATGGTGGCCATGGCAATGGCGGCGACGACAATGGCGGCCATGGCAATGGCGGCCACGGCAATGGCGGCCACGGCAATGGCGGCCACGGCAATGGCGGCCACGGCAATGGTGGCCACGGCAATGGTGGCCATGGCAATGGTGGCCATGGCAATGGCGGCCACGGCAATGGTGGCCATGGCAATGGTGGCCATGGCAATGGTGGCCATGGCAATGGCGGCCACGGCAACGGTGGCCACGGCAACGGTGGCCATGGCAATGGCGGCCATGGGAACGGCGGCCATGGCAAGGACTGACGCGACTGTGCTGGCCAAGCCAGCTCACGCCGTCAACGGGGCAGGACGAGGAGAGGGGAAACCCTCTCCCCCTCGGGAAGGCGGGGGGAAATTTCCCCCGCTTGCCTTTGGTCTGGCTGCCCTGGCCGTTCTGGCGGCTGTCCCGGCTCTGGCCGAGGACGATTACTATCCACCACGCACGGACTGGTCGAGCTACTGGGAAGGCAACCTCAACATCTCGGTTTTCGTCTTTCGGGACATCAACCGAAACGGCCTCTACGATCTCGGTGACCAGCCCATGTCAGGCATCATCGTCGATGCGGAAGGCATGGGACGGCCCATATGGGCGGTGTCCAACGGGGCGGGCTTTGCCAATTTCACCATGTCGGGCACGCAGTCGGATGCCGCGATCATGTTCGAGGGGACCTATGAATTCACCGTTCGGGTTCCGTCCCACTGGCTTGTCACGACCGGCAATGCGGTTCAGACCACCGAATTCAAGTCTCGTCCGGGTAGTCCGGCAGATCTGATTGCTGACCCCGCGCCGCACCTTGTCGGGCTCGCGCCGGAACTGCGGCTCCTTGGAACTTTTCCGGATCCCAGCACCACCGACATCGTCCTTGCCGGTCCCGATCGTGCCACGCGCCGCCTGCATGCCGATAGCGCGCATCGCTTCGCGGTTGCGGTCGAGCAGGGGGCCTGGCACAACAAGCTGGCCCCGGGGCGCGACCTCGACGTGAATACGACCCCGGTCCAGGTCGCCCAGGCCTGGTGGTCTTCGCCCGATCCGGTCGGCGCTAGCGAAAAGATCACCTTTGATGATCTGCAGAGCGAGGGTGTCCTCAAGATTCCATCGGGCTATGGCGGGCTGGGCTGGGACAATTTCGTCATGACCCACCGCAAGTTCTACGACCCGGAAGGATACCGGAACGGCGTCATGTCGGGAGAATTCCTCGCCTATAATGGGTCAGGTCATCCGGCCGCGATCAGCAGCAGCAAGCCCTTCAACTTCGTTGGCGGCTATTTCGGCGCCTCATCGCTGGAAGCCGAGGGCGAGACCCTGTTGATCACCGCATTCAAGGGCGACCAGCCCGCATATCACGAGGAGATGACACTTTCGGCACTCGGCCCGACCTATCTCGCCGCTGATTTCGACGGGATAACGCGGCTCGAATTCCGGACCGCCCATTATTGGCAGTTCACAGCGGACGATCTGACCGTGGTGCTGCCCTAGAGCGCTTTCAGCAAAAAGTGGACACCACTTTTGCGGTTCGAAAGCGTGACAAAACAAAGAGATAGAGTTCCCGTTCTGATTCAATCAGAACGGGAATGCTCTAGTCCGCAGACCCCGTATCAGTCAGGGCGTCCACACCATCGGGTCGGCACTGGAGACCGCGAGTATGCGATAGGAGACCTTGCTCAGTGGCAGCACATCGCCCACCAGATTGTCGAGCACCAGATCGTCGAGGTCGGTCTTGACGATCAGGATGGCGTGATCGATGCCCTCCCGGGTGCGAACATGCGCCAGGCGCAGGGCACTCGATGGCAGGCCGGCATTCATCAGCGCATTGCGCTTGGTCAGCACATAGTCCTCGCAGTCGCCGGCGGTCGCTCCAAGGGTCCACACATCGGGACCGGGGTCGTTTCGGGGACGGATCGAGTGATTGATCTGGCTGTTCACGCGCCGGATGCTCGCGAGCATCTCGCTGGTCAGCGCCACCTGGGACTTGCCACCGCCACGGCATTGCGCAGGTTGCTGCAGGCAGAACAGCTGGAAGCCCAGCGGTGCCGCCGATGCTGCATAGCTTGAAGTCGGGGTGGCTGAAAACGTGAAGGCAGCGAGTGCCGCCGCAAGGGAAACTTTGAAGGCGTGAGCAAACATGGGCGTGTCCCATAATGAAGCGGGACTGAGTGTGCCAACACATTTGTTAACGAATTCCTGCGCCCGCGGGCGACAGGTGATCCATGCGGGATGACCGGAGAGACGTGCTCTCCCCGACGAATAGTTGGAGCCCTCAATTCGTTAACTCGACGCTGATTCAGCGTCTAGACCAGACGGATTAGCCCGGTAACAAGTTTGTGAACGACCGGCCGCAGGGTGCTGGGGCCACCAGAATGGCCGCGAGAGTACCAGCGTGCGAGCGGGAGGGACCGAATCGGCTGGTGATCCCGGCGGGATTCGAACCCACGACCCCAGGATTAGGAATTCGGACATCGCCTCATGTTCGAGGGTTCTGAGCGGTCGGCAATTTGAAGCTAATCCGAGATAGCTTCTTGTGAATTAACGAAGATTTCTGCTGAGGCCTTGCAGCCAGGGCGAATGCCGTATTTCTTGGCGGTCGTCCCAATGTCGTCCCAATGGCCGCATTGGATCGAAAGGTCGTCCCAATGCCCACCACCATTACCGCCGCCGTAGTCGCCAAGGCCAAGGCAGACGCTCGCCCTGGCTCCAAGCGCTATGAGGTCTCCGATGCGCGTGCCAAGGGACTCGTCCTGCGAGTCGGGCCCAGTGGCGCAGTCTGGCAATTCCGGTTCGCCGTCAACGGCAAGGACACCCGACTGGCCCTTGGCGACATCGAGACGTGGACCATCGCCGAAGCCCGCGACATTGTTGGCCGAGGGCAGGCGATGTTGCGCGATCGATCCGGGATGCCCGATGCGAAGTGGATCGAGCGATTGCTGGTGCGCACCGGCAAGATCGCCGAAGCCACGATGGCACCGGCGCCCGAGAGGCCCCGCGACGTGTTCAAGTGGAGTTTCGAGCAGGGGCGGGCGGAGTTCCTGGGCGAGATGAAGCGCACGAAATCGCCGATCACTGCCGCTGACTACCGGCAGAAGATCTGCGCCGCCGAATTCGAACCATTCCTGAAGCGCCCCCTGCCGACGATCACACGTGCCGAGATGGCCGGCGTCGTCGGCAAGATCCATCGTTCTGGTCGAGAGACCCACGCTGCCAACACGGCTAGGGTGGTGTCGGCGATGTGGAGCTGGCTTGAAAAAGACCAGCAGATCGATGCGGCGGGCGTGACCCCAGGCGTCATGCGTGGACTGAAGGCCCCGGAGCGCACGCGGCGCCCATCGAAGCGCATGGTTGCCGATCCTACGCTGGAGGACCTGGGCCGCATCATCGCCATTGCGCGCAGCGGTGCCATCGATCCGATTATCGGCTGCGCCGTGGAGCTCGTCGTTTGGACGGCACAGCGACGCCGCGCCGTGGCGTCGCCTATGATTGAGGACTTCCGCGCGCTCAATGGCGACGAAGAAGGCCTTTGGTATGTCTATGCTGATGATCGGAAACGGTCGGACGGCGAAGCCCATGTCGTGCCTTTGCCGGCGTCGGCCTGGGCGTGCGTGAAGCGAGCGATGGCAATTGTTGAAGCGGCGTGGCACCGTCGCCTCGATGACGACCCGGATGCGTCAAAACCAGAATACCTGTTTCCGCAGACGCGGGCCCGTCGACGCGGGATGCCGTTGACGCATCTCGATCCGTCGACACTCACTCATGCCATGGGCTTTATGCCCGGTGTCGAGAACAGCCCCCACGACGTTCGGCGGATCTTTGGTACGTATGGCGAGCGCGTGCTCGGCTGGAGCCGGCTGTCATCGAAAATGATCCTCGATCATAGTGAAGGTGGGCTGCGGACGGATGTGACGGGCAAGCACTATAGCCTTCACGATGGGACGCACGAGAAATGGCCCATCATGCGGAAATGGGCAGCGGCCGTGGAGGAGGATGTCGCCCGGGCTGTCGAAGGCCTGGAGCCCATCGACGAGCTCAAGGGGGCGATCGCGGAGCGGCGTTACAAGGGATCGGGGCTGAGGATGCTGGCGGCGGAATAGAGAAGGGGCCCCGTGGGGCCCCTGTCGACTATCTTGCGTTGTCGTCCTCGATGATCTCCGCAATTTCCCGGTATGAGTATTCTTCTTTCTCGCCGAGGTTCCGAAACAGCACGTGCGTCTCATCGGCTGCTACGCCCTCTTGTCCGCTACCGTCCCATTCGCTCCAGTCGATGTCGTGCACCGCGGAGTTCGTATCGAAATCCGGCAGTTCGGGCTCGTCATCGATGTCGAAGTCTTCGCTCTTGAGATCTCGCGCCAGGGCCGCGAATTCGTTGATCTCGGGGAACATGCCGACGATGCTGGTGGCCTCCTTGATCTGTTTCCTCAGGGCCTCCAGCTTGAAGGGCCGTTCATCGATGTACTCGTCGGGGATGCCGTGTTCTTCGTACATGTGCAGGAGCCTTTCGAGATAGATGGGGATAGGGCGGGCGTCGCTTTCGTATTTTCGGATCATGACAGCCGTTGTGCCTGCCGTGCCCGTGTAACCGAAAGCGCGACCCAGTTGGATTGCGCTCAAGCCAAGCCGCTTGCGGATGGCCTTCATTTCATGGCCCCTCATTGGGCGCGTTCCCTTCTCTTCGTTGCCAGGTAGCGCTTGTGCGCCTCCGGCCAGCGGCTCTTGCGGAGCCGGTTGAATTCGACGCCACTCATCACGCGGGCGATACCGCCGTCGGTGCACACGAAGAAGGTCCCCATGTGCTGGTGCGATGTTGCGACGTATTCAAGACGATACAGCGAGTCCTCTTCGAGCTGCACGGTGATGCAGCCAGACTTTTTCGATCCGCTGCGCAGGTCCTGTTCCCAGCGCAGCTGGGTGCGCCGGTCATAGTCGGTGATCTCGATCACGCGCCCGGGGCCGCAGTCGCCGCCGCCGCAGACCCGACCGACGAAGACCAGATCCTGCGTGATTCTGCTCTTGCCGATATAGACGGTGGTGTCGATGACCTCGGCGGGGACCGGCGACAGATTGGCTTCGAGGGTGTTGCTATGCATGAATTTCACTCCTGGGGTGGCGCCGGTCCTGCCGGCGCCATGGTTTGATCAGGCGGCAATGGGGGTCAGATCGGCGACGGCGCGGCGCTGCATTTCCTCGATCTGCGTGGGGGTCGCGCGGTACCTGATATGCTCGATCTGCCCGGGATAGACGTTGATCTCGTAGATGCGAACCAGCACCCAGCCTTTGGTCGCCCGCCGAAGCGCCACGCCGCGACCGGTGGCCGTGAACTTGTACGCCTTGCCCGGGCCTTCGGGTTCGAAAGAGGCCTCGAAGCCGACGCGGTCGGCCAGGGGCAGGCCCGAGCGTTCGAGACGGCGCTCGGCGCGACGGGCCAGATCGACGATCTCGGCGGCGCTGTAGACGAATTTCTGGGCGCGGCCATTGCCCTCGGCGACGGCGGCGATCAGCTCTTCGCTGGGCTTCGCTGCCGGGTTCTTCAGATCGGCCTTCGCGAGGACGACGATGGTCTTGGACTTGGTCATTTTGGTTCCTATATCAGGGCGGCATGCCCCAGTTTTATGTTGCTGGCACCGCGTCTGCGCTGCCTATGCACTTAAGATGAAGTATGCAGGTGCATACGTCAATGAGAAATATGCACCTGCATACATTATGTCTAATCTGCCAATAAAATCATGCACTTGCAGCCGAGGCATTCCCGCGTCTACCGCTAGTCCACACAATCCCCGCGAGCTTTGATGAAAATGCCCCGGAAGATTCCCTCCGGACACGCAGCCCCAGCGACGCTATAACGCCCATTCTGTGACGCCGGGGCCCAGCCGTCGGTGGCGCACGTCGGGTCGACACTGCATGAGCAGACGTCCACGACGCTCAAGATATTCCTCACATGACATCGGAGAAACGTGCGGCCTCGGGGGCCGCGAAACGCGTTCACGCTGAGCGCGTGGCACATCATCAGCATATTCGCGACGGCCTGCTGCCGACCCTGGACGATCTCATCGAGGGATCGCCCTGGTTCAAGGGCAGCATCGTCGCCGACATCCAGACATGGTGCGATTCCTGGATGTCGCTCCCGGAGCCAGTTCGAGAGCCCGGCAAGCGCATCGTGAAGAACGCGACCGCGAAGTCCGGCGTCGATATCGGCCAGGCCCTCGCCGTCCTGCGGAATACTTGCACGTCGGCGGCCATCGAGCCCGTCCGGCAGTGGATGGCCGCTGCAGGATACGACGACGAATGGCGGATGCGGTGCTACCAAGCGTGTCTCGATGATCGCGGCGATCAAGACGACCGCGAAGCCGCATACGCGCTCGCTCAGCACATCGCCGAAGACACGTATTTCCGCACTGGATTCCATGACGCTTGGTCGGACGCAACGGTTCTTGGGCTGATGCTGAAGAACAAGAGCAGCATGGAGGAATATCATGCGCTCGGCGTCCACAGCATCGAGTGCGATCACCTCCTGCTTAGCGATCTGAAGCTTGCCGCTTCCGAGGCGGCCAAGGCATCGGCGCAAGTCCAGGAGCCCGTCGAGGAGATTAAGCCCGCGGCGCACACTGATGCAGAATTCCTGAGGGAACTTTACGAAGACCGCTCGGAGATCGAGAAGCAAGAAGGGCCGCCCCTCGCGCCTGGCGTCGTCGTCATCCCTGAGACGCCGATCCCTACGACCGGATGGCGGAAGGACATCTGGAAGGATTGGCAGGGCAAAGTCGGCGTGAAGCTGCCTGCCATCGCAACGGGCGACATCGCGGCTCATCGTCGATCGCTCGTCGCTCAGTGGCCGCACTCCGAGGAGATCATCGATGTCATCCTGGGCGATCTGTCGTCGCGGCAATCGATCCGCTTCCGGCCCACGCTCCTCGTCGGCGCCCCGGGCTCCGGGAAGTCGTCACTGGCCCGCGCGATCTTCGAGACTGTCGGGCTGCCGTGTGAGCTGCAGTCGTTCGCCGGCTTGCACGACGCGGCGTTGATGGGGACGTCTGCACAGTGGTCGAGCGCTCGCGAGAGCGCGCCGCTCCAGTTGATCAAGCGGGCGGGCATGTCGTCCGTCGGCATCATCTGGGATGAGCTCGAAAAGGCATCGTCAAGCCGGCACAACGGGGCACCCGCGGACGCTTTGCTGCCCATGCTCGAGGCCGACCAGGCACGAAGGTACCGCGACCTCGCGTTGGAAGTCGAGGTCGATCTCAGCATGGTCTCGCACTTCGCCACGGCGAATTCGCTCGAAGGCGTGCCTGAGCCAGTGCGCGATCGAATGCGCGTTCTCCAGATGCCGAACCCCGACTGGGAGCATTTGTATGTGCTCACGCAGCAGATCATTGGTCGTATCGCCGCCCAGCAGGGCGTCGATCGCAGGTGGTATGCGCCCCTGGCCGAGGACGAGATGGACCTCGTGCGGGACGCGTGGCAGGGGGGATCGATCAGGCAACTCACGCGCATCGTGGGGGCCATCTTGAACGGGCGCGAGCAGATCATGGGGAGGTGCTGATGGTCATCCGTGAACGCGATCGCGCGATCGCCCGCAGCTCATTCCGCGTCGCTGTCGGCATCATCGAGCGCCGGCATGCCGACGTCGCCGACATCGCCCGGGCGGCTCTTGAGCATCCGGGGCCGATCACAGTGCGCGCGCTGCTCCATGCCGGTAACGGCAAACCTTGGCAGCACATGCTCATCGAGGCTCTCGCCGAAGCGGGCATTGCCGCTGCCGAAGACGTGCTCGGCGGTGCGGATGTCGTCGAGTACGAGCTCCGGCGAGATCCTGGCGAGAGCGATGAAGACTACGAGCGCCGCCGGCATCTGCTCGGCGGCGGACGGATCGTCATCGGCGTCGACGAGCTGTCGCAAGACGAGCTTGAAGCGATCGCGAACAGCGAGATCCCGGAAGAACTGCGGTGGAGCTCAGACGATGAAGGAGATGACGAATGACTGTCGATATCATCAGTGAGACCAGGGCGCTCATCAAACGCGCGCTCCAGGGCGACCCCGCCTTGGCTTCGCTCGCCGTCGTCGGGCGGACGCCGGACACGCTCACGGCGACGATCAGCCCGGGGATTCCGCCGGGCAAAATCGGGCGGACACAATATAGTCCCGCGCCGCCGTTCTCCCGGGAAGTCCTGGTCGATCTGGCCTTGCGGGCTCAGCGCCGGCGGTGGCAGCGATATGATCCGCGAACGGCGTCGATCCCCGATCCCGTCAGGTCAGTCGTCGACGCGCGGCTGCACGACCGCCTTGGCGTTTGGCCGGAGCACCGGTCGGGCTGGTGCGATCTCATTGAAGCCGCTGTCGACATGATCGAGGAGACCGGCGGCGACCCGCGGACGAGCCAAATCAAGGAAAAATTCGGGGACTTACGTTGGTACACGCACGGACTGGAGGGCGTCGTCGGCGGCCAGATCGTCGACGCGGCCGAGCACCTGAGCGCGTGCCTGTGCGAGAAATGCGGCGCCTTGGGTCGGACACTCAAAGACAGCGGCTGGTATCGGATGCGTTGTGGGAGCCACGAGTATGAGTAGTGCGCGGCTCAAGCTCTGGATCGTCTCGGATCTTCACATGGACAGCTTGTACTGGGTTCCCAATCGGGTTCCGCAGCACGATGTCATGATCATCGCCGGCGACGTCGATAAGTCCGCCGGCGAAACGGAGCAGACGCTGCTGATGTTGGCGCGCTTGTCCCCGACGCCGCTCATCTTTGTGCCCGGCAATCATGACGTCCATGACGCCGCGATCAATGCCTGGGATCGTGGAAATGAAGACCTGCTGGCTCGCGGCATTCACATCCTGTCGTCGGGCCAAGCCGCCGTCATCAGCGGCATCCGCTTCGTCGGCGCGACGCTCTGGACGGATTTCGAACTTGTCGGCGATCGCTATGCGAGCGAAGCCTGGGCCGCGCAGCATATGCCGGAATACCAGCATGTCTGGAAGCCAGACGGCAGCGACACGATCTGGCCGGAGGACACTCGCGCCGCGCACATGCAGCACCGCGCCACGATCGAGGCCGTGCTGTCGACGCCGCATCCGGGCCCGACGGTCGTCGTCACGCATCATGCGCCGTCTCCGAAATCGATCCGGGGCCGAACGCCCGGCGTGGCCGACGCGTCTTTTGCGAGCGATCTCGAAGGGACGATCGAGCGATATCGGCCGGAATTGTGGGTGCACGGACATTTGCACAGGGCGTCGGACTATATGGTCGGCGACACAAGGGTGGTGTGCAATCCAAGGGGGTATGAAGGGGACGATTGGTATGAGGAGACGGGGTGGACGGAGGATCTGGTGGTGGAGATCTGAGCCGCCTAGGTCGGCAATAAGGCCGATATCTTTTCGACCATATCCTGCCTTGAGGCATCGATATCCCCAGAGATGTCGAGACGATAGTGGTGGAATTTGGTGCCAGTGGAAATGGCGCCAACGTAATTCATGCCCGCCTGGGCAGCTGACAAGGCAGGTGAAATCCAGAACGCCACAGGTGCTTCCAACGAAACTGCATGACTGATGACTTGGTAGCGGTCAGATTCATCGATTTTCGGCTTGTATTTTACCTCGCCGATGCCCAACACCTTCTTGTCGCGACGCATAATAGCGTCAGGC
The DNA here is from genome assembly GCF_019504385.1 of Devosia salina. Lineage (NCBI taxonomy): Bacteria > Pseudomonadati > Pseudomonadota > Alphaproteobacteria > Hyphomicrobiales > Devosiaceae > Devosia > Devosia salina. The sequence goes on from NZ_CP080590.1 coordinate 1,513,801, forward strand.
TTTATCGGAAATACCTTGTTGTCTCTGAAGAGAGGACGCTGGTGCTTTTTCTTGTTCCCATCGACCACCGAGATATGGGCTTCTCGGAGGCCGTCGCGGAGCGTGTTCCGGACAAAGCTCTCGAAGATGTCGTCGAGCGAGAACAGGAAAGACGGCATCTCACTGCCTTGGGCATCGTAGCCGAAACCCACCTGGGTGTAGCCGAGCAGCATGGCATAAACCGTCAAGGCACCGCGGTAATGGTCGCGAATCCACCTTGGCACTCCTTCGGCGAGGACTTGCTCGCCGAACCGCATCGGCGCTGCTGGTACTCGGTATAGGGCGTTGAGCGCCTCGAGAAACAGCCTTCGCTCGATCGACCACTTCTGGTCCCGAGGGATCAACCGCAGAAAGTCCATGCAGGCAGACTTGAGCACGGCGTTTACTGGCAGATTGGCGGAGAACGCAAACACGGCGCCGGCTACGTTGAGTTCGTCGCCTCGAGCGAGGTGACGAGCGACGGTCGTGCCGAACTCTACCTTGGGCTTGAAGAAGCCGGTGTACGGCTCCCGGTAGTAGCCACGCGCCAGTCCTAAATCGACGATGAGACGAAGGTAGTGGCAGAAGCCGCGGGCGAGCATGTGGTGCGGGGGCGACGCATTGGTCCGTTCGTAGGATCGGAGAATTGGTAGCACTCGATCGTAGTTCTCGTCGGCCAGGGCGAGCATGCGCCAAAGATTGTTGACGGGAAACTTGGGCCTGAGATTCAGAACGATCTCGCTTGTGAGCGGCAGGTAGGCAGCTGAGAGTACTGACTGTGGCTGACGTTTCAGCTCTAGCTCTTCGGCATCACTTCGTAGCCGCGCAGACGGCTGAAGGGATCGTGACTACATCGATTTGACATCGATCTCGTGTTTGATTTGTAGCCGCGAAGGCGGCTGATAGGATGGTGATGGCGTCGATATGCTCGTGCGTCACGTGTAGCCGCTCAGGCGGCCGGTAGGAAAGTGACAGCGCCGATTATTTGGCGTGTCATCTGTAGCCGCGTAGGCGGCCGGTTTTTTGATGATGGTGTAGATTGCTCGTGCTTAGTGTTTGCTGCACGGGTGGAATAGTTCGGGGCTCCAGCTTGGCTGGGGCCCTTGCTCTATACCGATGGCGATGATGAGCAGGCATCTTGAACGCCGCTGGGGCAGGGGTGGAGGTACTTCTTTCTCATTGACATGAGCCCGTCAAGTTATGCCGCTCTTCCAGAGACCGAGCACAAGTAGTGGCCGCTCAACGCGTTGAGGTAATGGCTTCCACCTTCCGCTAAGCGCCCCACAGCGGTCATTCAGACCGCGTTTGCGACGTCCCGATAGCTGCCATTCCGACCCAGATCATGTCGATGCCGGATTGGCTGAGCAGACCTGCCATGACGTGGTCGTACGCTGTGAGCATCGCGATCCGCTTCCTGGCATCGCGTAATACCTGTATGTCGCGCATGGTCAGGCGACTCGAACCCGTATGCCGACACGTTGAATCCTCGCATGCTTGGACAGACTTGTTTGCAAATCCCTAGACGCCGCGCTTATTGCCCCAGAGCAGCACGTGAAGCTGTGGCAATACCCGCGCCTGGAACCATCGGTCTTGAGTAACCTTGTCCACCAGCCATTCCATGCGCTGCATGACGCCATCGATGTCTACGGGGCCGTCCACCGCATCGGCCGAGGGCGGCGTGTGGTTGCCCGGCTGGAGATAGGTCGGCAGGTGCGGATAGCGGGCTGCGACGTCTCGAGCAAAGTCATAATCCGCATCGCCGAAAACCACCAACTTGAGCACCGTCAGCGGCTTGCCTTGCGCGGCGTCGAGGCAAGCCTCGAATTGTGCCCTGTCGACGCTCATCCGGCTTGATGGCGGCTTGGGGCTCAGCACCAGGACGTCCAGCATCGAGAACCAGTCCCGGGCCATCGAACCCTGCGTTTCCAGGGCGAAGCGATAGCCGTCCTGGTGGCCGCGTGCGATCAGGTCGCCCAGCGGCTGGATCGCGGGATTGCCGCCGGACAGCGACACCATCAGCGGCTCGCCGCCCGACAGGACCCGGACCTGTGCCCAGATCTGCTCTATCGACATTGGCCGCCAGTCGTCACGGAAGCGACTGTCTACGGCATGCAGGCTGTCGCACCAGGCGCAACGGTAGTCGCATCCACCGGTTCGCACGAACACGGTCGGCTGGCCGATCAATACGCCTTCGCCCTGAATCGTCGGCCCGAAGATCTCACTGATGCGGATACCGGGCGGCTCCACGGCGCTCACGGCCTGTACTCCGCCCAGGTTTTGGCGGTCTCGCTGACGCGTACGGCAGAGGCTTCGGGCAGTCGCTGCTTGCACCAGTCATAGAAGTATTGGGCGAGATATTCGGCAGTGACCCGATCATGGCCCAGCACATCGTTGAGATGGCGATGGTCGAATGCCTCGTCGATGTGCCGTTTGAGGACTGACAGGTCCTGGTAATCGCGCACGAAGCCATGCTCGTTCAGCTCATCGGCGGTCAGTTCGACTTCCACGATGTAGTTGTGCCCATGCAGCCGAGCGCATTGGTGGTCAGGCGGAAGCGACGCGAGCTGATGGGATGCCGAGAAATGGAATTCCTTGGTGATGCGAAACGTCATGCGCGTTTCGCCTCTACGGCATCACGCCAGAAGTCGGCATCGGCATAGGGTGTTGGATCCGGCAGCCGGGCCAGGTCGAAGGCTTCCCGACGCTCGACGCAGGTGCCGCAACGTCCGCAATGTATCTCCCCGCCCTTGTAGCAGGACCAGGTCTGATCGAAGGGCGTTGCATGCCGTGCGCCCTCGGTCACGATGTCGGCCTTGGACACGTTTACGAACGGCGCGTAAAGGCGGACGTTGGCATAGCCGTCGAGCGCACGGTCCTGCATCGCCTGGAAGGCGTCAATGAAATCAGGCCGGCAATCGGGATAGATGAAGTGATCGCCGCCGTGGACGGCAACGCCGACTGCCTCGTCCTGTCGCGCCGCAGCGACACCGAAGGCTATCGCCAGCATGATGGCGTTGCGATTGGGCACCACCGTGATCCGCATCGATTCTTCGGCATAGTGGCCGTCGGGAACGGCAACATCGTCGGTGAGCGCGGAACCGCTGAGTTGGCGGCCGATGTCACGGATGTCGATGACCTGGTGCGGGACGCCAAGCCGTTGTGCGCAGGCCGCGACAAAGCCGAGTTCCTTGCTGTGCCGCTGTCCGTAGTCGAACGAAACGAGGCCTGTGAGAGTTTGCTCGGCCGCCACCTTGTGCGCGAGCGAAACCGAGTCCAATCCGCCGGAGCAGATGACGAGAGTTTTCAAAATGTTGATCCTTGTTTTGACCGGGTAAGGCTGCGACCGGAGATTGCTCTGTCTTCCCTCTACGCCAGAAATGGCAACTTGTGAATGGAACTCGAAGGGGCTGCGGCGTTGTGGCCAAGACGCCTCCCAGGCCGCCGAGCCGGGTGCAATAACCGGGCACCGGAGCCGAGGGCCTGGCTTGGTGCCGCTGCTATGGCCCTCGAGATAAAGCCTTTGGCTTGGCTGACCGAGGCGGTCAGTGGCCAGCCTCTGGCGAGGCCGGCTGCGACCGCGGAGGAAAACATGCAGCCCCCGCCATGAATCTCCCCCACGCCTTGCCGCTGCGCTGAAAAGCGTGTCACGCCGTCGGCGTCGACGAGCAGGTCCGTACTGCGCGGTCCCGCAGCGTGTCCCCCTTTGATCAGCACAGCCTTGGGCCCCATCGCCAGCAAGGCCCTGGCCTGAACGATCCTCGCAGTCTCGTCCATGGCAAGTGGCGAGCCAGTCAAGGCCGCAGCCTCAGGCAGGTTGGGGGTGAGCAGGAGGGTCCTCGGCAACAGCAGAGTGACCAGTGCGGCCAAAGCCTCCTCCGGGAGCAGGCGCGCGCCGCTGGTTGCCACCAGCACCGGATCAAGGACAATCCGGTTGGCGTCATGCCGGCTCAAGGTCTCGGCGACCGCGTCAATGACCTCGGCATTCCCGAGCATGCCGATCTTGACAGACGCCACCGGCAGATCGGCGAACGCCGCCTCGATCTGGGACGCTACAACTGTTGGAGGGACCGAGTGTATCGCAGACACGCCCATGCTGTTTTGCGCCGTCACCGCTGTAATCGCGCTGGTCCCGAAGACGTCAAAAGCGGCAAAGACCTTGAGATCGGCCTGGATTCCGGCGCCGCCGCCCGAATCCGAACCGGCAATGGTCAAAGCAACGGGTATCACGACGGATCGCCTTCCAGCGCGACCAGCGCCAGGTTGTGCCTGCCCATGGACTGCAACCGCCCCGCAGCGCGCAGAGCCCGCTGCCCGCTGCGGCAGCAGAGGACGATGCGGGCACCACCATATGCCGATGCCAGTTGGTCAATTTCCGTTGGGGCCAGACGAAGCGCATCTGCTCGCGGCAGGGTCGGCGCTTCAGCGACGCCGCGCAGGTCGACGACAATATCGTCGGGCACGAGGTCTGCCAGCCCGATGAACGCGGTGGCGTGCAGAGGCTCAGGACTATCGGCAAAGCTGAAGCCGCCAAATTGCAGGGTGTGGCCGTCGAAGCTGACAACCCGGCCTAATATGCCTGGCTTAAGGTCGAGCAGCACGTGAAGTGCCATATGGGCCTGGAGGCTCCCCAGTATCGATACGGCTGACCCCAGCACGCCGACGCTGGCGCAACTGCCGGCCACCGCTGGCGCATCGGGAAAGACCGCGCGATAACTTGGCGCACCGCCGCAAAAGGCGCCGACATAACCGGAGAAGCCAAGCACCGACGCACTGACCAATGGCTTGCCGGCAGCCCGGCAGCGGTCGGACAGGATATAGGTCACGGCGAAATTGTCGGCCGCATCGATGACGACGGTCGCCCTGTCGACGAGCGCGGCGGCATTGTGTGGCGTCAGGCGCTCCGGTCTGGCTGTTACGGTGATTGCGGGATTGGCTCGAAGCAGCGCCTTTCGCGCCGCCTCCGTCTTTGGCGCACCGATATCGTCCATGCCGTAGAGCGGCTGCCGATGCAGATTGGTGACGTCCACACGATCATGGTCGAGGATGACGATTTCGCCGATTCCGGCACCGGCCAGGATTTGCAGGACCGTCGAACCAAGGCCCCCGGCGCCAACCACGAGGACGCTGGCAGCGGCCAGCTTCGCCTGTCCATCGGCGCCGATTTCGGCCAGCGTCATCTGGCGGATGTAGCGATCGGTCATGTCAAAGCCTCGTTGCTGCCAGCCAGGCACCGGCCTGACCGGCTGGGTCGGGGTGGCGCACGATGTCTCCAACGACCGCAACGCAATCGGCGCCCGCCGCCAGGCAGAGTTCGGCCCGCGCCACGGTCAGCCCGCCAATGGCCACCAGCGGCCGCGCGCCCACGAGGCGCTTCCATTCTGCGATCCGCGCCAGCCCCTGCGGCGCCCAGGGCATCTTTTTGAGCTGGGTGGGATAGATGGGCCCCAGGGCCACATAGTCAGGGGACTCAATCAGGGCTCTGTCCAATTCGGCATGGTCATGGGTGCTGATGCCGAAGCGTATCCCCGCGCGGCGCAGCGCCCCCATGTCGGCCTCGGCGAGGTCTTCCTGGCCCAGATGCACGAAATCGCACCCGGTATCGATGGCCACCTGCCAATGGTCATTGATCACGAGCTGCGCACCCGCTGCCATGCATGTGGCCCTAGCTTGCTCGATCTCAGCGCGCAGCGCGGGTTCGGGACAATCCTTGATCCGCAGCTGGATCAGTTTTGCGCCCGAGGCCAGAAGACGCTCGACCCAATCCGCATCGGGCACGACGGGATAGAAGCGATCGAGCATCATGCGAGGACTGCCTTGCCCAGGACCGGGGTCGAAGGCGCCGCCATGTCGCGCGGCTCGAGGGGCGATGCGGTATGGGCAAGCCGCCCCGCGTCCACGGCGAGGGCAAAGGCTTCGGCCATGCGGACAGGGTCACCCGCCTCGGCGACGGCAGTATTGAGCAGCACCGCGTCATAGCCCATTTCCATCGCCGCTGCCGCATGCGAGGGCAGGCCGAGACCGGCATCGATCACCAGGGGTACATCGGGGAAGTGGGCGCGCAGGGCGCGCAAGCCAAAGAGATTGTTCAGCCCGCGCGCCGATCCGATCGGGGCGCCCCAGGGCATCAATACTCGGCAGCCTCCCTCGAGCAGGCGTTCGGCCACGACCAGGTCTTCGGTCGTGTAGGGAAAGACCTCGAACCCGTCCTCGCCCAGGATACGTGCAGCTTCCACCAGCCCGAAGACATCGGGCTGGAGGGTATCGGCCTCGCCGATCACTTCGAGCTTGATCCAGGTCGTGCCGAAGAGTTCGCGAGCCATGTGGGCCGTGGTTACGGCCTCCTTGACCGAATGACAGCCAGCCGTATTGGGCAGGACGCGGAGGCCCAGCTCGCCTATAAGCGACCAGAAAGCCTGGCCGGCCCGCTGGTCGCCGCCTTCGCGCCTGAGCGACACAGTGACGATTTCGGCCCCCGAGGCGCGCACTGCCGCCTCGAGGATTTTGGGCGAGGGATAACGGGCCGTGCCCAGCAGCAGCCGGGAGGACAGCGTGACACCATAAAACTCCATGCCTCAGCCTCCCTGCATAGGGGCGAGCACTTCGAGACTGTCGCCATCGTATAATTGCGTGTCCGCGCGCCGGGCCGCCGGCACGAACCGACCGTTAACGGCGGTGGCGATGACCGCGTCCTTGTAGCCCAGTGCATCAAGCGCCTCGTCGAGGCGGCTGGCGGCAAGCTGCTTCTCGGCGCCGTTAAGCCGAATTCGCATGCAGAAGCTCCGTGTCGAAATGGGGGGCAAAGGCCGCGCCGGCGGCAATCCGCGCGAGGGCCGGGGCAAGCAGGAAGCCGTGGCGGAAGAGGCCATTGACGCGAATGACGCGTCCCGTTCGCTCCACCCGGGGAAGATTGTCGGGAAGGGCAGGGCGGAGATCTGCCCCAAGCTCGAGAATTTCCGCCTCCCCCAGCGCCGGATGGAGGGTGAAGGCAGCCCCCAGCAAGTCGAGCATGGAGCGCACGCTGACCGGGCCCCGTGCCTCGCTTTCGAGCATGGTCGCACCCAGCATGAAGACGCCTTCGCCGCGCGGAACCAGATAGATCGGCAGGCGTGGATGCAAAAGGCGCACCGGCCGGGACAGCGACAGACTGCGTGAGCGGATCAGCGCCATCTCCCCGCGAACGCCGCGCAGTGCTGGCATGTCGATCCGCCCGCCAAGCCCCCGGCAATCAAAGACCAGATCGCCCCGCGCCGCTGCGGGCTCGAGTTCGGTGTCGAACCGGATGGCGACGCTCAGAGCTGCCAACCGCTCCACCAGCTCCGCCAGCGCGAGGCGCGGATCGAGATGTGCTTCGCCGGGGAAGTGGAGGCCTTTGCGGAAACGACCGGCCAGGTCAGGTTCCAGGGAAGCTATCTCGGTCTCGTTGAGCCACCGGTACCGCTCGGTGCGCTGGGCAAAGCGATCGAGTTCGGCCAGGTCGCGCCCAGGCGCAACCACCAGCGTGCCTTTCGACACAGTGGCGGGGAAGCGTTCACGCCACCAGTCAATGGATTGGGCGCCAAGACGGCCGACCACGGCCTCGCTCGATGCCATTTCGCACCACGGCGCAAGCATGCCCCCGGCATGCCAGGAACAGCTCCCCGGCCCGAGCCCCGCATTGCGGTCGAACACCTCCACCGCAAGGCCTCGCTCGGCCAAGGTCAGGGCGGTCGTCAGCCCGGCGACGCCTGCCCCGATCACTGTTGCCCGCAGGGGAGCGCGGCTAATCGAGCGGGACATAGACCTTCCCCCCCTGGTCGAGGAACTCGCGCGACTTCTCCGCCATGCCACCCTCGCGGGCGGCCATGTCGCGGATATCCTGCGTGATCTTCATCGAGCAGAATTTGGGCCCGCACATCGAACAGAAATGGGCGGTCTTGTGCGCCTCCTTGGGCAGGGTCTCGTCATGGAAGCTGCGTGCCGTATCGGGGTCGAGCGAAAGGTTGAACTGGTCTTGCCAGCGGAATTCAAACCGGGCCTTTGACAGCGCATCGTCACGCAACTGCGCCGCCGGATGTCCCTTGGCCAGATCGGCCGCATGCGCCGCGATCTTGTAGGTGATGACGCCGGTCTTGACGTCATCGCGATTGGGCAGGCCCAGATGTTCCTTGGGCGTTACGTAGCAGAGCATGGCCGTACCGAACCAGCCGATCATGCCGGCGCCGATAGCCGAGGTGATGTGGTCATAGCCCGGCGCAATATCGGTGGTCAGGGGCCCCAGCGTATAGAATGGAGCCTCGCCGCATTCGCGCAGCTGCTTGTCCATATTCTCCTTGATCTTGTGCATCGGGACGTGCCCCGGCCCTTCGATCATCACCTGGCAACCCTTGTCCCAGGCGATCCTGGTCAGCTCGCCCAGCGTTTCGAGCTCGGCGAACTGCGCTGCGTCATTGGCATCGGCAATCGAGCCAGGGCGCAGGCCATCGCCCAGGGAAAACGACACGTCATACCTGGCCATGATATCGCAGATGTCGCCGAAGCGTTCGTAGAGGAAGCTTTCCCTGTGGTGGGCAAGGCACCAGCCGGCCATGATGGAGCCGCCGCGCGAGACAATGCCGGTGACGCGCCTGGCGGTCAGCGGCACATGGGCCAGGCGCACGCCGGCATGGATGGTGAAGTAATCGACACCCTGCTCGCATTGTTCGATGAGCGTGTCGGAGAACACGTCCCAATCGAGCTTGGCGGGGTTGCCGTTGACCTTTTCGAGCGCCTGGTAGATCGGCACCGTGCCGATCGGGACGGGCGAATTGCGGATGATCCATTCGCGGGTGGCGTGGATGTTGCGGCCGGTCGAGAGATCCATGACCGTGTCGGCGCCCCAGCGGATGGCCCAGACCAGTTTTTCCACCTCTTCCTCGACTGAGGACGACACGGCGGAATTGCCGATATTGGCGTTGATCTTGACCAGGAAATTGCGCCCGATCACCATCGGCTCGATTTCGGGATGGTTGATATTGGCCGGAATGATCGCCCGGCCGCGGGCGATCTCGTCGCGCACGAATTCCGGCGTGATGAAAGGCGGAATGGCCGCGCCGAAACTGTTCCCATCGGCGAGGCGAGCCTCGGCGCCCTCCAACATCTGCTGGCGCCCCAGATTCTCCCGCTCGGCGACGAAAATCATCTCCTTGGTGATGATGCCGGCGCGCGCATAGTCCAGTTGGGTGACCGGCCGCCCGGCCCTGCCGCGGAGCGGCTGATGGGCGAGGGGGAAATGCGCGACGGCCCGTTCCGGGGATACATGGCCGTCGTCTTCGGGCCTGATGGCGCGGCCCGCATAGGGTTCCGCGTCGCCACGCTCGGCAATCCAGTTTCCGCGCAGGCGCGGTAGGCCGCGCTTGAGATCTATGGCGATGGCCGGATCGGTATAGGGGCCGGACGTGTCGTAAACGCGAAACGCCGGGGCGTTGGGATCGTCGATGGCGATCTCGCGAAAGGGCACGCGGATATCGGTGGCGAGCGGGCTGCTCGCATAGATCTTACGCGACGCGGAAAGCGGTGTGGTGGATATGCCATTGGCGCTCAGCGCCTCGGCGTTGATGGTCTTGTTCACGATGGGTCTCCATGTTTTCTCGTGAAAACGGAAACCCGGGCGCAGCTCTGGTGGCGGATACGATCCCGTCCCTTCGCCGGCATTACCCGGATCAGGTTCAAAGGGTTCGGCCTCTCAGCCATCTCAGACCAGACTCTTGCGAACCTGGACACCCCTCGGACGTCCGCGAGAAGACGGCATCGTCATGCCAATGTCAACCCGTCAACTCCGCCTTGCCAACAGCGCGGCTCGGGGGGTATACGCACCGAGTCTGGTGCCCGCTTCGGCGGGAGAATCGGGAACGCGGTTGAAATCCGCGACGTGCCCAGCGCTGTGCGGGGGACCTGTCGGGCATATGCCACTGGCGCAAGCCGGGAAGGCGTCCGCCGGGGATGATCCCAAGTCAGAAGACCGGCCAGATGACCTCTTGAAGCTGGCTGGACCCCAGCTCCTGTGTTTTTTTCAACAGGGGCAATGTCATGCCGGACACCACCGATCAGCCTGCGTTTCAACCACACTTTGCCGCGGGCGGACCATTTTCCGACGCCGAGCGCGCAGCGGTCTATCGCGCCATCTATAGCCGGCGGGATGTGCGCGGCCAGTTCCTGCCCGATGCAGTGGGCGACGAGGTCCTGATGCGGATCCTGGATGCCGCACACCATGCGCCCTCCGTGGGCTTCATGCAGCCCTGGAATTTCCTCGTGATACGCGATGCCGAGAAGAAGCGGCGGGTTGCCGAAATCTTTGCGCGCGCCAATGACGAAGCGGCATCGATGTTCCCCCAGGATCGTCAGGACGCCTATCGGGCCCTCAAGCTTGAGGGAATCACCAGCGCGCCGGTCAATATCTGCGTGACCTGCGATGGCACACGCGGCGGCCCGGTCGTCTTGGGCGCCACGCACATGCCCGACATGGACCTGTTCAGCACGGTCTGTGCCGTCCAGAACCTCTGGCTGGCGGCCAGAGCAGAGGGTCTGGGAGTCGGCTGGGTCAGTATCCTCAAGGAGCACGAGGTCAAGGTGGTCTTGGATATCCCCGAGCCGATCCGGCTGGTCGCTTACCTTTGCGTCGGCAGAGTCGATAGCTTCTTCGCATCACCTGAACTAGAGCAGAAGGGATGGCGGATGCGTATCCCGCTGGCGGACCTGGTTTTTGAGAACCGCTGGAATGCGAAGGGTGGCTGACTAGCGTCGCCGGTGGTTCCTAAAGCCCCAGTAAACGTCAATGATGGAAACGGCCATAAACGCATAGTGCGGGCTATGATAGGCCGTTCGTCCTTCATCAAGTAACCGAGGACCGCCACAACAAGGGACGGGAGGCCCCGCCGCCTGTCTTGAGTCTCTCAAGACACCATATTGGCAGTACCAGCATCTCCCTGTCCCGGCGCAGGCTCTTGCACTCCGGTGCTGGCTGCGGCTATCGCAATCCGGCGCAGGTCTGTTTTGCCTGACCGCAGGAGAACTCAATGTTATCTCGTCTTGATACGCGGCGGCGGATCGAGGGCCTTGCCCTGTTTGCCGCTTTCGCCTTAACTGTTCCACTCGCCAACTGGATGATCGGCAATGTGGGAACTGTCTGCCCTCCCGATGGCCCATGCTTGATTCCCGTCGCTCCGGGACTTTTGGCGCCGAGCGGTGTCATGGTGGCAGGACTCGCCTTTGTGCTGCGGGATCTGGTGCAGCGGCGCCTCGGCCTGGCTTGGACCATTACTGCAATTGCCTTTGGGGCTATATTGTCGGTGCTGGTCGCCCCGCCTGCTTTGGTGTTTGCCTCAGTGGTTGCGTTTCTTGTTTCAGAGCTGGCCGACCTGGGTGTTTATACTCCATTGCAGCGCCGAGGCCTGGTGCTGGCTGTCGTCGCCTCGAGCATGGTCGGCTTGTTTCTCGACACCCTGATCTTCCTGCAGCTGGCATTCGGCAGTATTGAGCTGATGTGGGGGCAGATCGTTGGCAAAGGCTTGATGGTTCTGGTCGCCATTCCCTTCATCTATTGGCTACGCTCATATGATGAGCGGCAGGAACGGCAACTCGCTGGAGCACTGGCATGACCGACTTCTCTCTTCAAGTCACGCAGCTTGGTCGTGAGACCAAGGCGGCAGACAGCCCCGAACTCGCCATTCTGGAGCGCGTGCCCAATCCACAGGCCGATACAGACTATGTCGCGCGGTTTACGGTGCCGGAGTTTACTTCTCTGTGCCCTGTGACAGGTCAGCCAGATTTTGCCCATCTGGTCATCGACTATGTTCCGGGCGACTGGCTGGTGGAGTCCAAATCGCTCAAGCTCTACCTGACGTCGTTCCGCAACCACGGCGCCTTCCATGAGGACTGCACAGTATCGATCGGACGCCGGCTGACGAGCCTGCTGGAGCCCCGATGGCTCCGGATCGGAGGGTACTGGTACCCGCGTGGTGGCATCCCAATCGATGTGTTCTGGCAGACTGGCATTGTACCACAACATGTCTGGCTTCCCGAGACAGGTGTGCCGACCTATCGCGGGCGCGGATAGGAACTGCCTCTTTTCAGCGCTAAGCTGTGACCGACGACACTGCTCCCGAGCTATCCATCCGCTCAGGACGTCCGTTCGCTCAATGTCCGCTCCTTGATGAATGCGTCTAGGAGCGGACTGGCGACAACGGCCAGCATCACGGCAAAAGACCTTCCTTCCGGGGTCAAAAGCTCTCTTGCTAACACAAGTTCGCCTGCGCCCGGAAAGCTTCGCCGATGATCGAGCGGCCCAGCTTGACGTAGATGATGTCGCTGAGGCCCCGGCCACCGCCGGCCTTGGCCTCGCCCATGCTCATGGTCTGGACGCCGCTGCGACGCAAAGATCGGCACGCCGAATCGCGTCGAGAGACGCGCTAGGAAGGGAAACCCCTGCCATGACTGCACGGTCTGCAGGACCGGCACGGTCTCGAAATCTGCCGCCGGGCGTGAAAAGAAGATCTGCGCCGCTTGCTGGGCACGGCCATGGTCCAAAAACGAACCGTCAACAGGCCCTGCCGACTTTAAAGAACGGCAGGGCCGCATCGCTCGATACTAGAGGCTAGTCGCCGATCGCGTCGAGTGCTCGAAGGGCTTCCAGGCAGGCAGCCGCGGCTTCGCGGCCCTTGTTGTGCTCGTCCTTGCGGCTGCGCAGGATGGCCTGCTCGTCGGTATAGGTGGTCAGGATGCCGAAGGTGATGGGCTTGCCTGTTTCGAGCCCGGCCTGCATCAGGCCATGAGCGGTGGCCTCACTGATATATTCGAAATGGGCCGTATCGCCCTTGATGACACAGCCCAGGCAAATGACGCCGTCGAAGCCGGACTGCGCGAGCCGCCTGGCGATGAGCGGAATTTCGAAGGCGCCTGGCGCTGAATAGATGTTGTCCGGCGCGACCGAAACACCATTCTCGGCGAGATAGGCTAGTGCGCCATCGCGCAGCCCATGGGTGACCTCCAAGTTAAACTGGCTGACGACGATGGCAAGGCGGGGTGCGTTTTCAGGCATTCTGGTTCTCATGGTCCTGGTGGGTGAAGGTGTGGCCGAATTTGTCCCGCTTGGTCGCGAGATAGCGCCAGTTATAGGGATTGGCCGGGATTTCGAGCGGCACGCGCTCGGCGACGTGGATGCCGAATTTTTCGAGGGACAGGGCTTTGTCGGGATTGTTCGACAACAGCCGCAGACGGTCGATACCGAGCGAGTGCAGGATCTGCCCGGCAATGCCGTAGTCGCGGGCATCGGCGAGAAAACCCAGCGCGGTATTGGCCTCGACGGTGTCGTGCCCCAGGTCCTGCAGGGCATAGGCGCGGATCTTGTTGGCAAGCCCAATGCCGCGGCCTTCCTGACCGCGCAGGTAGATCAGGGCGCCGCCGTCACCGGTGGCGATCTGGCGCAGGGCCTCCTGCAGTTGCGGCCCGCAATCGCATCGAAATGATCCGAGCGCGTCCCCGGTCAGGCATTCCGAATGCAGGCGCACCAGCGGTGTACGCCCCAAAGGACTACGGAGCAGCGCCAGATGCTCGGTGCCGTCCAGCCGGCTACGAAAGGCGCGGACCTCCAGGGGAAGCGGGGAGTGTTCGGTGGGCAGTTCGGACCGCGCCACTTCGTCCACCAGTGTTTCATTGGCGAGGCGATGGGCGATAATGTCCCTGATAGTGAGCCGGCACGTTCTGCGCGTTGTTCACGGCCTTCAGGGCGTTTCTGGTAGCGGATTTCATTTCAAAACTCCATTGTCGTAGTACTAGCCGGCGAGGTGAACAGGGCTGGCGGTGCCGGCGACCGGGCCCCTTGCGCAGGTCAAATTTCGAAGCCGGTCTCGGCAAGACGCCTGCGGGCTTCTTCGCTCTCATTCTGTTGTTGTTCGTCGTAATCGTCGTCTGTCGGCCAATCGACGCTGCGAAAAGCAGCAATTGCTTTCTCGAGAGACGACCTGGCCTCGAGCAACCGACATATGGCGTCCGAAGGGTCTGACAGAGCGCCGTACCCGTTGGTGTCACCGCCGGTGCGCAAAGCCTCGACCGCGCTAAACCAGTCGACGCGAATGGCTGTCGTGGCCTCTCTGGCGGCCTTGATCCTGATACTGACGTTCATTTCGTTTCCTCCCAAGGGTCACGGTAGGCAAGCTTTGAGGTTGGGTCCGAAGACCCAAGGATTTGCTCGATCGTGTTGAGAGCCTCAATCTCTTCCATCATCGCGATCCGCCGGCCAGCAACGAAGATTCGAAGTTTGCGATCGAACACTGCGCTCTCACCCTTCTTGAGAGTGTCGTGCACAGCCGTTCGCCCCATGCCCATCGCTTTGGACAATCGCGCCTGCCAGCCCCGAATGGGTTGACCTGGGTCCAGGGGGTCATGGCCGAAGCAGATCATAGCCACCAGTTCAATGCGTCGTTGCCGATCTCCAGGCTTGCCAACTGGGACTTCGATCATTTCGTTGCCTTCTTGCTATCGGCCGTGGAGCGCACCGCGATGGTTCTCGATCCAGTATTTGGCCGTGGTCGCCGACTTCAGAGCCCGGTGACCAGGATGAATGTCTGCGAACGCTCTGCGAATGTTCAGCGCGTATGCAATCTGCTTTGACGTGCCGCTCAATTGCGGGAGTTCGCCTTCGATTGGCTGCCCGTGGGCGTCAATCTGGGCTGCCCGCTCCGCATTAATCTCAGCGAGAGCTTCGAGTTCGATGCGCCGGGCCTCGGCCTGCTCGGCCTCCCGTTTCATGCGAGATGCCTCGTCGCGTTTGCGCTTTTCCAGTGCCTCAATGGCCTGCTGGTGCTGGAGGGGCCAGCGTCGCTGCCGTTCTTCTTCGAATTCTGACTGGCTTAGCTCCACGGCTACGCCGTCGTCTGTCTTCACGTAGAACTTGCTGCTAGCACGACTGCCAGTGGCAACACCATCAAGCGTGTAGAGTTCATCCGCGTCCAGCTGCCAAATACAACTTCCGGAGCGCTTGGAGCCGGAGCGATTATCCGTAGTGAAATAGACCGCGACCGAACTGCTATAGCCAATCTGCCGCAAAACGTGGCCTGGACCGTGGGCTCCACCGCCCGTAACCTGTCCAATGAACTGAAGCTTTTCCGTGATAACGCCTCGACCAAGATCGAGCGAAGCCGCCATGGTGGCGTTGGACGTTTCCGTCATGTCTGTCTCCTGTCCCTTGCAGTCAAAACCGCTTTGGGATCGTGTGTCCTTCGGCAAGGCCGTTCCATCGCCGATGTTGAGAGCCTAGATCGACAGGATAATCCTGTCAACAAAAATCCGACGAAACATCTGATTTGATGGTTTTGGCGTTTTTCGGTAAAACGGTGCCTGGGCTTGAGAGGGGACGAAAGGGGCGCATATGTCCGCGGAAGATGGCAAAGTGATTCGAGATCTGGCGGACCTCTTCATCAGGTTCACCTCAAGCAGAATTGGTCGATTTCTCGAGGTGAATCCCCGGACCGTTCAGCGGTGGATAAAGACAACGCACGGTCACATTGATGCAGGCGCCCTACCTGAAGATCTTCGCGAAAAAATTTCCAAACAGGCCGAGCTGGTTCGCTCGATTGGCTTGTTTCAGGCTCTTGACGATATCCGGGAAAAAGCGATCGAGGCGGGAGTTCATGAAGAGGTTCTGGCCGCACATTTTGCTCTGCAATTTGAGCGAACCACCGGCAAGTCAATAGAGTAGGGGACTTTGACGGAGCCTTCGGGAACGCTGGGCCCCGGCGCGTTGAAGGCCAATCAAGACAACCCAGACAAGCTTGAGCGGCCGGTCTGTAACGCGCCCCAAAATGGTCACCGGGGTCGTCGAGAAGGCATCCCAAGAGCGGACACCAAATACATTGGCCGCGAAGGTAATAATCGACATACCGCGCTGACCAGCCAACTGCATAATGAGGGGCAAAGAGCGAGCCTCACCCGTAAAACGAGCAAGCTGCCGCGATCTGTCCAATACTGATATTGCAGTTCACTAGTTTCGGTCTTCATGTCCCCAATGACGGAGCCAGCCTTCGAGCTCGTCGGCCGGCATCGGTCGGGCAAAGGCATAGCCCTGTAGATAATCACAACCCAGCCGGCGCAGAAGATTGGCATGCTCGATTGTCTCGACGCCTTCGGCTACGACGTTAAGACCCAAGGTCTTACCCATTCCGATGATGGA
Source organism: Devosia salina (assembly GCF_019504385.1). NCBI lineage: Bacteria > Pseudomonadati > Pseudomonadota > Alphaproteobacteria > Hyphomicrobiales > Devosiaceae > Devosia > Devosia salina. Next base: position 1,529,999 of record NZ_CP080590.1, read on the forward strand.
CTTTATGACCGCACGCTTTTCCTGGCTTTCGATGATCGGCTGAACCAGTTGACGGTCTATTTTGAACCGTCGTGGATTGAGTCGAAAAAGACTCAGGAAAGAGGCGTGACCGGTGCCAAAGTCGTCGATGTCGATGCCGATACCCATCCTCCTGATAGCCTCGATATTCGTGCAGAACTTGTCCTTTTCGTCATCAAGGAATATGGACTCGAGCAGCTCAAAGTTAAGCGTCCCCGGTTCGAAGTCCAGTTTTTGCAGCGAGCAGACCAGTTGCTCGTCGGCTAGGCGGTTGAGGGAGACATTGACCGAGATTGAAGGAATAGTGATTTTCCTATGGCGCCATTCCTGCATTTGCGCCACCGCCTGCTCAAGGATCATGCCGTCGATAGTGCTCAGAACGTGACGTTCTTCTGCAAATTTCATGAAATGGGCGGGAGCCAGAACACCGCGAGAGGGGTGCTGCCACCGAGCGAGAGCCTCCAAACTGACCACTTGGTTCGTCTTGGCGTCGACGATTGGTTGGTAGTAGGGCACGAATTGGTTGGTCTCTATGGCTTCAAGGAGTTCTTCCGCAGTGCGCCTTGCTAACTCGATCTCGGAGCGCAGGTCCTCGGTGAAGTAGTCATGCCGGCCACCACCTCCGGCTTTTGCGCGATAGAGCGCCGCATCAGCATCGCCCAGAAGCTGATCCAAGCTACGATAGGCCGACGTTTGGGTGGCGATACCTATGCTCGCGCCGAGGCGCAGGGGCCTACCCGAGAAATAGAAAGGCATTGCCAGGCTTGAGAGGATGTTCCCTGCAAGGCGTTTCAGATGGGTCGGGTCTGCCGCACCTGGGCATACAACAACGAACTCATCGCCACCGCTTCGGGCCAAGAACTCTGCGGAGGTGATTTGGTCCGAAATGGTCCGGGCTGCGTGTTTCAGAACCGCATCACCAGCAAGATGACCTGCACTGTCGTTGATTTCCTTGAAGTGATCGAGATCGATATGGAGGATGGATGTGGGAAGCTGTTTGTCCCGATAGAGATCGCCCAGTATTTGCTCGAGGAACCGGCGGTTGGGTAATTCCGTCAACGGGTCCGTTAGCGCCTGGCGTTCTATCTGATCCTTTGCGATCTGCAGTTCGGCATTTCGTGTCTCTGCCAGCCGTTTGGCAGTAACAAGGCTTTCGTGAAGCTTCACATCGTCGGTGATGTCCCAGTTGGTCCCGACAAGCTTGCTCACTCCGTCATCGTCAAAATAGGTCACGTGGGACATGAGTGTGCGCACCTCACCATCTGTACGCACGATGCGAAACGTGGACGAAAAATCGCCCTTGCGGCGAATAGCTTCCGTGTTTTCCGATAGGATTTGTTCTGCGTCGTCAGGAAAAATTGCTGCCTGAAAGTCCGTGATCGAGAGCAGCTTGTGTTGGTCAAAACCATAGATGTCTCGCAGACGTCGATCGTAAATCAGCTGTCCTGAAGCGATATCGGCTTCAAATACCCCGATTTGAGAAACAATCAGGGCAAGTTCCAGCCGCTTTGCTAATTTGTTGCTACGTGCTTCGGCTCGTTTGAGTTCGGTAACATCGGTATCGGTGCCAATGAAGCGAACAGGACGACCCTGTTCATTGAATTCGACCGGGGCGCCCCGACTTTGAATCCAGATGTAATGCCCATTGCGGTGCTGCTCGCGGTATTCGAACACATTGCGTGGCAATTGGTCGGCCTGAAGGATATGGATGCGCACGCGTTCTCGATCCAAGGGGTGGACGCGTTCAATCCAGGCCTCCCGAGAGCTGTCAACATGCTCGTCTTCGCCGTATCCGCGCATTCTCTTCCAAGTAGGAGAGTAAAACACGGTGCCGCGCTCCAGATCAGACTCCCAGACCCCTTGGCCGGCACTTTCCAGCGCAAAGTTCCAGCGTCTCTCTGCATCTACCAGTTCGAGCAAAGCGTTCTTCTGCTCGTTAATGTCAGCAGCTTGGAGCCAAAGGTATTTTGGTCGCCCAGAGCAATCGCTCAATAGCGACAGCGAAATGCTGGCCCAGAAGCAGCGACCATCGGCATCAACCAGGCGATGCTCGGCTCGATATGAAGGGCGACGCCCCTCCAGCAATGCCTCTGCTAGCCACCTGGCTTCATCAAGATCAGGGGGATAAACGGCTTGTTCCAAACATATGCCCAAACATCCTGTTTTTCCCCGGCCCAACAACGCGTCTCCGGGTCTATTGGCGTAAAGAACAACGCCTCTGAGATTCAAAATGTAGCTGGGCAAGGGTGCTTGATCGAGCAGCCTCGACAGCGTGGCGACGTCTTCGTCGAGATCGCTTCGAACTTCAGGCGAAATAGTCAGCGTCACCTGTGAGCTCCACTTTCCCACAGGGGTTTGTTCATCCGCGACCCGTTACATGCATTCGTTCTCCGTCCGATCGGAACCGCGCAATCTGATACGACGGGAGCACAATTCCTGTGATCGTATGTCCGACTAAGCTTCGACCGTTCCACGGTTTGCCTCCTCTTTGCCGCAGACTTTCCACGTGGATGCTTGCCGAGGGCTTAATTCCTCGGGTCTTTCCCGAGGCTTGTGATCACGCCAGATCACATGGTTAGAAAACAGGAAACGCGACGGAGCGGCGTAACTGATCCCCAATACAGGTCGCTCGAAGGTCTTTACGAACTCGCTGTGCAACCCCCGCGCATTGTGTCAGTTCACCGCCACCTACGAAGTTGGAGAAAGCGGCAGGTGCGACCTCAAGCATCAAACGAACAAGATCAAAGGTCGGAGCAGGGCAATGACGCGATTCCCTTAGGCGCCGTAGGGTGGTGGTTTCTTAGTTCGGCCTGTCGGCTGAGGCACCACCAGCCCCGCAATCAAACCGTGTGCATAATCACATGGATGGTGCTCAACGCCCGTAAACTTGGACCACTTGCCACGGCACCGTCACCGATCCATCTGCGGCCACAGTCCCTTCAAAATCATCCGTCGAGGTGTCCAGTCGCTTTGTCCATTTACCCTCGGGCAACTGGAATTGGCAGTCGTCGCCCGCGTTGAGCACGATGAGCAGTTCGGGATCGAGCGCGGAGACGATCTTCAGGCCGAAGCACCTCAATTCGGCGTCTTGCCAATCGGCGTCTCCCATGGCTCTGCCATCGGGGTGGAGCCATTCCAGCACCGGATTGTCGTCAGGGCCATCGTTCTGCGCGACGCCGAAACGGGCGCGGGACAGGCCCGTCTCCCTGCGCAACTTGCTCAGGACCGAAACGGCTTCAATCAGTTCCGGCCGCGCCTTGCTCCAGTCGAGCCAGCTGATCTCATTGTCCTGGCAATAGGCGTTGTTGTTTCCACCCTGGCTATTGCCGAATTCGTCTCCTGCAAGGATCATCGGTACGCCCTGACTGAGAAGAACGGTAGCCAGCATGGCCTTTGCTCGGCGCAGCCTGGCTTGCAGGATGGCTTCGTCGTCGGTCTCGCCCTCTGCGCCCATATTGTCCGACAGGTTGTGGTCGTGACCGTCATTATTGTCTTCGCCGTTGGCCTCGTTGTGCTTCTCGTTGAAACTCAGGGTGTCCCAAAGCGTGTAACCATCGTGGGCGGCAACGAAATTTATGCTTGATGTGGCCGGGCGGTGGCTGTGATTAAACTGGACAGGCGAACCTGACAGGCGTTCGGACATTGCCGCGATCCGGCCCGGATCCTTGCGCCAGAATGCCCGCGTATCGTCGCGGAACTTGTCGTTCCATTCCCGGAACGGCCAACGGTAGCCGCCGACCTGGTAGCCCCCGTCACCAATGTCCCACGGCTCGGCAATCAGCTTGACACCGGCCAGCACCGGATCCTGTCGCAAGGCGTTGAAGAATGAGCCATCCCGCTCGAAGCCCTCCGATTCCCGGCCCAGGGTGGAAGCAAGGTCGAAACGGAACCCATCGACATGCATGGCCTGCACCCAATAGCGTAGGCTGTCTAGCACCATGCGCAGAACCATGGGATGGGCGACATTCAGCGTATTGCCGGTACCGGTCGTGTCAAAACTGTGCCGAGGGTTTTCGGGCGATAGTAGATAGTAGCTGGCGTTGTCGATGCCGCGGAAGGAGAGAGTCGAACCCAGTTCGTTGCCTTCACAGGTATGGTTGAACACCACGTCGAGGATAACCTCGATACCGGCGGCATGAAATTTTCGGATGGCTTGCTTCACTTCGCGGATCTGACCGGTGTGCAGATACCGGGCATGCGGGGCGAAGAAGGAAAGGGTGGAATAACCCCAATAGTTTGAGAGCCCCTTCTCGACCAGATAGCGATCATTGGCAAAGGCGTGCACCGGCAGCAGTTCGATGGTGGTTGCGCCGATCTTGTGCAAATGTTCGATGGTGGGATCGCTCGCCAACCCCTGGAAGGTGCCGCGCAGATCTTGCGGGATATCGGGATGCAGCATGGTGAGGCCACGCACATGCCCTTCGTAGATCACCGTGTCCTGCCAGCGGATTCGCAGGGCCCGGTCGGTGTCCCAGTCGAATGCCGGATCGGCAACAACGCCCTTGGGCATGAATGGGGCGCTATCGCGCTCATCAAAGCTCAGGTCATCCTCGCCGATTGTATAGCCATGCAAAGCATCGTCCCAGATGATCTCGCCCTTGAGTTCGCGGGCATAGGGGTCGAGCAGCAGCTTGTTGGGATTGAAGCGATGGCCCTCTTCGGGGGCATAGGGACCATGAACGCGGTAGCCATAGACCTGGCCGGGCATGATGCCAGGAAGATAACCGAACCAGATGCCGCCTTCCATGGCCGGCAGATCCAGGCGGTGGATTTCATTGGCTCCCGATTTGTCAAACAGACACAGCTCGACCCGCTGAGCGTGCTCGGAGAACAGGGCGAAATTGGTGCCTTCGCCCATGAATTCCGCGCCCAGGATATCAGGCCGGCCGGCGTGATGATCAAAGGTCGGCTTGGTGTTTTGCGCTTTACGCATTGGAGTGGTTCCTGGGGTGGAGCGGGTTGGGTCCGCTGGAGAGTTGCTTGTGAACGTGGGTGACTCCACGCCAGTTCCGGCAGATCGGCTATGCCTCGGACATTTCGGTGTCCCATCCGACAAAGATCACCTGACGGTCGATCTCGGTGTGCCAGATCGGTTCGATATTGGCAGGCAGATCAGTGGAGAAACCTGCAATCAAAGCCCGCTGCCCGTCGCTCCGACGCAACAAGACGTTGTCCGGGCTGAGAACGACCTTGCTCGCTGCCCGCTCGAGGAATTCGCGTTCGGTCTTGCGCAACCCAAGCAGTTCACGGGTCAGGTTCATCTTGGCCGTGGCAATCCTGCTGTCCAAGGTGCCGGCGGCAAGGGTGCCCCAATCCACAGGGCGACGGTTGTCCGGATCGGTGAGGGCAAGGAAAACTGTTTCGCTGCCACGGTAAATGTCGGGAAAGCCCGGCAGGAGGGCCTTAAGGGCAAGCTGGGCGAGGATCAGCGTGTCAGCGCTCGACACCAATTGCTTGAGTTCGATCGGCAGAGCGTCGCGCCATAGCGCAACCGCCGCGTGGGCAAAAGCGATGGCCTTGTTTTCCGCATTCTCGTTGGGCCTGGTCCAGAAACTGGCTTGCTTGGCTTCACGCATCGCCTTGCGGATATGATCGCGCAAACGCTCGTCGAGATGCGCGTCGGCTGGGTCCCAGATGGCCAGACAGGTCTGGATAATGTACCAGCGCCAGGCCGGGGTGACCTCGGCAGCTTCGCGTAGCTCGCAGGCCCGAAGGTAGAGGGCCTTGAACCCCTCCGGCTGATGGCTGATTGCCACCATGCGCATGCGCGCGTCCTCGGAACGCTTGGTGTCGTGCGTCGAACTCAGGTTCATGTCCCAAGGGGTTCGACCAGACAGGAACTGGTCGGCCTCCCGTTGATCCACGGTCGGCTCGGCGGGTTCGGCGCCAACTTCGTTGGCAGCCAGGTAGCGTGACCACCGGAAGCCGGCGGTATCTTCCTGCGCCTTGGCGAGAAGAGCGCCGGACACCTGCTGGAAACGCAAGGCGAAGGCTCGCGCTTGCGCTGTATCTGGCGAAAGCATAAGCGAGGCCACCGCCTTGACGCCGACCTCCGAACGCAGGCCCATTGCTGCCGTTTCACTCATTCGCGTGACGATGGCGTGGTCAGCTTCCTCGATGCCGTTGCTGTCTATATAGGTCCTGTAGCGTGGCACGGCCCCGAGCAGGGCCATGACAGCTTCCCGCAGCGTCTCGGGACCCGGTTCTGCGAGCGGTGAGGCCTGGAGCGCAGCGGCAGCCAAGGCGACGAGCTGGTGCAGTTCAGCCGCGAGTTCGAACTCGAGGATTTCTTTCTTGGCTCGGGTCAGCGCCTGCGGAAAACTGTCCGGCTCCTGGACCAGATCGCGCCAGATTTGATCCAGTTCTTCAATACCTCGGCTGTGCGTGAGCGCGCGCGCCAGCAGGCGGGCAGCTTCGTAACCGGTCGTGCCGACCGTGTTCCAGTTTGCGGGCAGGCGTTCTTCGCCCACCAGGATTTTTTCGACCCATATGGGCGTGCCGGGTAGCGCCTGCGACAGCCGTTCGAGATAGGCCGCCGGGTCGGCCAGTCCATCGATATGGTCCACGCGCAAGCCATCGACCAATCCCGCCCGGACCAGATCTAGCGTCAGCGCATGAGTGTCCTCGAAGACTTCGGGATCCTCGACACGCATGCCGATCAAGCCTGTGACGTTGAAAAAGCGACGGTGGGTGATGACATCGCGTTCGGCCTCCCAATGCTTCAGGCGCCAATGCTGCTGCTCGTGCACTTTGCGCAACGCATCTATGTCCGTCATGTCATATGGTGCTGTATCCGCTAGCGGGACCCGCGTTCCATCGAAGACGAAATGGCCGTTCTTTACGCTGAAGCGGCCGGCGGCCAGCATTTGCTCGAAAGGCTCGGGCAGAATAGGCAGAACCAGGGGGCCGGCATTCCAATCAATATCGAAATGGCTGGCGTAAGGACTGTTCTCACCGTCGCGCAGCACCTCCAGCAGCCAGGGATTCTCCAAGGTGAAGGCGGTGTGGTTCGGAACGATGTCGAGTATGATCCCCAGCCCGACCTGCCTTGCGGCTCCTACAAGCCGTTCAAATGCACCTCGCCCTCCCAGCGTCGGGTCGATCTGATTAGGATTGATGACATCGTAGCCATGGGTAGAGCCCGTCGAGGCGGTGAAGATCGGGGAGAGGTAGAGATGGGACATGCCCAGCCCAGCGATATAGTCGACATGCCGGGCAAGATTGTCGAAGTCGACGCCCTCCCGCAACTGTACCCGGTATGTGGCGGTCGGGGCCGAGTGCATCATGTCAATTTGCTCCAGACGGCAAGGGCGTAGGGATCGCGTTTGAGGTCGAAGAGCGCGAAGTCGGGCGTGCGCGCCCTGAGCGCATGGCGGCCGATCTCTCCAAAATTGAGATCAATAATCAACTCGCCCGCCTCGAACTGCCAGTGCGCCGTCAAGGCCTTTTCGCCGACGACATGAGCCGCACTATGCTGACGGGAGGTCGCCGTCAGCGGGAAGATCGCTGCCTGACGAAATGCGAGAACCTGGTGAGTCAGCCGCAGCCAGTCATTTGCAGCCGGAGATGGCGACCAGTCCAGTCGGGAGTGTCGGAAAGTTGCCGGATCGATTGGGTCGGGCACCGACTCGCCGAGCGCGGCGATGCCAGCGAATTCCTCGGCCCGGCCCTGGCGCACCGCTTCAGCCAGATCGCCGTCGTAGTCGGCAAAGAACTGGAATGGAGACACGGCGCCGCGTTCCTCGCCCATGAAGATCATGGGCGTATAGGGGGCAGTGAGCAGCAGGGCGTACGCCGTCTTCACCGCTTTTTCATCCGCCAGCGTCAGAAGCCGTTCGCCCTGGGCGCGATTGCCGACCTGATCGTGGGTCTGGATAGAATTTATGAAGCTGGTGACCGGCAAGTGGGCGCAGTCGGAGCCGCGTGGTGTGTCGAGCCCAATACGCGGCTGGCCTTCCTCGATATGTCCGCGCTCCAGGGCCCGCACCAGATCTGCGATCGGCTCGTTTGCGAAGGAGACATAGTAATCCTGGCTTTCGCCTGTCAGGCTTGTATGCACCGCATGGTGGAAATCATCGTTCCAACTGGCGGCATAAAGCCCCGACTCGCGCAAAGTGGGCTCGTTACGTTCATCCTCGACGATGAGATGGAGCGGCCTGCCCAGGTCCAGTTTCCGGACAGCCTGGCCCAATTCCATCATGAACTCCGGTGCCCCTTCGCCCTGGATTTGATGCACGGCATCAAGCCGTAGCCCATCGAGCCGATACTCGTTTAGCCACATTAGCGCGCAATCGATCCAGAACTGACGCACCGCATTCTGCGAGAAGTCGATCGCAGCGCCCCAAGGCGTGTGTCGGTCCGGGTTGAAAAATTCCGGCGCAATCGTGTGGAGATAGGCGCCGTCTGGACCGAAATGGTTCATGACCAGATCAAGAATGACGCATAGCCCGTGGCTCTGCGCGGTATTGACGAGCTGCCTCAGATCGTTTGGCGAACCATACGCTGGATGGGGGGCAAAGGGCAGCACCCCGTCATAGCCCCAGCCTCGCGACCCGGGAAACTGGCTGATCGGCATGATCTCAATTGCCGTGAAACCGAGCTTTGCGAATTCCTCCATCTTCTCGGCCGCGGCGCGGAATGTTCCGCTCGAGGTAAAGGTGCCTATGTGAAGTTCATAAAGGACATATTCGTTGAAGGAACGTCCCCTCCAGGAATGTGACCACTCGAAATCCGCGCCCGAAACCAACCGTGAAGGCCCGTGGACGTCCGAGACCTGCAGGCGGCTGGCAGGATCCGGATAGCGTATGCCATCAACGATGAAGCTGTAATCTTCACCTTCCTCAGCGGGAAAGCAGGCCTCCCAGAAGCCGTTGTCGCCACGGAGGAGAGGGATAGATCGCTCGCTCCCTATTGCTACCGCCACCGAGCCCGCCGAGGGCGCCCATAATCCGGCTCGCCACTGCGCGCCCATTCGCTTCACACCCCAACGAGACATCAGGAATGGCTTTCCGGCAAAGCTGGGGGCTGGTTTTGAAGCAAATCATCGGCTTGCCTTTCGCGCAGGCAACGCTCGAGAGCTTCAAACCAGTATTGTTGTTCCTGCCCATCGGGTCTGCCAGCTTGTTCCCACAGGAAGTACGCGGTTTCACGTACCCGTTGCTCGAAAAGGGGATCGACCCAGGGGTCCGTTCTGTCTTTCTGCATCAGCGCTCTCCAAATGCAGAGCGACAATGCGGGGCAGCGCGTTTCGCTCCATTGCCCGCGTGAGCTCGCAGTCAATTTGCAGTCGTGCAATTGGCGACACCGTACCCTATCGGTCGGGTGTGGCCCCTGACTCGTCACCTCCGAAACTCCTGGGAGGGGTAGGGTACTTCCAAAAACTCTTTAAACAGGCGCGTGCGCCAACCCGGACATCCCGCCCCTTTCGGCCCTCGCTGGCTGCAGTCAACAGCTGCGGTTTGAGGTATCAAGAAAGCAGTCTGCCTTCGAACAATAGACGAGCTAAGCTGCTAGCAATTCGCGTGCGGCGTCGGCGATATCACTAACCTTGTAGGGTTTGCCGAAACAGCGGCTCCCATTTGGCATGTCGCTTAACAGCACGCCTCGGAGACCGGACGTGACGATGATCTTTATCGGCGGCCAGCGGTTGCGAACTGCTTCAGCCAGCATCAGGCCGTCCATGTCACCGGGCATGTCGACATCGGTAAACATCACCTGAATGTCATTGTTGGCATCAAGCTGTGCGACGGCCTCGCGCGCGTTTGCCGCCTCGATCACCCTGAAGCCCAAATTCTGCAATTGATCCGCTATGTCCATCCGAATGAGAGGCTCGTCTTCCATTACGAGGATGGTGATAGCTAGGGGCACTGCAAATCCGATACTGGCTGAGGTCCGCTTCGAGACCGATACTGCACAACTGTCACGAAGGAAATTCGATCCCATCTCGCTGTCACGAAACGTAATGTGACCTCGTTCCGTTGATAACTTCTGATAAGCCGCAGAGAATGGATGACGAGGGCTTCAATGACCTTTTTTGGCAGAAACAACATCCAGTTTAATGGATCGGGCGACCGTACGATGGTGTTCGCCCATGGCTTTGGCTGCGACCAAAACATGTGGCGATACGTGGAGCCGTCCTTCCGCGATCGATACCGGACCGTGCTTTTTGATCATGTCGGCGCTGGGCGGTCGGACCTGAACGCCTATGAGAGGGACAAATACGCCCCCCTCCAGGGTTATGCCTCTGACCTCGTCGAGATCGGTCGCGCGCTCGATCTAGACGACGCCGTCTTCGTGGGCCACTCCGTCAGCGCCATGATCGGTGCCCTTGCGTCAATCGAGGCGCCCGGAATGTTCGGCAAGCTGGTAATGGTGGGTCCTTCTCCACGGTACATTGACAACGGCGACTACTACGGCGGCTTCAGTGCATCCCAGATTGAAGAGCTTCTGGCCTCGCTGTCCGACAATCATCTCGGGTGGTCGGCAGCGATGGCTCGGGCGATCATGGGCAATCCGGATCGTCCCGAGCTCGGCGAAGAGCTAATCAACTCGTTCTGCCGTACGGATCCCGAGATCGCCAAGCAGTTCGCCCGCGCGACCTTCACTTCTGACAACCGTGCCGACCTGAAGAAGGTCAGGGCCAAAACCCTGATCCTGCAAACCCGCGACGACATCATCGCGTCCGAGCGGGTCGGGGAATACGTCAACCGGGAAATCGAAGGCAGTCGCATCGCCTATCTCGATGCGTCTGGTCATTGCCCCAATTTGAGCTCGCCCGGCGCAGTAACAGCGGCCATGAATGAGTTCCTCTGATCAAACCGACAGCGATTTCCAGGATCTGTATGATCAGGCGCCATGCGGGTACTTGTCGCTCGGACCGGATGGCCGGATCGTTCGGGTCAACACAACCCTGTGCAGCTGGTTGGGCCAGACGCAGAATGAGCTGACCGGCAAGCGCCTGCGGGATCTGCTCAACGTCGCCGGCAGCATCTTTTACGAAACGCACTTTGCCCCACTGCTGCGCATGTAGGGCTTTTTTGAGGAGGTGGCGCTCCATCTGGTGAAAGCGGACGGCACCATTATGCCGGTGCTCGCCAATGCTGCCGAGCGCCGGTTTGACAATGTCGTGTTCACGCGCGTCACACTGTTCCGAGCCCCGCAAAGGCGACGGCATGAACGCGAACTTGCGGAGTCTCGTCGACAGCTTCAGGCTCAAGTCTCGGACGCAGCGAAGTTGCAGGCGTTGTCAGAAAGGAACGCCGAATTGCGCGAGCAGTTTATCGCTGTTCTCGGCCACGACCTTCGAAACCCGCTTGCAGGTCTGTCGGGCGGCATCAAGATGCTGGGGCAATCGCACACCGACCCCAAATCAGCGCGCATCTTGCGCCTCATGAACGAGAGCATCGCCCGCATGAGCGGGTTAACCGAGAACCTCATGGACTTTGCCCGTGGTCGGCTCGGTGGCGGTATAACCATACAAAAATCAACAGGAGAGCGGATCGAGCCTCTGCTGGCCCAGGTTGTGAACGAGATGAAGGCTGGTCATCCTGATCGCGACATCCAAATGGCGTTCGATTTGTCTCAGCCCGTGGACGTCGACCACGCGCGTCTGGCGCAGATGTTCTCCAACCTTCTCGGCAATGCAATCACTCATGGTTCCGAGGAGCAGCCTGTCGTCATAGAAGCCAAGATGGACGGCGGGGAGTTCGCGTTGTCGATTGCCAATGGTGGCGAGCCGATCCCGCAGCCGGCGTTGGACCGACTGTTCCAACCTTTCTACCGTGGAGAGGTGCGCCCGAGCGCCCAGGGCCTCGGTCTAGGGCTCTATATCGCCAACCAGATTGCTCAGGCCCATGGCGGTCGCATTGAAGTAGCGTCTGACAAGAATGAGACGAAGTTCGTTCTTCGGATGCCGATGGCCAAAGATTTTGGCAACTCCTAAGGGCGTAGTTATCTTGCTGCTGTTCGGCAATGCCGGCCCACAGTGCCATCTCCGAAATGGGTCGAGAGCCGAAGTCGGCAGGAAAGCACAAGAAGGTCGCTCACCCGGCCGACGGCACTACTCCGCCCTCCAGCAAGCCCACTTCGTTCCCCTCCAGGTCGTGAAATTGACAATAGCGAAGGAATTCAAAGCCTTCGACTTGAACAGCGTCGTCAAGCTCTACTCCAATGCTGCGTAGCCGTTCGATGTGCCGATCAAGATCAGCAATGCGGAGGTTAGTAACCGTCGATCCGGTCGCCTTGGGATTGTCGAGCACCTGAAACAACACGGACCCGGCCACATCCCACTCGCGGCAGCTGGGCATAGGCTCCCTGTACCATTTTCGTTCGAGTACCTTGCTCCACACTCCGATAGGCCCGAAAAGTCTCTGGCGTTGACGCTGACGAAAACCTTGTCGATTTGCATTTAGGCGCCTCCGGTTCTGTCTTCCGATCGAAGAAAATGGCACGCGCTTCCTCGCGGTTCCTTGCCCTTCGGCCCAAAGTAACCCTAAGGGGCCACGGATCTCGACCCCCTTTCGTGATCGACATTAGGACGACTGCAGGGATGTCTGCTTGACACCGGCGTTCGTTGGGTCTCATCTGTCCGCACAGCAAGACCATATGCTGACAAGGATCCAATCGATCCGAAAACTCCTGCGCCAAATCTTCGATAGCATGGAATTGAGCTCGGGAGCAAATTTACCATGGCAAAGTCTGACCTCACTGGCAGTGTGATTCCGGCCCATCATCCCGATCCTCGTGACTGGCTTGCGGCCATCATCGATGGGTCAGACGATGCAATTATCAGCAAGGATCTCTCGGGGCAGATTCAGAGTTGGAACCCAGGAGCCATGCGCATTTTCGGCTACGCAGCGGACGAGGTGATCGGAAAGCCGATTACCATTCTGATCCCTGAAGACCGGCATGATGAAGAACCACGCATTCTTGCCAAAATAAGAAACGGCGAACGCGTTGATCACTTCGAAACGGTCCGAAGACGCAAGGACGGGTCAGCGGTCGATATCTCCCTGACCATCTCGCCCATCCGTGACGCATGGGGGGTTATCGTTGGTGCATCCAAGATTGCCCGCGATATCTCCGAACGCCGCTTGGCCGAGCAAAGACAGCGCCTGCTCATTGGAGAGATGCAGCACCGGGTCAAGAACCTCTTCGCGGTGGCATCGTCCATCGTCTCACTCACCGCGCGACAAGAGGCAACAGCTGAGGCGCTGGCGACTACCATTCACGCCCGATTGTCGGCTCTCGCCCGCGCCCACGAACTGACGACGAGCGGCTGGTCGACCGACATGGACGAGGGTGTCGGTGGCGACCTTTTGGCGATGATAGGGACCGTCCTGGCGCCCTATAGCGGTGGCAATCGCATCCGAGTAGAGGGCGACCACATCATCATTAGCGGTCACGCCATCACAAATGTCGCGCTTCTGATTTACGAACTTGCCACCAACGCCGCCAAATATGGTGCATTGTCCACTGCAAATGGAAAGCTTGCAGTCCGCGTCCACGAAGCCGACGAATGCGTGCGGATCGATTGGGTAGAAAAAGGTAGCAAAACCTTGCCAAGCGAAAGTGCGTCGGGCTTCGGAAGCCAGTTGGCACGCAATCTGGCGTTGGCTCTGAATGCAACGATCAACCGCGAGTGGCAGCAAACGGGACTTTCGGTAGCGATCAGTCTTCCGCTGAACCTCAAGGTCTGACAGTGCCCCGAATAAGGCGTTGGCATGGTGGATTATGGGGCAGAAGGCTTCCATAACGCGCCGGACACGTGCGTCCCCATTCCTTCCGTTCCAACAGCGCGTCAACCGCCTTGCAGCGGTCTGTCCGCTTAGGATCGTTCAATTCGGCAGTACCACCTCCCGACCGATAAAATTCTCAGCGAGATTTAAGCATATCTTGGTGCCTCTGGACGCAAGATTGCTGACCAGCTCTGAATTGTGTCATGTGTTCCTCGAGTCCTCATACCTTAGATTTCGACGCCTTTGTGCATGGCGTTACGCGCGCCAGGCTTGGTGTTTGGGATTGGGATCTTGTCACCGGCGACTGCGTTTATTCTGATAGCTGGTACGCGATGCTGGGCTATGCGTCGGGGGAGCTACAACCGAGCAGTGAACTCTGGCTGGAATTGACGCACCCAGATGATCGCCAAAGAGCGATTGAGAGCGGCGAGCGCCACCTACGGGGCGAGACTACTGAAATCGAAACCGAGTTGCGTCTCAAGCGGAAGGACGGAACGTGGCTTTGGGCCCTTGATCGCGGCGGGATAATCGAGCGTGACGAACTAGGGCGACCAACGCGAATGATTGGCGTCCAAACCGACATAACCAAGCAAAAGGCCGCAGAACTCGATCTAGAGCGGGCAAACGAACGCTTTCGGCTCGCGCTCGATGCGAGTGATGTCGGCGTATGGGAAGTCGATTTTGCCACCGAGACCAGTTACTGGGACAGCCGCACCCGAGAGATTTTCGGCCTTGGTGGTGATGGTGAAAGCCAGCCCTTGAATTCATGGCACGCCTACCTGCATCCGGACGACAAAGCATCGACGGAACATGCCCACGAAAACGTCGGTCTGGAGACTCAAGTCATCCGGTACCGTATTGTTCTGCCAAGCGCGCAGATCCGGCATGTGGAGACCTTCGCCAAATTAGTGCCGGTGCCAAATGGAGCCAACCGAGTGATCGGAACAATTCGAGACGTCACGGTTGAGACCGATCAGCGAGCGGCACTACAATGGGCTGCAGATCATGACGGCCTCACTGGGCTTTTGAACAGGACAGCCTTCAAGCAGCGCCTTCGGGTCAGTCTCGCAGCCGCAGGCGCAAATCCTGTTTGCGTGCTGATTATCGATCTGGATCATTTCAAGGCCATAAACGATCAAGGCGGCCATGCCGCTGGCGATCGGGCTTTATGTCAGACCGCGAACGTATTAAGGTGGGCTGTAGAAGGCGAGGATGTGGCGCGCCTGGGCGGCGATGAGTTTGCGGCTATTGTGCAAGGCTCGGTCCAAGAAGCCGAGACACTTGCCAACGGCATCCGAAGATCAATTGAAGGGTTTGGAACTGACACAAAACTGAGCGCAAGTATAGGCGTAGCAGGCTCGTCACCTACCAATCGGTCTGCCAGCGCCCTCATCAAAAGTGCAGACCTTGCTTGTTACCAGGCGAAGCGTTCCGGCCGCAACCGGGTCGCAACAGCTGAAGGCGCAGTGCTCCGAGCCGAAGGACAAAGCTGACGGGTCTCGCGCCTCATCTAACGGGAAAAATGCGCCCCATTCCCGCCGTTCACGTAGTCTTGCAGATTCCCCGCAAGCGGTCGGTCTGCGTTATTTGGAGTTGGTCTGCATCGTGGATCAGGCGGCAGGCTGCACCTGCACCACTGACCGCTCAGGCGGATCGAACAACGCAACCAAAAATTCACCTACGCTCATAGTGTGATCGACTTAGGATGCATTGCGAGAATGAATTAGGCTTGGGTTAAAGGTGTAGGGCGCGAACTCGCTGCACAGATGCAGGCAGGAGCCTGTGGGAGGCAAGAAATGCGAGTTATCAAAACTATCCTCGTCGGCGCGTTGCTGTCGTCAATCAGTATGTCAGTTCTCGCTCAGGATTGGGTCGCGGACCGCTTGAGGGGCAGTGTCCTTCAGTTAGAGGGCGGTGCTTGGGTGGCGCTAGATCGGGGGGACGTTATTCCCAATGGGGGGAAGGTTCGAACGCTAGGGGACGGTCGAGCGGAGTTGGTGCGCGGTCAGGAACGCATCGCCCTAGGTTCCAACACGGAGGTTGCCGTTCGTGACGCTGCTGGTCAGAAGATGACCAGCGTCATTCAAACCATGGGCAGTGTCACTATTCAGGCCGAGCGACGAAACGTACAGCACTTTTCAGTGCAGACGCCGGTGTTGGCGGCGGTGGTCAAAGGCACACAATTCACAGTGACCTATCGCAATGGGCAGGCCCGCGTTGATGTGCGCGAGGGCGTTGTCCAAGTTCAGGACAATAATCACAGCATGGTTGCCGACGTGACGCGCGGACAGACCGCCGCCGCGAGCCAAGCCACGCCTCTTGACGTCAGCGGGCCCGGCGCAGAGCGGGTAGTCTATCTCATCGAAGGTGAAGTCGTGCCCGCTGCAGCAAAGGATGCTGTTTTAAGCGGAGAACTCGAGCCTAAAGACGCGCTGGAGGCCGTCCAGTCGCGAGCCGTGGGCAACGCCAATCCAAATGCCAACGGTAAAAACCCGAACAATGACGATCGTACAAACAACGGGAACGGGAACGGCAACGGAGCCGGCAACGGGAACGGCAACGGAGCCGGCAACGGGAACGGAAACGGGAACGGAGCCGGCAACGGAAGCGGGAACGGGAACGGGAACGGAAACGGAAACGGGAACGGGAACGGAGCCGGCAACGGAAGCGGGAACGGCAACAGCAACGGGAACGAGAAAGGTAATGGTAAGAATGACGACTAGATATTCAGTGATAGCCACTATAATTCGGTCATCCTACGCGCCTCTGCGAGCTGCCAAGACGGGCGCGGATCTAAGCCCTTGATGGATTGAAGTACACCGTTCAAGCTATGCACTGAATGTCCTGATGGGATTCGCTGTTGTCCGAGCTGCGCGCCATCGTCAATATTCTGGCCATCGCCATGGTCATTCTCCTAGGCGCGGTGTCCGCTCACTCGGACGAATACGCGCACCCTCATGGCGCCGGCCGAACGCTAGTTGCGCAGAACTCTGTTGGCCCAGGCGCCTCGGAATCGCACCACGATAGTACAAGCCCTTCGGTGCACTGTGGCGTGCCTATTCTTGTGCCCTCGGCTGTCTGCGACTCCATGCAGCTCGAGGTCGTCTACGTGTCCTATTTCTCGCTCGAACTCGAGCGATCATTTGGCTTGGTGACTGAGATCCCACGCCCTCCGCGAGGCTGAACCGCTCACCCCAGCGTTCAGCATCCGGAAAGAGACATGACATTTAAATTACCCAATCTCGGGGCGATTGCCTTTGGGACACTTCTGACCACCGCCGTTGCACTCGGTCATAATGGCGCAACTGGCATTGTTGCCGACCGCATGATGGGCATGATGATGCTCGGCCAACAGATGCAGATATTGGCGCCGTTGGCGGAAAGTCCAATGCAGACGGACCGTGCCGCTGTAGAACAGGCCGCAGCCATGATCCTCAGGCATGCGGGCGCGTCCATGACGGACCTATTCCCCGAAGGTAGCCTGGACACTCCCAGCGTGGCCCGACCGGAAATCTGGGAGCGATGGCAGGATTTCAGCCGGTTAGCCGGGGAACTCGAAAGTCTCGGCGCCGAATTGCGTGACGTTGCGAGAGATCCCGTCACCACGGGATCGGTCTCGCCCAGTGCGGAAAACCCTGCGCCTCGCCCCACAACTGAGTGGGAGGGGATGGATTTTGCCTGGCTGATGGGTCTGTCATCCAGGCCAGCTGCAACGGCCAATCATGAGGATGCGCAGGTACAAGCGGAAGCGGAAGAAGTCATTGGGCGGTCCGTTGGCGACATTTATGCCGATATTGCTCAGACCTGCGCGTCTTGCCATGCGTCGTTTAGGCGGTAGGGCCATGAACAGACTGCTTGTTGTTTTGGCATGTGCCGTAGCCCTGGCCTTTACGGCCGTGATCACTCTGCAACTCTGGCCGCTCGAAGCGAGCGTGCCTGCTGCAAATCTTGCCGGCAACCCCAAACGCGGTGCATATCTCGCCCGTCTTTCCGGTTGTATTACCTGCCACACTGCGCCCGAGGCCGCCGCCTTGTCCGGTGGAAGCCCACTAACCTCGCGATTTGGCACTTTCTATCCGCCCAACATTACCCCTGACCCGGAGACCGGAATCGGAGCATGGACCTTTGCGCAGTTTGTTGCCGCAGTGCGGCAAGGCGTTTCACCGGCCGGCGAACCCTATTACCCAGCGTTTCCGTATGAGTTCTATGCCAGCCTGACTGATCAGGATCTTGCGGACCTGTGGTCCGCGATCCAGGCAACGCCTCCAGTTAGCCGGTCCGATCAACAACATGATGTCGGCTTTCCGTACAATATCAGAAACGGCCTTAAGATCTGGCGGTCGTTCTTCGAAAAGCCCCACGTCTATGCGGCACAGCCCGACCGCACCGCGGCCTGGAATCGTGGCCGCTATCTGGTTTTCGGTCCCGCGCACTGTGCTGCCTGTCACACGCCGCGCAATGTTATTGGCGGATTGCCTTCAGACATGACGCTTGCCGGCGACCCGAACATGCTGGACGGCGGGCAGTCACCCGCCTTGACCAGTTCCGATCTCCGCGAGAAGGGGTACACCGTCGAAACGTTGGTCCGTGCTTTGAGAACGGGAATCGGTCCTGACGGCGATGCGTTTGGCGGCTCGATGGCAGAAGTGGTGCATGGCAGCACGGCCTACCTACTTGATCGCCACCTGCAGGACATGGCGACATACTTATTGGATACGGATGAACCCTGATCTGCTCCCGAAGTCCATGATGAATCTGGGTTGACCTTGCCACGGTAGGAAGGTGCAAGATTTCTGGCTCCCGGAGGTGCCACCATGCCAAACGCCCACGACCACCACCACGCTCATGCGCATGGTCACGCGTCGCATCAGCATGAAGACAAGTCGCCGCCAACCATGACCAAGGATCCCGTTTGCGGCATGGATGTCGACCCGTCGACAGCCGTGTTTCAGGCCACTTTCGACGGACGAACCTTCTATTTCTGCTCGCAGAACTGTCACGACAAGTTCAAGGCAAATCCGGAGCAATATGTAGCTGTGGCGCCGGCAAAGGCAGCACCGGCACCCGAAGGCACTGTCTGGACCTGTCCCATGCATCCGCAGATCCAGCGGTCAGAGCCCGGCTCATGCCCCATATGTGGGATGGCGCTGGAACCGGAAATGCCCACGGCCGACGATGCTCCTAGTCCTGAGTTACGCGACATGACGTTGCGTTTCTGGGTCGGTACGGCGCTCGCCGCACCGGTCTTCGTCCTGGAGATGACCGCGCATCTTGTCGATCTGCATGGGGTCCTTTCTGGTCAGGCGCTCAACTGGATACAGCTTGTTCTGGCCACGCCCGTCGTTCTCTGGGCCGGATGGCCCTTCTTCCAGCGCGGTGCTGCGTCCGTGGTCAATCGCAGCCTGAACATGTTCACGCTGATCGCCATGGGTATTGGGGTAGCCTGGCTCTATTCGATGCTGGCGACATTGATACCGGACATTTTCCCGGCATCCATGCGTGGCATGGATGGCGCCGTACCCGTTTACTTCGAGGCAGCCGCGGTCATCACCGCGCTGGCTTTGCTTGGGCAGGTTCTCGAACTTCGGGCCCGCGAACAGACATCGGGTGCGATGAAAGCCCTGCTTGGTCTTGCCCCCAAGACGGCGAGGCGCATCCGGCCGGATGGGTCCGACGAGGAAGTCGAGGTGGACGCAGTGATGGTTGGCGACCATCTGCGCGTTCGGCCCGGCGAGAAGGTGCCGGTCGACGGCACTGTTCTGGAGGGGCGCAGTGCCGTGGACGAGTCCATGGTCACCGGAGAATCCATGCCGGTCACTAAGGCCGAGGGCGCGCGGCTGATCGGCGGAACGATAAACCGCTCGGGGGGCCTCGTCATGCAGGCCACCGAGATCGGGCGCGACACCATGTTGTCGCGCATCGTTCAACTGGTCGCTGCGGCGCAGCGATCACGGGCGCCAATCCAGCGGCTTGCCGATCAGGTGTCGGGCTGGTTCGTGCCTTTGGTGATTGTCATCGCTGTCCTGGCTTTCGTAGCCTGGATGGTTTGGGGCCCCGAGCCCCGCCTGGCGCACGCTTTGGTCGCCGCGGTCTCTGTTCTGATAATCGCCTGTCCATGCGCCCTGGGTCTGGCCACGCCCATGTCCATCATGGTGGGTGTCGGCAAGGGCGCCCAGCTGGGCCTCCTGATCAAGAATGCCGAGGCGCTTGAGCGGCTGGAAAAGATCGACACGATCGTGGTCGACAAGACCGGAACGTTAACGGAGGGCCGTCCAAGCCTCACCCGGATAATGTCGGCGGATAGTGTCGAAGAGACCCAGCTCCTGACGCTTGCAGCCAGTCTCGAACGCGCCAGCGAACATCCTCTGGGCGTGGCCATCGTTGCCGCAGCGGAGGATCGCAAACTCAAATTGTCTGCGCCGAGCGATGTTGACTCTCCTGTCGGCAAGGGCCTGACCGGCATAGTCGAAGGCCACCGGGTTCTGATCGGCAGCGCAAAGTACCTCGAGACCGAAGGCGTGGAGCTCGGCATTTGGCGATCCCGCGCTGACGACGTACGCGCCGAGGGGGCGACAGTTGTTCTGGTCGCGGTCGACGGCAATGTCGCTGGCGCCCTTGGGATAGCGGATCCGATCCGTGCCACGACCGCACAAGCGCTTGCCGACTTGCGGAGCCAGGGCATGAGTGTGGTCATGATGACGGGCGACAATGCCGTTACCGCCAAGGCAGTCGGCGCAAAGCTCGGGATCGACAATGTCGAAGCCGATGTCCTTCCCGAGCGCAAAAGTGCAGTGGTCGAGCATCTGAGAAGTCAGGGCAAGGTCGTCGCTATGGCTGGCGATGGTGTCAACGACGCACCGGCCCTTGCGGCGGCTGATGTCGGCATCGCCATGGGCACCGGCACCGATGTGGCCATGGAAAGTGCTGGCGTGACCTTGCTCAATGGCGATCTAGTCGGCATTGCCAGGGCAAAGCGCCTGTCGCACGCTACAATGCAGAACATCCGCCAGAACCTGTTCCTGGCCTTCGTCTATAACGCGGCCGGGGTCCCCGTCGCCGCGGGCGTGCTCTACCCGGTCTTTGGCCTGACCTTGTCTCCGGCCATTGCGGCGGCGGCCATGGCCCTGTCCTCGGTCAGTGTGATCGGCAACTCGCTTCGTCTGCGTTCCGCCCGGATCAAGTAGCGGCGGCGCAATGTAACCTGTCGCTAAGGTGGTCGTGGTAGCCCACTCGGGGAGGGCCACCATGCTCAATGCGCTCAAGACCAATCTCAGCGAGCTTCTCCACCTCAGCAAGGATGCGCTCCATATTCATCTGGGGCTGGCGATCTATCTGGTCGTCTTGCTGACTTTGGCGCGGGGCCGCCGGCTCTGGCTCCCTTGGGTAGCCGTGCTCGCGTTTGAACTGGTCAACGAGGCCGTCGACATTTTCCATCATGGTCCGTCCACAGCCGAACTTGGTGGCTCGGCGAAAGACATCGTCAACACCATGCTCTGGCCGACAGTGCTTCTGGTCGGCACCAACATGTTGCTCCGCCGCGCCCATCGGGTCGATGGCGCGAGCGGAGCAGTTGCCTCGGAGGATCGGCGTCAGCCGTAAACCACCTCGGTCATCATGCCTGTGGCCATGTGATAGAGGTTGTGGCAGTGGAACAACCAACGTCCTGGATTATCAGCATCGAAGCTGATGCCGACCGTGGCCATGGGCGGCACGAGAACGGTGTCGCGCACCGCGCCGTTCAAGGCCCGCCCGTTGAGCGACGTGACCTGGAAATGATGACCATGCAGGTGCATGGGGTGGGCCATCATCGAATGGTTCATGATCTCCAGCGTCACCCTTTCACCCTCGGCCACCGTCAACGGGCGACGATTGGGCCAGGGGGCATTGTCCAGGTTCCAGGCATAGGGGGCCATTGACCCCATGATCATGGTCTGGATCGTCCGGTCGGCTGCCCTCGACACCAGAGGATGGCGCGAGACCAGCTTTTCTTCCAGTGACAGATCGACTGGCGCCTCGTCCTGTTCGGCCATTCGCGAAATCTTCGGAATCTCGGCGCCATTGACGGCAATGATGACGCCGGTGCGGTCCGCGAGGCCCTCCACCTGCGCCAAGACCGGAACCACCGATTTGCCCTTCATGTCAATCAGGAGGTCAAGTCGCTGGGCTGGCGTCATGGGGAAGCGGTTGCCGGTGATGGGTTCGACGTCATTTCCGTCCACGGCCAAGACGGTCGCTTCGGCTTCGCCCAGGTTGATCCAGAAGGCACTTGAGGTTGCTCCATTGATGAGGCGCAGCCTGACCCTGCCATCAGGTTCGGTCCGGATGACCTGCGGGTCAGCCAACGTACGATCATTGGCCAGGAAAGCATCATAGGCGACGTCGTTGAGGTCCATGGACATCATTCCATGGTCCATGCCGCCCATCATCATGCCGCCATCCATGGTCATGGCGCCGCCCGAGGGCATTTCCCCACCGGTCATATTGTGCATGTCGTGGCCCCCGGCCTGTCCGCCTGTCAATTCGGCCAGAATTTCATCGGGGCTACGGAACGAAAAATCGTGCAGGAGGACAGTTTCATCCTGCAGGTCCGCCGCCTCATCCTCGGCCGAATAAACGACGAGCGGCGCGGCGAGCAGTGACTGTTCCTGCAGCCCGTGATGGGAATGCATCCAGTGCGTCCCGCTTCGCGCCGGAAAGTCGAACGATCGTGTTTCCCCCGCAGCCAGCGGGGAGACATAGCCGGTGTCGGATACACCGTCTTGAGCGGGATCGGGAACCTGGCCGTGCCAGTGGATGATGGTTTCAGTGCCGACCTGGTTTTCGAGGTCGACCAGAAAGCGTTCGCCGGCAGGCAGAAACAGACCTTGTCGTCCGTCCTGATCACGAATGCCGAAGACGTTGGCCGGTTTGCCCAGAACGTCAATGACGCGCCGCTCGGCAACCAGAGTGCGGGGAGTTGATTGCTGGGCCAGCGCCAAGCGCGGGAGGGCCACGCTACCGGCAAGGGCGAGGGATGCGCCCACAAAGGCGCGGCGAGAGAGCAGAGTGCTCATGGAAAACTCCAATATCTGAAAGAGGGATCGGCCCGGAGGCCGTCAACGGAGCTTCAGATATGGATAGGCGGCCGGAACAGAGGCGGCTGCCAGGACGGAGACCTTTGAGTCAATCTCGGAATCGCGGAAATTCGAGACGTGGCCAGACCTAATTCAGCGGTAAGAGACAGTGGCAAGCCCACACAGGAGGGGCAGATCTGCAGAGCACAGTCCTCGACCGACAGTTCACTCACATGGCCTGTTCTTTTT
Organism: Devosia salina; assembly: GCF_019504385.1. NCBI lineage: Bacteria > Pseudomonadati > Pseudomonadota > Alphaproteobacteria > Hyphomicrobiales > Devosiaceae > Devosia > Devosia salina. The sequence goes on from NZ_CP080590.1 coordinate 1,553,055, forward strand.
GGACCATGACCATGATGGTCGCAGGGTTGCGCTATGGTCGTTTCAGCGTGATGCGTTGCGGCATGTCCCGTCGAAGTAAAGACCATCGAGGCGTTGAGTGTCAGCGCCATCAACAAGGTCAGCAGTGCCTGAACTATCCGCGTCATTTGTGCTCGATGAATAACGTCGCTTTCATCTGGTCCCGCTATCTGGCGGGGTCAAGGGTTACACACGTTGGTGACCGGCGAACCGCATGAAGACAAAATCACCCGACACATCGAATGCCATCACGTCGTACTCATCGGGGGCGCTCCCTGCCGGACCTTCCATCCCTGGTGAGCCAATGGGCATGCCAGGAACGGCCAGACCTCGGATCTGCGGACGCTGATCAAGCAAGGCAACGACGGCTTCGGCAGGCACATGACCTTCAAGCACATATCCGTCAATTGTCGCCGTGTGGCATGAACGAAGCTCAGTCGGAACTCCGAGATTGTCCTTGACAGTCTCCATCTCCTCGATTTCTTCCACGTCGATCGCAAATCCGGCTTGCTCAAGGTGGCGGGCCCACCCTGTGCAGCAGCCACACCAGGGATCTTTCTTGATCGAGATCACCGGGCCTGCGCCTCGCGCCAGCGCCGGCCCCATCAAGGTCGCGCCCGCGAGGCTCAGGGCGCCAATGGTGAAAATACGTCGGCTGATCGGCATGATGGGACCTTTGCATTCTAGGAAACCGGTCAATTGATGACGTGTCATTCTGTCCGCGTGATGGCAAACCGGACAAAGCGACCATAAGACCGCTTTGCCCGGCTGCCATTGATCTGGCGCAATCAGGCGGCGAGCGTGCCGGAATATCCCGCCAGCTTGATGGCATCGGCGATGTCCTGCGCGGGGCGGGCCGTTTCCACCTGCACCTTTCGGGTCGCGACGTCGATCTTGATTTCGCAAGTCGGGTCGGTGCTTTTGACGGCCTTCTCAATGGTCGAGGCGCAATGGCCGCAGGTCATGTCCGAGACAGTGAAGTTATACATATCGTGTCCTTTCTGGTTGAGACACGATGGAAGATGGTTCTTCCCACGGTGGGAGGGTCAAGGCCCGATCTGAAAATCTTTCAATCCATGACTTTTATCGCAAAAAGCGCTTGACCTTACCAACGTTGGAAGCCCCAGATGGAGTGGCAGTCGAAATGAAAGGACTGCAAAATGTCTACGGACACCATTACTTCCGGATCCAGTTTCGAGTTCCCCATTGAAGGCATGACCTGCGCCTCCTGCGTGCTGCGGGTGGAAAAGGCGATTGCTGCTGTTCCTGGTACGATCAAAGCCATTGTCAACCTGGCGACCGAGCGGGCAAGTGTCGAAACAGATGGATCGGTGCAACCGAGCGCCATCATCGCCGCCATTAACTCGGCCGGTTACGAAACCAGCGTCGAAAGCTTTGAACTCGAAATCGAGGGCATGACCTGCGCTTCATGCGTCGGACGCATCGAACGGGCTCTGTCCGCCGTACCTGGCGTCATCAGTGCCAGTGTCAATCTCGCCACTGAAAAGGCCACCGTCAGTGCAACGGGTGGTCTGGTCACGCGCGCCGTGCTTGAAGCGACGGTCAAGGAGGCTGGCTATGACGTCCGTCAGGTCGCGTCCGAAGCCGGTGCCGAGCCGGTTCCCGCCGCCGACCGCAAGGCGGCCGAGGCCCGCAAGCTCAGCTGGGCCTTCGGCCTCTCGGCAGTGTTGACTGCCCCGCTTTTCGTCATGGAAATGGGCTCGCACTTCATTCCGGCGGTGCACATGTTCATCATGAACACCATCGGCATGCAGACCAATCACTATCTGCAGTTCATCCTGGCCACCGTTGTCCTGTTTGGGCCCGGCCTGCGCTTCTACCAGAAGGGTATTCCGGCCCTGCTGCGCGGTGCGCCGGACATGAACTCGCTCGTCGTCCTGGGCACGTCGGCGGCCTGGGGCTTCTCGGTTGTCTCCACTTTCTTCGGCGGCCTGCTGCCTGCCGGCACCGCCAATGTCTATTATGAAGCGGCATCGGTCATCGTGACGCTGATCCTTCTCGGGCGTCTCCTTGAAGCGCGCGCCAAGGGCCGCACCAGCCAGGCCATCCAGCGCCTCGTCGGCTTGCAGGCCAAGACCGCACGCGTTGTGCGCGACGGGGCCGTGATCGAACTGCCGCTCGAGGCCGTCCGTGCCGGCGACCGCATCCGGATCCGCCCCGGCGACAAGGTTCCGGTCGATGGTATCGTGCGGTCCGGTGAGTCTTATGTTGACGAAGCCATGATCACCGGCGAGCCCATTCCGGTCCGCAAGGGCGAGGGTGACGAAGTAGTGGGCGGCACGATCAACAAGACCGGCTCCTTCGAATTCGAAGCCACCAAGGTTGGCGCAGACACGCTTCTGGCGCAGATCATCCGCATGGTCGAGGCCGCCCAGGGCTCAAAGCTGCCCATCCAGGCGCTGGTCGATCGCGTCACCGGGGTCTTTGTCCCGGTCGTCATTGCCATCGCCCTGGCCACCTTTGCCGTCTGGTTTGTCTTTGGCCCGTCGCCGCAGCTCACCTTCGCCTTGGTCAATGCCGTTGCCGTGCTCATCATCGCCTGCCCGTGTGCCATGGGCCTGGCGACACCGACTTCCATCATGGTCGGAACCGGCCGCGCCGCCGAACTGGGTATCCTCTTCCGTAAGGGCGAAGCCCTGCAGACCCTGCGTGATGTTGAGGTTGTTGCCCTCGACAAGACCGGCACTCTCACCAAGGGCCGCCCGGAACTGACCGACCTGATCGTGACCGAGGGCTTTGATCGCACCGACGTTCTTCGTCAGGTGGCAAGCCTTGAAACCCTTTCGGAGCACCCGATTGCCGAAGCTATTGTTGCCGCGGCTGAAAAGGGCGGACTGGTTCTGACGGCGCCCCGGGGCTTTGAGGCTACGCCGGGCTATGGGATTTCCGGCATTGTTGAAGGCCGCAAGGTTCTTGTCGGCGCCGATCGCGCCCTGGCCAAGGCGGGCATTGCGGTCGATCACTTCGCCGGCAATGCCCGCCAGTTGGGTGATGAAGGCAAGAGCCCGCTCTATGCCGCCATCGACGGCACGCTTGCCGCCATCATCGCCGTCGCCGACCCGATCAAGCCGACCAGCCGCAGCGCCATTGCGGCTCTCCATGAGCAGGGTCTGAAAGTGGCAATGATCACTGGCGACAATGCCCGCACCGCCCATGCCATCGCCCGCCAGCTGGGGATCGACGAAGTTGTTGCCGAGGTCTTGCCCGATGGCAAGGTCGACACCATCAAGCGTCTGCGTGCCGATGGTCGCAAGGTGGCCTTTGTCGGCGACGGTATCAATGACGCGCCGGCCCTGGCTGAGGCAGATGTTGGCCTGGCCGTTGGCACCGGCACCGACATTGCCATAGAGAGTGCGGACGTGGTCCTGATGTCGGGTGATCTGCGCGGTGTTTCCACGGCCCTCGCGATCAGCCGGGCCACGATCCGGAACATCAAGCAGAACCTGTTCTGGGCCTTCGCATACAATGCTACACTGGTGCCGGTTGCTGCCGGGATCGCCTATCCCTTCACGGGGACGCCGCTCTCGCCGGCCCTTGCCGCTGGCGCCATGGCCCTGTCGAGCGTCTTCGTGCTCGCCAATGCCCTCCGTCTGCGGTCCTTTGGAGCGCAGGTTGGCTCCGAAGCAGGTACCGCTGTTGCGCCACTTGAGCTGGAGTATGCAAAATGAACATCGGACACGCAGCTAAGGCTACAGGCATCTCGACTAAGATGATCCGCTACTATGAGACCATCGGTCTGATCACTCCTGCACACCGATCAGATGCCGGGTATCGCGTCTATACCGATCACGACATCCATGCGCTTCGCTTCATCAATCGCGCCCGGGACCTCGGTTTCTCGGTCGAACAGATGCGAGACCTCCTGGCGCTGTGGCGGGACCGCAGCCGCGCCAGCGCCGATGTGAAGTCGATCGCGCTCGAGCATGTCGCCAAGCTGAAAGAAAAAGCGCTGGCTCTCGAGGCAATGAGTCGAACACTTGAGCATCTGGCGGAAAATTGTCACGGCGATGACAGGCCGGATTGCCCTATCATCGAAGAGTTTGCTGTTTCTCCGGCACCAAAAGTACTGATCCGTAGAAAGCCTCGATTTGGTGTTGCGGGTGAGATTGACCCGCATACCCACTAATCATTTAAGGCGGTGAATTTTCATCGCCTTTTTTGTTTGAAACATTTCTCCTAACCCCTCTTGACTCGACCAGCGTTGGAAGCCGGACACCGGGGTTAATCGCAATCAGCGAGAAACCTTTTTCTGGGGAACTCCAATGCAGAAGTTCACACCGGATCCGAAGAGATGGGCCGCTCTGGCATTGCTGTGTGCCGCCCAATTCATCGTCATCCTCGACACCTCCATCATCGGCGTGGCGCTGCCCGCTATCCAGGCCGACCTCGGCTTTTCCGCCAGCGGTCTGAGCTGGATCTTCAACGCCTATGTCATCGCCTTTGGCGGCCTGTTGCTGCTCGGCGGACGGTTGAGCGACCTGTTCGGCGCCCGCCGTATCTTCACCACCGGCTTTGTCATCCTGACCGCCGCTTCCCTCCTTGCCGGCCTCGCCACAAGCCAGGAAATCCTGCTAGCAGGCCGCGCCCTGCAAGGAATCGGTGCGGCCCTGATTGCACCATCGGCCCTTACCATCGTCATGCGCCTCTTCGGGCACAATGGTGCCGAACTGGGCAAGGCCTTCGGTTTCTGGGGTGCTGCCGCTGCAGCCGGTGGCTCCGCCGGTGTCTTCCTCGGCGGCGTGATCACCGAGTGGATGGCCTGGCCTTGGACCTTCCTCATCAATGTGCCGCTTGGCCTGATCGTGCTGGCCTCCATCCCGGCCGTTCTGCGCAAGTCCGAACAGGCACGCGGCAAGGTTGACTGGTTCGGCGCGATTACTGTCACCGGTGCGTTGGTGTCGCTGGTCTATGCCATTGTCACCATCGAGACGGCCGGCCTTGGCTCGCCGCTGATCCTGTCGCTGCTCGGCATTTCGCTGGCGCTCTTCGTGATCTTCCTGGTCGCCCAGCGCGTTCGCCGCGAACCGCTGCTGCCCCTCGGTATCTTCAAGGCGCCGAACCTGGCCGCCGGCAATCTGGTCATGGCCCTTCTGGGTGCGGCCTGGATCCCGCTGTGGTTCTTCCTCAATCTATATTTGCAGCAGATCCTCGGTCTCTCCGCCCTCGCCAGTGGCCTTGCGCTCCTGCCGATGACGGTTCTGATCATGATCGTGATGGTGGGCTTCTCCGGCAAGCTGATCGGCCGCTTCGGACCGAAGACCAATCTTATCCTCGGCCTGATGCTGATGGGGGCGTCCCTCATCCTCTTCGCTAACCTGCCGCTGGATGGATCATACGTGATCAACGTTCTGCCGGCTTCCCTGCTGGCGGCACTGGGCATGGCCCTGGCCTATATCCCGGCCACCATGTCGGGCATGGCAGGCGCCAAGCCTGAGGAAACCGGTCTGGCCTCGGGCCTCATCAACACCACCTACCAGATTGGCTCGGCCATTGGTCTTGCCGTCATGGTGGTGATCTCCACCGCCGGCTTCGGCCATGGCAGCGCTGGCCCGGCAGAAATGCTTCAGGGCTTCCAGGCGGCGTTCCAGGGCGCAGGTGTCGTTGCAGCCGTTGCTGCTCTGGCAACACTCCTCCTCATTCGCGGCGGCGCCGCCCAGCGGGAGGTGCCGGTGGGCTAAACCCCAGGCGTGGCGGGCTTGGGCTCGCCACGTCCCGGCAGATCATCATGTTCGAAGATTTCACTCATTATGTGGAGCCGCCGAAACCAACCCGTCGATGGTTCCGCTGGCGTGCCTGGTTCAGCCTAAAACCAAGGCACCCGGCTCCCAACCCTCATCTCCTCAAAGACATCGGGCTCGACGGGCTCGGAACTCTCTCGGAAAGATCAAGCAAATGACACGCGTACTCGTTCTCTACTACTCGGCCTGGGGCCATATAGAATCCATGGCTCATGCCGTCGCTGAAGGCGCCAGCCAGGCGGGAGCATCCGTCTCCATTCGCCGCGTGCCGGAGATTGTGCCTTTGTCGGCGGCCGAAAGGGACGGCCACCTGATAGACCAGTCGGCACCGCTCGCTTGCATCGATGAGCTTGCAGACTTCGACGCCATTATTATCGGCACGCCCACCCGTTTCGGCTCCATGGCTGCCCCAATGCGGGCATTCCTAGAACGGGCTGGCGGACTTTGGTCTCGCAATGCGCTCGTTGGAAAAGTCAGCGCAATTTTCACCACCTCGGGCACCCAGCACGGTGGTCAGGAGACCACAATTCTGACGGCGATGCCGACGCTGTTCCATCTTGGAATGATCATTGTTGGCCTCCCCTACACCTTTGAGGGTCAAGCCGGGCTGGAGGAAGTCAAGGGGGCAGCCCTTACGGCGCCGGAGCGATCGTCGGCAGCGATGGCGAACGGATGCCAACCGCCGCCGAACTGGCCGGAGCTCGCTTCCAGGGCCATCACGTAGCTACCCTGGCCTCGCGGCTCGCTCACAAATTAGCGGCTTGATCCCGTTGGCGGAGATGATGTCTCCGCCAATCCTGCTTGCACGACGATAGGGCATTGACCTGCCCAGCGTTGGAAGGCCGATGACAGACAACACCATCCCAAGAGGTGCAAAATGCAGACGTCATCTTCCACAACCATCGAAATTTACACGACCCCGACTTGCCCGGACTGCCGGCAGCTCAAGGCGTGGTTCGATCAGCTTGGCATCCCCTTCGAGGAACACGACCTTGCCCGCCCTGGCGTGGCCGAGCAGGCCAAGGCACGAACCGGTGTGCGGGTCGCACCCATCACAGTGGTCGGGACCAAGGTCTATTACGGTACCCATGACACACAGCGCGCTCGGTTGCGTCAGGATTGGCCCGGCCTGTTCGGGAACGGACGATGACAACTCTCCGTCTTCCCCAGTGCCAATCACGCATCGAAATGACCGAAGGGCAAACTGTGCTCGAGGCCGCACTCCAGGCGAATGTGCCGTTTCCCCATAGCTGTCGGTCCGGTCGGTGCGGCGCATGCAAGTCCCAACTCCTCTCGGGCGAGGTGATGATGCTGCAGCATTCGCCATTCGCGCTCGACGCTTCGGAGAGGACGGCTGGCAACATCCTGGCCTGCCGCGCCGTGCCGCTGACGGACGTTGCCGTCGCCTGGCGCAATGAACAGGTCGTCGTCGGTGCGCAGGCCCGGATCGTCGCGCTCCATACCATGGCGCCCGATATCTATCGGCTGGTCCTACGCCCCGATGAACCGATTGCCTTTTCACCCGGTCAGTTTTTCGAAATCGAACTGGCGCCCGGCATCACCCGCAGCTACTCGGTAGCCAGCGAGCAAGGGGCACTCGATCTGGAGTTCCACATTCGCGCCATAGCCGGTGGACGCGCTTCCGGCATTCTTGTTAGGGAGCGTGAGCTGGGCGACGTTGTCCGCGTTTCCGGGCCGTTCGGAACTGCCATTGGCGATGACCAGGCCTCGGGACCAATCCTTGCGATTGCCGCCTCGACAGGCCACGCACCGGTCCAGTCGATATTGATCTCAAACGACGGCCGGCGCGTGCATCTTGTCTCCTTTGCGCGTCAGCACGACGGCTTCTATCTCAACGGCCTCTTCACCCGCGCGGCCGAGGCGGACACCCGCTTCACCTACCAAGCGATCACGACCGGAGCCGTCGCAAGGGGCAAATCGGCATCGCCTTTGGCAGAGGCGATACACCAGCTCGATTGCAGCTTGCTCTCAGGGCAGGTCTACATCGCCGGGCCGTCGGGCTTTGTTGACGCGGCGGCGGCACTGGTCTCGGCCCGGCACTGCCTCACCGGCGCCATCCTTACCGACAGGTTCGAATTGAGCGCCGCCGCGGCTTCTTGACTGAGGGAGCGAATGGATCGGCGAAAATCATCCGCCGATCCAAATCCTTAGGGACAGCGAAGGTAGCCCATGTAACCGGCCTGCAATTGGTCAGCGATCGCCAGTTCCATGATAACCTCGGGCAAGTCCTGGTCAGTGAGTTCTTCAATCGCCTGGCCGTCTTTGCCCGCAAGGGTGAGGCTAAGGTCGCCCGAAGCAAACGAACCCATATTGTCGCTCCCGATCCGCACGACATCGCCAGACAACTTCAGCGCCGCGAAGGTGCCCGCATCACCAGGTCCGATTGCCAGCGCCGGTTTGCTGTCTTCTGTGTACAGGAAGGTGCACTGTGACCCGGCGGGCAGGGCCGCTGAGATCTCTTCCGGGCTCAGAAACTCTGGATCGAGCACAGTAACTTCGGCGCTTGCCAGGGCAGCAGCGATGCTGTCGACCATTGGCGCAGGCGTTGTTGGATTGGCCGGCTGTTTGCCATCTTCGGCGATCGACGCCAGCAAGTACTTCATCTCCGAAATTTCCTTGTCCTGGGCATAAATGATCTCGTCGGCCAGCTTGCGCACCCGGCCGTCTTCGATACCCGCCCGCGACGAGGTCATGATGGCGATGGAGTGGTGCGGAATCATCGCACTCATATAGTCGCTGTCGTCGACCGTGACCTGGCTGCGCACCAGCCAAAGCGACAATCCGAAAACCACAGCCGCACCCGCAAAGATGGCAACGTTGAGCGCCTTGTTCTTATACATGGAGAGCATGAAGGCCAGCATGATGATGGCCATTGCTCCACCCATCACCAATGCCATCCAGGCCCGCGTCTCCGACCAGAAGACGTGGCTGAAGAGATAGGTATTGAGGTACATCAGACCGAACATCACGACGGTTGACGTGGCGATCATCAGGAAAAAGCGGCCGTATTTCATCGGTTCCTCCATCATTGTCCGATGGGAAATGACCTTTCCACGTGGGAAGGTTGCACGACCGCGCAATTTTACTATGTGCCCAGGGAAAAATCGGAACTTCCTGGTCCCCCAGGCACTCATTCATTGTCGAACACTGAGCGTCGACGGCGATTGAAGGAGGGCGCATTATGTCCCAACAGCAAACTGCAGGACCACGGTCCGCTTCTCTCTACCGAATGGTTATGCCGTCCCACATTTGCCCGTACGGCCTGAAGTCGAAGGATCTCCTTGAGCGGGCGGGCTATACGGTGGAGGACCATCACCTCAAATCCAGGGAAGAAACTAACGCGTTCAAGCGCGAACACCAGGTCGAAACTACGCCGCAGACATTTATCAACGGGTCCAGGATTGGTGGTCATGATGATCTACGGCGCTTCCTCGGAAAGCCGGTCGCCGACCCCAACGCCACCAGTTATCGACCGGTCATCGTGTTGTTCGCACTCACGGCCTTCACCGCCGTCGCCGCCAGCTATGCAGCCTATGGAACGCCTTTCGTGGTGCGCACTGTGGAATGGTTCATCAGCTTCTCAATGGTCGCCCTCGCTCTCCTGAAGCTTCAGGATGTCGAACAGTTCAGCACGATGTTTCTCAACTACGACCTGCTTGGGCGGCGATGGGTGCCCTACAGCTATATTTACCCTTATGCCGAGGCCCTTGCCGGGCTCCTGATGATAGCCGGGGCGCTCATCTGGCTCTCGGTTCCTGTTGCGCTCTTCATCGGTACCGTGGGAGCGGCGTCTGTTTACAAGGCGGTCTATATCGACCGGCGTGAACTCAAATGCGCCTGTGTTGGCGGCTCGAGCAATGTGCCACTCGGGTTCGTGTCGCTCACGGAAAATCTGATGATGGTCGCAATGGCTCTATGGATGCTCGTTTCAAGAGCTCTGCTTTCGGCGGCCTAAACAATGGTCCGCTATCTGGCCCGCGCACTCCGGAACAGGACCGACCGCAAACGGCCCCGCTAAAGGCGCTGGCGTGGAATTGTGGGGCAGGGGGCTTCCATAACCCGCCGGGCAGGTGGGCGCCCTCATTTCGGCGGTTCAGGCGAGTTTTTCGGTTGCCTGAAAGCGGTCGGTCAACTCGTGGTTATGACGACGGGGTTCCCAGTGCGCCCCAGGCGCTACACCGTAGTCTAGGCAACGGGCGGATATCGGTAGCAAATCCGTTTCCCAAAAGACAAAGACCCCCTCGGTAGGGCCGGCGAGACAAACTTGCTGGCGCGCAGCCAGGCCTGATGTGTCGGCGCGCCAAGGCCGTGGTGTAGCGGCCCTGGCGCAGATCACTTACGGCAGTGGGGCTTCAGTGCCCGACATGGCGAGGACAGGCTCCGGCAGGCGCAGGCCCTGCACTTCTATCGCGGCCACGGCCGCGTTCAGTTCGTTCAACTCGTCGGCGGTGAACTCGACGCTGGTCGCGCCGACATTCTCGATCATGTGCGCCATTTGCGTCGTGCCCGGAATGGGTACGATCCAGGGCCGCTGGGCCATCAGCCAGGCCAGTGCAATCTGTCCCGGTGCGGCCAGCTTGCGCTCGGCCCAGTCGCGAGCAATCTCGACCATTTGAAGATTGTTGTGCAGGTTTTCTGGCGAGAAGCGGCCCTCGGCGCCGCGGATATCGCCTTCGGCAAACCGGGTGTTTTCATCGATGGCGCCCGTCATGAAGCCAACGCCAAGGGGGCTCCACGGCACGAAACCAATGCCCAGTTCTTCGCAGGTCGCCAGGACCTCATTTTCGGGTCCGCGCCAGAGCATGGAATATTCGCTCTGAACGGCAGCCAGCGGCTGTTCGGCATGGGCGCGGCGCAGCGTATTGAGCCCCATCTCGCACATGCCCCAGTTCAGCACCTTGCCTTCCGCCATCAAGTCCTTGATGGCACCGGCCACTTCCTCGATCGGCACTTCAGGATCGACGCGATGCTGGTACAGCAGGTCAATGCGATCGGTGTTGAGGCGCTTGAGCATGTTGTCGACAACCACTTTGATGTGGTCGGGTCGACTGTTGTAACCCGGCAAGCGCCCACCTGTTTCCTGGTCGATGTTCCAGCCGAACTTGGTTGCGATGACGATGTCATCCCGGAAACCTTCCACCGCCTCACCCAGGATGCGTTCCACTTCCCACGGTCCATAGGCTTCGGCCGCGTCGAAGAAGGTCACGCCCCGTTCATGGGCAGCCCTGATGATGTCGTGCATCTGCGAGCGCGTGGGGATAGTCGTCTGATAGGTCCGGCTCATATTCTGCACACCCAGGCCCACGGCGGACACTTCGAGCGACCCGAGCATGCGGTGTGGAATATCGCCAGCCGCAACGCCACTCGCGGGGGTCGCCGAGGGTGTCTCCGTTTGAGCGTAGGCCGTACCGACCAGAGGAACTGCGGCCAGGGCGCCGGCAGCGGCCAACAGGCCCCGGCGGCTGATGCCGGATGATTCATTGGTAGCCATGTGCATTCTCCATGCTCTGAGGGAAGATCGAACCGCTACCCGGTGGGCAGTCGTTCGCTATCGCCGATCCCGCATGCGCGACGCCCCGGCGTTGATATCGTCGTCGATGGTGTAAGGCCCTTAGCGGCCGGCCATTGCCTTATTTTCGGGCGGATAACGGTCGCCCCGCATTTGGACGCCGGCGAGTGCTGTCTCGATGGCGTTAAGGTCATCGTCGCCCAGTTCGATGTCGGCGGCGCCGATATTCTCTTCCACCCGGTGCAGCTTGGTGGTGCCGGGAATGGGTGCGATCCAGGGCTTCTGCGCAAGCAGCCAGGACAGAGTAACCTGCGCAGCGGTCACCTGCTTGCTTTTGGCAACGGAATTGATGATGTCGACAAAGACCTGGTTGGCCCGGCGGTTTTCCTCGGCGAAGCGCGGCTGCTTGCTCCTGAAATCGTCGGCGCCGAACGTCTGGTCGGCAGAGACGGTGCCGGTCAGGAAGCCCTTGCCCAGGGGCGCGAAGGGGACGAAGCCAATCCCAAGCTCTTCGAGCAGGGGAATGATGTCCTTCTCGGGTTCGCGGTACCACAGGGAATATTCGCTCTGCAGCGCGCTCACCGGCTGCACCGCATGGGCGCGCCGGATGGACTGGGCACCGGCTTCCGACATGCCGAAATGACGAACCTTGCCCGCCGCGATCAGGTCCTTGATTGTGCCGGCAACGTCTTCCACCGGCGTGTCAGGATCGACGCGATGCTGATAGTAGAGGTCGATATAGTCCGTCTGGAGACGCTTGAGCGAGCCTTCGATCACCGTGCGAATATGATCGGGTCTGCTGACCGGCTTGCGGGCAAAGCCGCCACTGCCTTCGATGTCAAAGCCGAACTTGGTCGCTATCACCACCTTGTCACGCATGGGGCGGAGCGCCTCGCCGACAAGTTCCTCATTGGCATAGGGGCCATAGACTTCCGCAGTGTCGAAAAAGGTCATCCCGCAGTCGAAGGCGGCCCGGATCAGCGCTATAGCCTCGCTGCGATCCATCGGGGCGCCAAAGGCGGCGCTCATGCCCATGCAGCCCAGGCCGATGGCAGAGACCTCGAGTCCCTGGCCGAGCGTTCTTTTCTTCATGGTATGCTCCTGACGTTTGATTGGGTGGATGTTCACCGCCTGCGAGGGCGGGTCGAGCCGCAGATGCGGCTCAACCGTCCTGGGTGCCGGGTGATAATCCCGGTCACTCCTCCGGAATGACGCGGCCGAAGTTCTCGAGGGTGATGAACTCGGGCGCCGGGCCACTGCGGACGCCAGTGTCGAGCCCGTCGATCCGGGCCACGTCGTCCAGGGTCAGCTCGAAATCGAAAATGTCGAAATTCTCCGCGATACGGGCAGGCTTGACCGACTTTGGAATGACCGAGCGCCCTTCCTGCAGGTGCCAGCGCAGCATGACCTGCGCCGCTGACTTTCCATGGGCCGCCGCGATGGCGAGGATGACGGGGTCTTCGAGCGTGCTCTTGTCGCCGCCACGGTAGAACGTGATCCCGCCGATGGGGGACCAGGCCTGTGACAGAATGCCATGCTCCCGGTTCATTTTCTGCAGCCGGGGCTGCTGGAAGTAGGGATGGACCTCGATCTGGTTGACCGCAGGCACGACCTTGGCCACGCCGAGGAGCTGTTCCAGGTGCTCGGGCATGAAATTGCTCACCCCGATTGCCCGGACTTTTCCATCGGCAAGCAGCGTTTCGAGAGCACGATACGCTTCCAGCGTACGATCGAAGGCAGAGGGCAGCGCCTGGTGCAGGATCAGTAGATCGATCTGCTCAACACCGAGCTTGCGCGCGCTCTTTTCAAAACTGTGAAGCGTCTCGTCATAGCCATAGTCACTAATCCAGACCTTGGTCTCGATGAACACGTCGTCCCGAGTAAGGCCTGACCGCTTGATCGCGTCGCCGACGCCACGTTCATTGGCATAGGCGGCGGCAGTATCAATGTGCCGGTAGCCGACGCGCAGGGCTTCCTCGACGGCCGTGGTGGTCTCGTCGGGCGGCGTCTGGAAGACACCGTAGCCCAGCGCGGGCATCTCGACGCCATTGTTCAAGGTCAGATTGGGTACTGTCATTTGCGAATGCCCTGATTATTTTGATGACGATACTTGTCGACCCCCGTGCCACCGATGGGTTCGACACGCCTGAGGAATGTCGGGTTTAATTTAGTCCCCGCTGGTGCCCTCGATTAGGTGGCCATGGACGCATGGTCCAATAACCGCTGCTAATGAATTCGGGTGGGCAGTTGCGGCGTTTCGATAAATGCGGGCTGAGGCATGCCAACTCAGTGGCGCGGCTTATGAGGCCTATCGCGGACCGGTGGGTACCGCTCACCGGCAGGCACCGTATCCTCGCCCCAGCACGCACTGGAGAGGCACATGTCGAGTAAGAGAACTATGAGTGCCGGGCTCAAGCGCGGGAGCCGTCTGACCGTGGCCGGATGGGTGACTACTCTTGGCCTGTCGGCGGCCCTTCCAGCAGCGGCAGAAACCGGCCCTTGAAACAGCATTGTCCAGGCCGATGCTGCTCTGCCGGCAGAGAGCGGGTTTTCCGTGGATATGCGTCTCGGCGATGTTATCGAACACCCTGACTTCCAGGGCTTCGGCGAACATCTGCTGCCCCGGCCCGGCCGGCTCTCCGATGGGGAGGTGACGCTCGATCGGATCGGCGACCTTCTGCCCTATCACAGTAACGTTCGCCCCCAGGAACTGGTCCAGGCGTTCGATCGGCTGGCGGGGGACGTGCGCGCAGGTGAGCAGGTCTTCTATTCGATCTACACTCCCGACGAGATCGCGGCCGATCCCGACAAGGCCGCTACCGGTATTTTCCTGCTGCGCGGGGAGCCGGATGCATCATTCGCCATTATCGCGCCGGGTGGGGGCTTTTCCTATGTGGGCACCGTCCATGAGGGACTGCCCTATGCCACCGCAATCAGTGCTGCGGGACTGAATGCATTCGTCGTGCGCTATAGAGTCGGGCTGGGGCAACAGGCCGCCACAGAGGATATGGCCCGTGCCATTTCGTTCACCTTCGAGCACGCCAATGAACTGGGGGTGAGCCCATCCAACTATTCAGTCTGGGGCAGCTCCGCTGGCGCGCGCATGGCTGCGCTTATCGGCACCCACGGCCCTTTCGCATTCGGTGGCGATGACCTGCCCAAGCCCTCCGCGGTGATCATGGCCTATACCAGCCACGCCGATATCGGCCAGTCAGAACCACCTACCTTTGTCATCATGGGCGGACGCGATGGCATTGCGCCGCCCTCGAATATGGAGCGGCGTGTGGCGCTGCTGCGCGGCATGGATACGCCGGTCGAGTTCCGGATCGTGGCGGGTGTCGGCCATGGTTTCGGCACCGGCCTCGGCACTACCGCCGAGGGCTGGATCAGCGATGCCGTGACCTTCTGGCAGGCCCACGCTTCACAAGCACAGAATGAAAATTAGGTTCGGGCCGGTGCACCGCGGAAAGCCTGGAGGCCCGTGGCGAGCGAGTGGCCGATGACGACGAAGAGCCCCACGATCGCGGCGTAACGGATGAAGAAACCGCCGGCGTCGATGGTGAAATCCCACATATCGAGTGCCGGAATGGCCAGCAGCTTTTCGGGCAGCAGCATGACCAGGGAGCTTTGCACCCCATAAATGGCAATCACCAGCGCCAGAACCCGGGCGATCATGGTGCCGGCGGCCGTTGAAACGACTGGGGCGGCTTTCTGAACCACGGCCAGGACGCGGGACCAGTGCAGCCCCAGATGCAGGCCCATGGCGACCAGCGCCCAATAGGCCACGATCACATGGGCTTCGCGGGCGGCATAGCCGATATTGATGGGCAGGGCCGCAAAGAGGCTTTGCGAGACCAGGATGCTGGTGACCACCAAGGATAACATGAGCAGCAGGATGAAGGCGTTCACCACCGTTGAATAGGTCCGTCGAACTGTCCACTTGCCCTTGCCAAGGGCTGAGTACCAGCGCAGCACCGCGACATTGTGCAAGATCAGCAGGACCAGGAAGAGCGTGCCGACCACTTCATGAAACAGGTTGCCCTGCCACCAATAGACCAGTCCAAGCACGAACAGGATCGCAGCGGTGATCGCAACTGCGATCCGTGTCGAGGGCCGCGTGGTCATCGGGGCTCAAGAGTGTCGTTGTAGAGGAACTGATATTCGGTCTCGCCACGCGACTGATGACAGCCCATGCAGCGCGCGGCATTTTCCGCCAGGTTAATCGACTGGTCCGGGTGGAAGGCCTGGAATTGCCAGTCCTCGGTTCGATTGTCGTAATCGGCACCCCAGCCGGCGCCTTTCTGCATGACAAAGTAACGGAATACTTCGCCGCCGCGGTAATCCACCAGCACGACATGCGTACCGTCCGGCATCGGTTCACCGGCACGCACCGCTGCCAGGGCCTCCGGGGTCGTGAGCATGTGCTCGGTCACCTCGCCACGATTGACCGTGGTGTAGTGCTCAAGGGCATCAAGGTCGGGAAACGTCACCCTGTTGGGCTCCGCGAGTGCGGGCAATGTGTCGAGGGCCAAAAGACCGGTGAGCAGGCAGGCGCCCAGTGCCAGGTTGAGACGGAGTTTCATGGGACCTCTTCGACATGCCATTTATCGGGTGTCTGGTCTCAACCTGCCCGTTTACGGGGTGGGTCGCTCCTGGACAGTCCGACAATAGGCCGTCGCGGCGATCGGCATTACCCGCCATGTCGCGCATGAGCCGATAAGGAAAGCCACTGAATAGCAGTTTATGCGCCCGGCGACACTGCCGCGGTCGGGCCACGGTATCGCAACGCATCGACGAAGGCAGAGAAGGCGAGCGAATGGTGCCGGCGGTTTGGGTAGTAGAGATGGTAACCCGTGAAGGTCGGGCTCCAGTCTTCGAGCACCCGGATCAACCGACCATTGTCGATGTATTTCTGCACCTGGTCCACGGGCATATAGGCGAGGCCGATGCCATCCAGAACCGACGACAGGCGCATGGCGATGTTGTTGTAGACGGCCTGTCCTTCGACCCTCACCTTAATCTCCTGCCCGTCCTTCTCGAACTCCCAGGAGAACAGGTTGCCGAGGGTGGGCAGGCGGATGTTGATGCAATTGTGGGACGTAAGGTCTTCCGGACGCGACGGGGCGGGATAGCGCGCGAGATAACCGGGCGTGCCGACCACCGCCATGGTGATGTCGGGTCCGACGCGCACCGCGATCATATCGCGGGCAATCTGGGCTCCCAGCCTCACGCCGGCATCGTAGCGCTCCGCGACAATATCGGTGAGGCCATAGTCCACGATGATCTCGACATGCACATCGGGGTTGGCCAGCAGGAATTTCGGCATCGCCGGTTGCAGCACCGAAATGGCCGGATGCTCGCCCGCGGTGATCCGAATATTGCCGGAGGGCCGGTCCTTCATTTCGGCCAGCGCGGTCAGCTCGCCCTGAATTTCCTCGAAGTGCGGTTCTAGAGTCTGGAGCAGGCGCTCGCCCGCTTCAGTCGGCGATACGCTTCGGGTGGTTCGTGTCAGAAGCCGAATATCAAGCCGGGCCTCGAGCCCGCGAATGGTTTGACTGAGCGAGGACTGGGATACGCCGAGTTTGGCAGCTGCCCGCGTAAAGCTTTGCTCGCGCGCCACAGCGACAAAGGCCGCCAGGTCATTGAAGTTCGGCAGAGCCATTGATTAGTCCCGCTAATTTCTGCCCCTTAGCTCTTATCGGCGGGCCGATAAATGCGAAAGTCGCATTCGCGTGATGACCACGCCGCGGCTTGCGTGAGTGCGGGTCTCGATGGAAGGCGGTTGCCGCTGGTGGCCGTGGTCGTGACCGCGCTTGAGACCTGTTCCGCAAGGCTCCGTCTGCGATCTCCCAAGCTAACCAATTGTCCGGTTTTTGCGATGGACGGACCAGAGCCGACATTCCGCAACCGGCCCCGTTTTGGTCATTGGCCAACCGCGTGGAAGGGCAGGGCAGGGGCCGTAAGCTGAGGGTCAGCTTTCGGCTTTCAGGCCGAAGAAGCGGCCCTGAAAAGGAACGGTGCGTGATGGCCGGTCGGAAGGCTATAGTAGCTCACTGCCTTTATCTTACAGTTATTGCTGCGAGAACTTGGAAGATTCAGGTATCGATTCACCCGCTGTGGGGGATGATATGAGAATTGCTAGCCTAAGGATCGAGAATTTCCGTGGCATCCGAGAAGGCCTTGTACATTTTGCTGACCATGCAGTCCTGATCGGCGCCAATAACGCTGGGAAAACAACTGTGCTGGAGGCGATGGCGCTTCTGTTCGGGCGCGATCGAATGGTACGTTCCCTTACCGAGCACGACTTCTTCGGCAGCGACCCACAACCGGAGAACCGCATTCGCTTGGTCGCCACGGTGATCGGCTTCGAGGGTGATGATCCCGCCCAACACCTCGACTGGTTCCGAGATGGGAGAGGGATACCGAAGTGGTGGAATCCTGACACTTCGGAAGTGCATCCGCAGCGTACCAACCCCAATTGGCAGCTCGCGTGCCAAGTCGCCTTCGTCGCTCGCTTCGACCGCCCGTCCCTTGAAGTGGAGACCGCTCGATACTTCCATGATGATGATACCGTGGGCGACGTATTCACCGACGAAGCGATCACACCATTCCCTGCCCAATTGATCCGGGACATCGGCCTGTTCTTGGTGCCGGCCTCAAGGACTTGGGACCGCACGCTATCGTTCGGATCGGAGCTGTTTCGTCGTGTGGTGGCCACTGGCGGTGGGCAGCCGTCGGCATCGGTTCTACAAGAGCGGGACCGTCTTCGAAACCCTGACGCCAAGCTCGAGGAGGACGCCAATCTCTCTCCGATCGTCGCCCGCTTGAACGACGAGTTGAAGGGGTTCCTCCACACGTCCCCTGCGCTCCGCCTGCGAGTCACTCCGACCGACAGCGATGGCTTACTAGAGGCTGTGGTGCCGCATTATGCCCAAGGGAACGACACGGTCGCTCTCCCTGCTCGCCGCCATGGCAGCGGTTTGCTTTCCTTACAGCACCTGATGCTGCTCCTGCAATTCGGCCGCATGCGAAGCGAGGCGCACAAAGGTTTCTGGATGGCGCTGGAGGAGCCGGAACTTCACGTACCACCGGCTCTCCAGCGTCGACTGGTAAATCGTATCCAGGCATTGTCCTCCCAGACGTTCGTCACCACACACTCTCCCATCGTCGCGGCCCTGGCCGACCCGAAGGGCGTCTCCGTCCTGCGCAACGATAGCGGCGTTCTTTCCTCAGTGCCGTTGCTGAGATCGACGCTGCCGGCGGCAACGCCGAACAGCGTCCGCAAGCTCTTCCAAGTCAATCGTGTTGAGACGATCGCAGCGCTCATGCACCAATACGTGTTGATCCCAGAGGGACGCACCGATTTCGAATGGCTGGGACTGCTGGTCCGGGCTGTCGATCTGCATCAAGGCTGGGCGCTGGCCGAAGACCGCACCTTCGACTCCTTCGTGGGCGTGGTTCCCACCCATGACGGCGCCGTGGTTGCCAGCGCACAGGCATTGTCGCCGTTGCATCCGCGCCTCGCTGCGCTGGTGGACGGCGACCCGGCCGGTGTTGGCTATTCCAACGCGTTGGTCGAAATTGGAATATCCGACGCCTTCACCATCATCAGATGGCCGGACGGATGGACCATGGAGGACGTCATCGGCTGGATTGTCGATGCCGACGCGAACGCCTGCCTCGGAGCCATCTTGATTCTTCCAGCGGCGACGTCGGTCGCGCAATTGGTCTCTCGCCTGAAGTCGGAGGATCGAAGCGCCGGCGGCATCAAGAAGGACACGTCCTCATATGAGGCAATCATCGACGCCATCGGGGCGAGCGCTCTATGTCGAACCAGGGCCGCGACCTTGCTCAATGGCCTCACCGCCGCCTTGCGGGGTGAGGCAAATCCTCTTTTCGTTGCCGACCCTGCCCAGCCCTCCATCAAAGTGTTCCAGCCTTGACTCTCACGGCGCTCGAAGGCGCAGCCGGCTGCGGCAAGACCTTCAGGTTGATGGAGTTGCTGGCGGAGAGAATTGTCGCCACGCCTTTGAAGGAGGGCCAGCGCGTGCTCGCCCTGACCTTCATGCATGGCGCCAGGCGACGACTTGTCGACCGCCTCGCCAAAGTTGCCGGCCTGAGGGGAAGAGTAGACTGCAGTACGATCGACGGGTTTGCATGGCGGTTGGTACGGCGCTGGCGTGGGCTCGCTTTGACGCTGGGCATCCCCAACCTGACCGAAGAGCAATTCGATCAGGTGTGCAATGCCGCTGGTCTCTTACTAGAGCAGCCAGCAGTCAGTTCTTGGGTCGCCAAGAGCTTCCCAGTCATACTGGTTGACGAGGGCCAAGACCTCCATTCACAGAGACTCAGAATGCTCACTGCCCTTGCGGAGACGACCGATCTCCTGGTGGCGGCCGACGAATTCCAATGCCTCGATGCTGCCCTCAATCCGAACCCATTTGTCGGCTGGATACAGGCTGCAACGCAACCGCAGGTTCTCACTCAGGTCTATCGCACGAACGTGGCCGGGTTGCTGAACGCTGCGACAGCCATTCGAGGTGGGCAGGCGCCTGTGGACGCAGGCCAGCATTTCAGGGTCATGGTTGGTCAGAGCGTACCACTAGCCGCCACCATGATGTCCAATGCGATCGGTTGGCATCCTGGAACGAATGATATCGCCATCATCACGCCTTCGAGGACAGGAGGATTCGCCCAGCAGGTCGTGGATCGCGTCGGCACCACCACGTCCAATCAAGGGAACGGGCCGTACCCGATTGCCTGGGAAGGGTCCGATAGTGATGAGACGCACGCCATCACTGCCACGCTAGATATGGACACGGAGGCCTCAGGAGCCACAGCTCTTGCGGCTTTGCATCTCTTGCCCCGGATCGGGCCAGTTCAACAGACGATGATATGGGTAAATAGGCAGGTTCACGCTGCCGGTCGGACAGATTTTACACGCGTCGAGATCGAAACGATGATCGGACGTTTCGTGACAATGCAGCGCCAGTATGGCGGCAACCAATCAAGTCGCTTCACCGCAATGACCGTTCATCAGGCCAAGAACAGGGAATTCGACGGCGTGGTCGTGGTATGGCCTCACACCGTCGCGGGGAGCGCCGAACAAAAGAGACGTCTGCTTTACAACGCAGTCACCAGAGCCCGGAAATGGTGCAACGTGATCGTGCAGGGCCAGAATATTCGAAACGCGCCTCCGTTCCTCTAGTGAGGTGCTGCGGGATGTCGTGACGAATACGTACTATATGTGAAGCTTGGAGACGCAAGCTTCAATTTCCTTGTATCGAGCATCGGCTGCTAGACCTTCACTACGCGATAAGTGAAGGTTATCGCGTCGTGTCGCCGTCCTATCGTGTGGCGAATGTGAACCACATCGTTCGCAGCATGTCTGGAACCTTGGCTCCCGGCATCGGTTGGGCAAAGTCCAGGTCGATCTCACCATACGGGCGGCAGCCGGACCGGGAGGTCCAGGCTTAGGTGCGGGCGGTGTGGGATTGGCGACGAGGTCTTCATTGAGATCGAGACTCACGGCGTCGGCGATCAGCAGTGCCCTTGAGAGCGAGATGCCGTCAATCTCGCCGCGCACAATACGGGTGCGAACGACCGTCAGCAAGGGGCGGTCGGAGACGATGATGTCTCGGAATAGGCCACTTTGTGAACAGCCGACATCAGTTGATCGCGGAATTTCCGCTCTCGATGACTGCGATGCTTGTCCGGCTGTATTGGGTACATCTTTAGAACTCAGGCGCGATTCGACAAGTGTGCAATGAAATCGTGCTACGAATCGATGAAAATATCAAGCAGTGGCTAACAAATCCGTAAAAGGTGATGGATCGATAAAGCAGTCATGTTTTACTGAACGCTGTTCAATAAAACCTATGCGACAAAAAATTGTCGAATAGAAACTTACAGAGACTATACGATTTCTTATTGCGGATTTCGAGATACCAGGTGATCCTATGCGTGGCGCTGGAAACGCCGACTGACATCGACACCACGGACGAACAATGAATATCTCACCCCTTGCTGCGCTGAACCGGCCGACAAGCCGGGCAGGGCAGGGACAGCCATCATGGCGCGACCCGGCGAACCGCTCGCTTGAACAGCTCAAGATCCTCGCCACGCATCGCTATACGAATCCCAAGTTGGTGACGGCGTGGGCGCTGACGGACGACGAGATTAAGCAGATCTACGTCGACAACAATGCCAAGGTGATCGCGAACTGGGGCGTCGAGCCGGACGGGCCGTACTCTCATCTCTATACTGTCCAGCACCTAGGCGGTGCCTGCCTGCACCATGGCTGGTCAATCTTGCCGCAGGATCGACCGGGAACGTGGGGTGCTCCAGACGGCGGCGAGGCCCGCAAGCCGTCGCGCATTCCGTATTCGTACGAGTCGAAGGGCGGGTCGAAGGTCTTCTGGGAGCAATTCTATCCGGCGAAATGGCGCGATCGGCTCATGACCTTGCGCCAGTTCGTGCAGCTCCACGAACTGCTCGAGGCGAACCTTGCAATTCAGTGCTGCGCCGCCAGCGGCAACGCCAGAGCTTGGGACATCGACTGCCGTACGCCGGAAGTGGCCGAGGCCATCAAGCAACTTGCATTCAAGCATCTTGGCGCCACGCCATTCGTCCGCATCGGCAGCGCCCCAAAGCTCATGCTCATCTATCGAGTAGAGGGTGAGGAGGATCTGGCGCTGAAGAAGGAAACGATGGTTCTCGGCGATGCCGATGGCAATCCGGACCTCGACGACGAAGGGAAGCCGCTTAATATCGTCGAATATCTTGGCGAAGGCGCGATCATTACTGCTTACGGCGTGCACCACAAGACAGGCCGCGACTTCGACTGGTCGACTGGAACTTTGCATCCTGCAGCCGCGGGGCCCGAGCATGCGCCCATTGTCACCAAGGCGATGATGAGGGACTTCGTGAATGCCGTCCAGGCACTTCGCCCCATCATCAAGACCAGAGCCGGCGCCTCGTCGAATCCATTCGGTGGCAAGGCGACGATCACCGATTTCAGCGAGAAGAGAGACCATCACGGCAGGCGCCTGTGGATTCCCAGCGCTGGCAGTGGCGACTGGACGGTGGACGAGAATGGCAACGTCGTCGATGGCGCAGAGCAGTGGCTGACGGATCAGGTCTGGGCGGCATGTGGGGCGAATGCCCACGACCTCGACCGTCTAGGGGTTCAAAACATAGAAGAGGGATTGATTTCCCTCGCGAAGCGCAAGCTCCTCAGCGTGCGTCGCGAGAACAAAGCCCTCAGCTCGGAGTCGGCGGTCGAGCGGGCCGTTGTCACCAAGCTCAAGCGTGCGGTCGAGAAGTGGAAAGCGTCCATCGCCAGCTTCGAGCGCGGCGATGGCTATCACAAGGCCACCGTGCCTTGGAAGGTCGCATCGGATGGCCGACGCCCGACACCCCAGCGCGTTCGATCTGAACGCCCGGAGGACGGGTCGCTGGACTGGCTGCCGGTGGACACATGCCCCGTTGCGGCATTCTCCGACATCCAGCCGCGGGCGAAGACTACCATCGTCAAGAAGAAGGCCGAGGAGGTTTTTCGCGACTATGCGGCTAGGGCCCTGATCGATACGCAGGCGCAGCGCAAGGCCACAGGCGATGTCGTGTCGTCGGGCGTTCGTGGTCACATCGGTGCCTGGCTGATGGAATCGGTCTCGGTCTACCTGCAGCAGGAGACGAAGGAGCCTCAAGCGCCGTGGGTGCTGCGCGCCCCTACCGGTGCCGGCAAGACCGTTTCGGTCATCGTTTCACTGGCTGACTTCTGTCATGAGCACCCGCGCCAGCCGGGCGACGGCCCCATATTGCTGGTGCTGCCGACCCACGCCAATGCCGACGAAGCCATCGCCATGGCCGAGCGCAACGGCATGATCGTGCCCGGCATGACCGAAGCAGAGGTCGTCGAGCTCATCGCCGAGGGGAAGAAGGCCGGCGTCAAGATCGCCCGCTTCCGCGGGCGCGAGGCCAGCGGCTGCCAGCGCAGCGCGGAGATGCGAGCACTGTCGGACAAGGGCATTCGCTCGACTGGTCTGTGCGAAGCACGCGTC
This sequence comes from Devosia salina, assembly GCF_019504385.1. Taxonomy (NCBI): domain Bacteria; kingdom Pseudomonadati; phylum Pseudomonadota; class Alphaproteobacteria; order Hyphomicrobiales; family Devosiaceae; genus Devosia; species Devosia salina. The sequence continues at coordinate 1,576,424 of NZ_CP080590.1, forward strand.
GAGGATGGCGATGCCCGTGACGCCCGCGAATCTTGGAAAGAAGGCAAGAAGCTGCCTTACAAGACTATTCAGTGCCCGTTCCGCGAGCGTGGTGAGTGCGAGTACTATCGGCAATTCAACGAACTGGAGACGGCCGACGTCGTCATCGTCGCCCATGCATACCTCACGCTGAATTCGCTGCCGAAGGAGCTCAAGAATCCCCGGGCTGTAATCATCGACGAGAGCACCACCTATCAGCTCCTGCAGCAGACGCGGTTCCCAGTCTCCACGCTGAACGCACCCCGTCAGAAGCCCTACGTGACGAAGCTCGACCGCAAGCTCAACCCCGGCGCCAGCGACGAACAGATCGCGGAATCGATGGTGCAGGACCGCGAAGAGCTTTGTGGCATCGTCACGAAATGGCTTCTCGACGGTCTCGATGTCGCCGCCGAGCTGATGAAGCACGACCGGTGCTATACGCTGCTGATGTCGGCGATCTCTGTCTGCGATCGCAGCCACATGCTCGACCGCAAGGTGCGCCCCGACCTGACCGCCATGCAGGTGGTCACGCTTTCCGAGGAGCCAGTGGGCCGTCATCTCATCGCCGAGATCCGCTTCTGGAAGACTGTCCGCGAGCGCATCGAATGGACGCGCGCCGGCACAGCCAAGGGCAAGCGCGATGCCAGGTGGCAAATGGTCATGGACTGGGAGACGAAGGAGACCGAGGAGGGCAAGCGCGTCGAGTGGACGCCCCATGTGCGCCTGAGCTGGCGCCGCGGTCCGAATTGGTCGGGCATTCCCATGTTGCTCCTCGACGCCAGCGCCAACGGGCGCATCATAGAAAAGACCTTCGGGTACAAGCCCGAGGTCCGCGACGTCGCCGCGCCGTTGCATGTGAGGTGCGTGGCAATGATCGAGCGCACCTGGGCGAACTCGGCCTTCGTCCCACGGCCCGATTCCGCGCCCGACGAGATCAAAGCCATCGCGCAGACGATTTCCGAAGCCCGCCGCCTCATCACCACCACGGCTGTCCTCTACGGTCATGGCCGCGTCCTTGTCGGCACCACCATCGCCGTTCGCGAGGTCCTGACCGGCGGCGGCTGGGTGCCGCCACCAAACATCGATTTCGTGCACTACGGCGCATTGCGCGGTCTCGACTTCGCCAAGGGCCATGTCGCGGCGATCAGCATCGGTCGCTCCGAGCAGCCAATCTCGATCGTTGATGGCTATGTCGCTGCACTGACATTCGACGACGACGAGCCCGAAGAGCCCTACGACGCCCTCGGCACCGGTATCACGCAAGAGGGCAAGGTGCTCTTCCGCAAGCAAGGGTGGCGCACGATCGCCATGCGATCCGGGCAGGACGTCGAGCATCTTGTGCCGGAGATGCCCAAGCGAGAGGAGCGCTGGCCCGATGGCCAACTGAAGGCCACGCACCGTATGTGGGCCACGGAGCTTGAGGAGTCTTGGCGCGAGGAAGAGATCCGGCAATTCGTGGGTCGCTTGCGCCCGGTGTATCGCGGCGTCGACGATGATCTACCGCCACCTGTTTGGCTGGCTGTCGGCAAGATCCTGCCCGCGGGCATAGTCGTCGACGAGCTTGTTGAGATGCAGTCGATGATCAAGATCTCGCCGATGGCAGAGCTTGTTCGTCTCGGCGGCGGGGTGCTGGCTGACAATGTCACCCCGCGCATTCCGGGGTCACAGGATATCCTGCAGGGAAGCGATCTAGAAACGATGATCAAGGCGACACTGCCCAGCGACAAGCGCTTCCTAGAGCGGTTCGCCGGTGCGTTCCAAAGCGTGGGTTATGAGCTTGCATCCGCACCTGGTCGCCGGCGCCGCGCGCTGATACTGGCGGGCTGGATCGACGGCGATCCTGTTGACGCCTGGCTTGCGCTGAGCGAGCGTCACGGCGAACTGCCTCAAGATCTCGTCGAGAAACCAGCACGGCTGGCGGCACCGGTTGCGAAGCGGAAGCCAGCCGACAAGCGCGACGTCAATCGCGACGATCAAGCTGCGCTCGAGGCTGAGGTCAGCAGGCTGCATCGCGAGATGGATGCCGAAATTCCGCGGTCGGAGTTCGAGATCAGGCTAGGTCGCGGAGATTACTTGCCCGGTGCCGCAACTGGCTGATCGGCATTGCCGGATGCATGGGCGCGGGCGAGGCTGCGCTCATGAGGATCGATCTAGACTATGACAGCAGCCAGTTCGCCGCCGAAGCTGCGGCGTACATCGACACGACCGTACGCCCGGCTATTTCGGCAGGGTTGGAGGCCGCCGCAGATAAGGTGCGGCAGGAGTTGACAGCGGAGCTCGAGCGCGATCTCGACATGCCTGTCGACTTCACCAAGCGCGGCATCTGGATCTACAAGTCAGGCACAAGGCAGGACGACATCGAATTCACGGTCTTCGTCCGGTCGATGCAGTCGCAGTACCTCAAGTACCAGATCGACGGCGGTGTTCGTCGCGCCGGCGACTATCAACACCGTATTGCGGCGACTGCCCGGTGGACGGCAGGGGGAAGGTGGGGGACGCCGTTGTATCCAACCATGCCGATATCGATGTCGGGAAATAGGTGAGGGCCAGCGCTGGAAACACTGGCCCTCGAATTCTGCGACTGACGATCGCGGACAGTCAGGAATATACGCTGGGCAGCAGCATGCGACAAGAGGCCCCGCGATCTTCGATATTTCTGTTACCTCCGTGGACGTGTCCTGAGGGAGTAACGGGGCTGTCGTGAATTCCATGTCGGACGCGTCCCAGGATCGACGCTGGCAGGGTCAAACCGCCGCCGATGGGGCACGGGTCGATCTCGCACCTTTCATGCCCGCAAAATTGATCCTAGGCATCGTGGCGGGTGGTCGGCATCGCTGCATGCGACGGCACGAAAGACGGCCAGCGATGTTCTGGCCGCGGCGCCAACGCCTTGAGCAGCGCCGCACGACTGGCATCGGCATCGAAGCCAAGGCGGTCGACGAGAACGCGGTGAGCTGCGCTCAGGATCGCTGACATCGTGATCGCGGGCTCCCCACCAGATCGAGCTGCTTCAATGTTGACACCAGCGCTCGCTGCGTAGCTGACCGCCTCGACGATGGCGTTGTGCACCTGGGCGCTGTTGGGAATGCCGGCGGCAGCCGCAGCGGCGCGCTGCGCCCGCTTGCGCTCGCGGTCATGGCGACGGATCTCGGCGATTGTGCGTGGCATGTGCTGCCCTCCGATTCGATGAGGCGAAAATGTCCACCGCCGCAGCAAGGCACAACGGCAATGTCCACGGACGTGTCCGGCCACCGGCGGCAGGTGAGCTAAGGCCGTCCCGCTACGCTCATGAAGGGCAGGGTGCTGAGGCAGCAGCGCTAGCGTATCATCGACATAGTCAGCGCAATGCCATCACTTCCCCCGCGTAGCGGGGATCGGCCCATCTTAAAATCAGAATCAACTCGGCTGTCGGCGTAGTGCCCTGCGCCTCGGAGAGGCGCGCTATCATGATGCAACGATAGCCCTGCTCACCCGAGTGCGAATGGTGGCCCAGCGGGCCACCAGAGCCAACGCTGCCCTCGCGCGCGTGCGTGCGTCTGTAAGCTATCTATAAGTAAGATCTCTATATAGCAACCCGAACTTTATGAAACTTCAGCGGCTCTTGCTTATTTCATCGGCTCTGCATATCTTAATAGTGGACGTAAAACGCGGGTAAATGGATATGCCAAGCATCGCCGTCTCTGTGCCTCTTGCCCTTGCCTCAGGCCGCATGCTGACCGGCCTGACCGCGCCGGCTTATCGTGCTGCGCTGGTGCTGATCAGCCGCGCTGGCAACGGCAGCTCATTCAGCATCACGAAGCCCGAGCTCGAGCAGTTGGCCGGCCTGCGCCTCGATAACGCCGACCGCTTACTCGAGCGCCTGCGGTCCTCGACCCTCGCTGTGGACGGCGTCGCTGTCCCGGCATTCGATTCCATCGAATACACACCCGGCGTCCAGAAGCGCCTTGCCGGCATCATCAGCGGGACGATATCGCCGGAATTCATGGACGAGATCAGCCGCCTGCAATGGCGCGGCCAGAAGGTCAGCTTGGACACCGGCGAGCTGGTGAAGCTGACCACTGTGCCTGGCATCCTGCTGTGGCTCAGGCTGGCCATCGAGAGGCAGTCAGGCAGCAACGAGGACTTTCGCCTGCGCCTGACCGACATGGATGCCGTGGCCATCTTTGGCCCCTATGCCCAACGTGCCGCCATCAAGCGCACCACCAAATCCGAAGGGACCTTTCAGTGGACGAGCCTGTCTCGAATCCATGAGCAGCTCATTGCGCCCGCCGTCAAAGACCTTTGGACGGCGATCGATGGGCAAGTCGTCGACGCTCGCCCTGCAGTGCCCGAGAGGGGCAGGGGGCGGGCATGGTCATATGTCGAGATCAGCATGTCCAAGCTGCGAGCAGTGCCGTCGCTGCGCGAGCTGAATGAAGCCATGAAGGCGAAGGCTGAATACGATGAGCGGAAGCACATCGTCACGGATCCGGCAAAGGCCCGTGAGGCCGATGGATAAAATGCCGCCGATGCCCTCCGGACTTCACCAGGAGAATGGTGCTATCACCATCTCAACCAAGGAGGGCGCGCATGCATATCACCGATACCGAAATGGGTCTCGCGATGGGCTTTGCCAGCCGCATCCGGCAGGACCAGCGCGCAGCGCAGGCAGTCGTCGCCGGTCGTGATGCCGAGATCAATCGCCTACGCCGCCGCATCCAGCAGCTTGAGCGCGAGAACGGCCAGCTGATCGCGGAGCGGGCAGGGCGGCATCAGCAGCGCATCGCCGCCTATCTCGCCAAGCACTGATCGCTGATAGCATGGAATCGAAAGGGGCCCGCGAGGGCCCCTTCTCTTATGCGGCGATGAAATCGAGCTTGGCTTCGGTATCGTCCCGCCGCGCTCGCTCCATCCTGACCGATCTCTGGTAGTCAGCCACCGCCGCCGGGTCATGAGCAAGTAGCCCCGGCATTGGACGCTGTCTCCTGATATGAGCCGCCAAAGCCACATCGCTCGCCACGGCGACTCGACACAGCATCGGCCTAGGCAGGGCCATCAGCCATTCCAGATCAGCCTCGCGCAGGCGCTGGACGGCATCGGCCGGGGGATTGCTGCCGGCAGCGAAATGGCTGGCGACGGTCCTCAAGGCGGCGATGTGCTCGGCATCACCGGTGTCAGCCGCTGTGCCTGCCGGATCGACATCCGGCTCCAGCACCGGTGCCGGCATCGCCACCAGCCGGCTGATCCACCGCACCCCATCGAAGAATCGTTCGGTCACGAATCGGGGCAGGGCGGCGAGCATGGCGCGAATCGATCTCAGTATCTGTTTCAGCATCAAAGCCTCCGTTTTCGATGCCGAAAGATGGCATCGAGGCCAGCAAGAAACCACCCCTCGCAACTTTGTGATCGGCGCGTGGCAAATCTGCCACACCAGCCCGACAGGCCCTCTCCCATATGAATGTGATCAAAATTGTTGACACCATTTCAGAGCGAAATCAGGACCTTTCCGGCGGTTTCTTCGACATTTGATCAAAATTAACCTTTGAGTTTCTCGAAAGCTAGGCGAGCATCGAATCATGCAGTCAAGACCTGAACCTGTTTTGCACAGCACAGACTGACATCGGAAAGACCACAATGACAAACGCGAAAAATGCGCCTTCAGGCGCCACGGAATCGCTCGCCTTGGAAAAGGCTGCAGCCGACCTCATCACCATTCACAGGGACGCGCTGCAGTGCGCGATCGAGCTGCTGGAAGAAGGCATGCGCCAGCAATTCGGGTGGCAGACCAAAGAGACTGCGCCCATGACGCTTGCGAAGTTGCTCTTCCGCGCCAGCCGCCGCCCCGACGTCGAGTATCCGGGACTCGGCGACATCATCGACGCCTACGACATGATGACCACGATCGCGGCCACGCCAGCGGTCAACGACAGCTCTCCAGAAGGCATCGCCCGGCTGCGCCTGGCATCGAGGAGGGCACGCTGATGGAAAAGATCACCAAGGCCTTCCTTGCCGACCGCATCGCCGCCGGTGCCACCCACAAAGATCTCGTCGGCATCACCGGCCTCGGCCGGAGGCAAGTGTATGACCTGCTGGCCCACCATGGGCTCAGTTACGGCCGTCGTGGCGCGGCGCGCAAGTTGCCGCCTCTCGCCGAGATCGTGCGCCGCATCGAAGCTGGCGAGCATCCCCGCGACATTGCCGCCGAGTCCGGTGTCACTACTTCTGCAGTCCACGTCGCAGTGAAGAAAAAGGGCCTCTCCGTCGCCGACATCCGCGAAGGGCGCCATCTCAAGCGTACTCGCCGACCGGGCCGGTGCGGCTTCCCGGATTACGTCTTTGGCCTGCGGCCCGGCCACGGCCTCGGGGGCTCGAAATGATGGCGCCTGCCACCCTTGTTGACGAGCCGTATTGGGTAGCCCGGCACAACGCCGGCGACCGTTCGATGGCCCTCGGCCTCTTTCGCCTGCGCGAAATCGACCAGGCGAAAGAGGCCGAGGGCGTCGATCGCATGATCCACGACTGGCTCGGCGAGCTCGCCGCCAGCGATCATACGCCGGAATTGAACCGCGTCGACCGCGCTGCGACCGAGCTCGACCGCGCATGGAAAGGAGCCAACTGATGGCCCTCACTCGCGACCAGATCGAAGAGCTGCGGCTCGAAATGAAGCGCCCCGATCACCGCAGCATGGCCGAAGTCGCGATAGACCTCGGCACAACCAAGGGCGTTATCGCCGGGGCTTTTGCCCGCGCCGGCATCAAGATCGGCGGCAATGACGTCCGCGCCCGTCTCGAAGGCCAGCGCGACCGGATCGAAGCCTTGGCAGCGATGAATGTCAGTGCCTGGGGGATCGCCCGGGAACTGGGCTGCAACGATGGCACCATCCGGTCTTTCTGCGATCGGCACGGCATCGCACTGCATGTGCGGGTGCCCCAGCCGCGGCCGAAGGACAAAGCCATTCGCGAATCCATGAAGGGTCTGTTCGGCAAGCAGCGCCCTCTGAGCCAGCGTGATCGCGACGAGATGCGCCGCTTGGCTGATGAAGCCATCGCCGCCGGCAGGATCACCCGCTGCCCGCCGGGGCACGCGATCGGCACCAAGACCTTTTTCCGCGAGGAGTATGCGTGATGCAGACCGTTCTCGATCTCGGCGACCGTCCGCGTCGCACTTTCATCCCCCGCACCCCCGAGGAGATCCGCACCGAGGCGCAGGACATGCTCGATACTTGGGGTGCCTTCGTCGCCGACAAGAAGAGGGTCCGCGGCCTCGTCGCCATCGAGCGCCCCCTGACCGCCCATGAGGGCCGGCAGCTTTCCGCATTGATCCGCAAGACCAAGATCAAGCTGATCGAAATGGACGCGCTCAAGGTCGAGGGCGGTGTCGATTGGCCGGCGCATCATGTCGAGCATGTCATTCGCACCATGACGCGCCTCGACGGAGATCGCGCTGAGGCCCTCAATGGCCTCGGCTGGGGGCCTGAGGTCTCCTCGAAAGGGCATTGGTGCGCGGCGATGCTCAGTATTGATCGTGACCGTGCGATCTCTGTTGGTCGGCTGTTCGTCGAGCACTACCGCAACCAGACCGAGCGCCTCGCCGATTACTACCCGCTGCCAGTGGATTGGGAGTTCATGAAATGAGCTTTCTCCGCAAACTTCTCCGTCTGCCGCCGAAGCAGGTTTCTGCTGCCGATCAGATCGGCCTCGAAATCTTGAACAACTGGCAAGAAGTTCGGGTCGTCAGGATCGGCAAGGAATACTTCTTCTCGGAGCGAAAGTACGTCGAGATCGAATTCCGAGGCGGAACCTTCTTGTTCATGCCTGTTGAAACATACGGCGTCTCCGTCCAACGCCCTCCCGCTGCTCAGAACATGTCCGGCAGGATCGCTGGTCGTATCCGCGAGCGCGTGCTGAATGAGCGCCACATCGAAGATCAGGCGGTCATCGATGCTAGTGCGAAAGCGCTGCTGGCTAAGCTGCGCGGCGGTGCCCAATGACCCGGCCCAACATCATCATCACCGCCGCCTATATCGCCGTCGCCGGCATGCTCATCGCCAGCGCCTTCTGCTTCGGCATCGGCAACACCGCCATCGGTGTCCTTGTCGCCAGCGCCATCGTGGCTTGGAGCCGTTCCACATGACCGGCATCGCCCCCCGTATCGCCGCGGCGGCGGGGCTGATCACAGCGGCGATGTTCGTCACAGCTATCGTCCTAGGAGGGACACCATGAATTCTCGTAACCACATCGCCATTCGCCGCCGCGCTGACGGCAGCTACGATCTCGGAAAGCACGATGAGCGCTGGAACGAGATCCGCAGCCGGCTCTTCGACGTTAACCCGATGCACAGGGGCGAGTTCTGCGGTTCCGTGATGCGCGCCGTGTGGATGTGCATCTTCGATGAGCCGCACTTGCTCGATCAGCGCGCCGGCATCCGTATCCACGACGATCGCGGCTACGTCCGTCCGCTATCACACCTGATCCTCGACCTCGTCCGGTTGGCCCAGCAGCCCATGACGCCCGGGCGGGCCTACTATCTCATCCGCGAGATCCTTGGCAGCGACAACCTTGGCGACCGCATCATGTCTGCCGCCAACACCAGGGGCCTGCTGTTCGAGCAGCAGTTCGGCAATGAGGAGGCAGCGTGATGGCTATGATCTTCCTCGCCGGCAAACCGCTTCATGCCCACGATGTCCTGACGGTCCTCGACTTTGCCTCGCGCCGCGGCCACGACCGCTATGACCTTGGTGCGTGTGCGGATGCCATCCGCAACCGCGAGATCCTCGCTGGATTCGGCGACCGCCGCGAGCGCACCAGTTCCGAGTTGATCGCGCATATGTCCGAGCAGCATCCTGATTGGAGCGAGCAATTCTGCGCGCTGCGCGTTGGCGAAAGCCTCGGATGGGCGCTGGAGCATGGCATCGTCGAGCGCGTCCTCGGGGGCCAAATCTGGCGGCTGCTGGAAACGGAGCGCCAGTTCGAAATCATCGGCGGGCACCGGAATGAGCGGTCACTTCGTGTCCGGGGGCATGTCGACGAAGGCGAAGCCCTTGTCGCCGCCAAGCTCTGGAAGGGAGGGTTGGGCAGGCGAGAGCGCGCCCGGCTGCGCGAGATCGCTGAGTTCGGTCCGCAGATTAAGGTCCTGCTCGATGCGATCGTCGATCGCGCCCCGGAGACCAAGCTGAGCGGCAGGCTGGAGAAGTTCGCCATCGCCGGGTTCGACGACGTCGGGTCTTGCCAGCAGTTGATCCTCGACTGCATCGACGCGATGGAAGCGAACGAGCCCTACACGACGACGATGGCGCTCAAGAACACGTGGGCCACCGTTCGCCACATGCCGAAGTCCACCATTCTGGCCCCGGCCGATATCACCGCTCTGGAAGGCTTCGCGATATGACAGAGTTAACGGCTGTTAATCTCGATTTCGAAACCGCTCGCCTGAATTGCACCGCTGATTCGACAATCATGTCAACGACATCGATTCGAGTGAGTGAATGCATGCAGTCAGAGATTATTATCGATAGCTTTGCCGGTGGTGGCGGTGCCAGCACCGGCATCGAGTTAGCCCTTGAGGCCATGGGCCACGGCGACCCGATCGTGGATATCGCGATCAATCACAACGGCCCGGCCTTGGCGATGCACGCCGCGAACCACCCGGGTACGCTGCACATGGAGTCGGACATTTGGACTGTGGACCCGCTCTCGACAACGGCCGGCCGGCCCGTGGGTCTGCTCTGGACGTCCCCTGATTGCAGGCATTTCAGCCGTGCGAAGGGGAGCACCCCCGTGTCTAAGAAGATCCGCGGGCTAGCGTGGAGCATCGCCCATTGGGCCGAGCAAGTGCAGCCCCGAATGATCTTCCTCGAGAATGTCGAAGAGTTTCTCGGCTGGGGCCCGCTGATCATGGGTCCGAAGGGGAAAGAGATCCCGGACCCAGAGCGGATTGGTGAGACTTTTCAGCAGTGGATCGGACGCTTCAAGAAGGCTGGGTACCGTGTAGAGTGGCGCGTCCTGAGAGCCTGCGACTTCGGGGCACCTACGATTCGCAAGCGGCTCTACATCATCATGCGGCGCGACGGCGAGAAGATTGTCTGGCCGTCGCCGACGCACGGCGCTCCGAATTCGCCCGGTGTCCGCAATGGCAAGCGCATGCCGTGGGTGACTGCGGCCGAGATCATAGACTGGGACCTTCCTTGCCCATCTATCCTCATGAGCAAGAACGACGCCAAAGTCTACACCAAGTCCACCGGCCGGCGCATCATTCGACCCTTGGCCGACAACACGATGGCACGCATCGCCGCCGGCGTGCGGCGCTATGTGCTCGAAGCCGCCGATCCATTCATCGTAACCTGCAATCACAGCGGTTCAGGCTTCCGGGGGCAGGGGCTGCGCGACCCATTCTTGACCATTGCAGGCGCTCGCGACGCCCATGGAAGGGTCGTCCCGACCACGATGCCTTTCATCACTAGTTGCTATGGCGAAAGCGGCGGCCGGAATGACCGCGCTGCTCCCGTTGACGAGCCGCTTCGGACGATTACAACCGAACCGAGGTTCGGTGTCGTCGAAGCGATGTGCGCACCGTTCATGACAGCGCACTATGGCACCGACGTCGGCTCGCCGGTCGACGCGCCGATACGGACTATCACGGGCATTCCCAAGATCGAGCCAGTCGTCAGCACGCTCGCCCAGCCGCCGCTGTCGCATGAGCAATATGCCAGCGCGCAGCGTGTCGCCGACTTCCTGCGACGATATGGGGCATGGAATGGCGACGGCCTGGTCACCTTGGGCGACCGTGTCATCGTCGACATTGGCATGCGCATGCTAACGCCGCGCGAGCTGGCAAGGGCGCAGGGATTCCCAGACGACTACATCCTTGCCGCACCGTTCGAGGACGGCTTCCTCTGCGAAACGGAGCAGCGGCGCAAGATCGGCAACAGCGTCTGCCCACCTGTCGCAGCTGCTCTTGTCGCTGCCAATTTCCGGCCGCAGCAGCGGGCATTCGTTCCCGCTAATCAGGGCTGGCTCTTCGATGAGGTCGCAGCATGACCGCCACCGCCACCATCGCCCTTCAGGCCGCGCTACATTTCGTCAGCCATTTCGAAGAGGTCGACCCCGACGACGCCGGCATGCTGATCGGCGGCGAGATCATGACCGCTGCCGAACTGCGCCAGCAGATATTGCGTGGTCTCGAAAGCCTCCGACAGGGGCCAGCCATGCTCGATACACTCGGCGTGGACACCCGCCTTCGTGCCGCCTCGCGGAAAGCCGGAAGCGATGCTGCTCTCGCTCGGCAGATCGGCATCACGCGCCAGAGCCTCGCTGACGTGATGAGCGGTCGCCGCGAGCCGGGTCCTGCCGTCCTGTCCTACCTGCGGCTGCGGAAAGTCAGTCCCGGCCGCACGCTCTGTACGCCGCTCGACGACGAGGTCAGGTCGAAGGCACCGCGCAGCGAGCGCCGGCAGCGGGCATGGGATGGGCTGTCAGTCACCCAGACTGACAGCGTGGCCGCGCCCTGAAAGTTTTCGCGTGTGCCTTTCATGTCCCCGGGGCAGAAGCTGGTCATCACCGGGAGATCGAGATGACCACCTTCTTCACCGCCGACACGCATTTCGGGCATGCCAACGTCATCGGCATGTGCCATCGCCCCTACGACAATATCACCGCCCACGACATGGGCCTCGTCGAGAACTGGAACGTGGTCGTCGGGCCTGACGACGAGGTCTGGCACCTGGGCGATTTCGCATATCGTGCGTCGCCGAAGTGGACCCGCCGCCTGTTCGAGATGTTGAACGGCACCAAAAGGCTCGTTGTCGGGAATCATGATTTCAAGGGCGAGACTTTGAAGCTGCCGTGGGCTTCGATCGACCAGCTGACCGAGACCACGGTCGATGGCCAGACACTCGTTCTCTGCCATTACTCCTTGCGCGTCTGGCGCAATATGAGAAGGGGCGCCGTCCAGCTCTATGGCCACAGCCACGGGAATCTCCCGGGGACGGCGCAGAGTATCGACGTGGGAGTGGATGTCATGGGCTATGCGCCGGTGACGTGGCCTCAGATCAAAGCTCGGCTCGAACTGCAGCCGAAGCTGGACTTCCGCGATGACTCTGATGTCGTCGAAGCCATCGAGATCAAGCCATGAAAATCTGGCTGCTATCCGACCTGCATCTCGAAGTCGAGTACCACAACGTCGCCCATTTCGGTGTGCCCGACGACGTCGACGTTGCTTTGTGTGCCGGTGATATCGCGCGCGGCGGGCGGGAGCACGTCGAGTGGCTGCAGGAGAACGTCGCGCCGCATACGCGCAGCGGTGTGGTGTCGGTGCTGGGCAACCACGAATTCTACCGGTCATCGATCGAGTCCGAACGCCTCGCTGCCGGCAGGGCCAGCGCATGGGGCGACGTGCGTGTCTTGGATGATATGACTTGGACCGTCGAAGGCGTCAGGTTCGTGGGAGCGACACTGTGGACCGACTACGACTTGTGGAATCCCGCCGGCGATCCAATCCTGCGCGACGCCGCAATGTACACAGCGCGCAGCGGCTTGAATGACCACCGGATCGTCAGGCTCGTCGACAGCAGCAGCAGGCCTTTCATCCCTGCCCATGCTCGGGAGATCCACAAGCGCAGCGTGGCATATATTGAGTCAGTTCTTGCTGAGCCGTTTGACGGTGAAACCGTGGTGGTGACCCATCATGGCCCGGCGCGCGGGTCTATCGGCGAGCGATACAAGAACGACGCGCTGACAGCCGCGTACGTCAGCGACCTCGAATGGCTGATCGAGAAATACCAGCCAGCGCTGTGGTACCACGGCCACGTGCATGAGTCCTTTGACTATGCGATCGGTCGCACGCGGATCATGACGAATCCGAAGGGGTATCGTCTCGAGAACCGGCACGGCTTTGACCCTCAGCTCGTCGTCGAAATCGGCGAGCCGGTGCCACGACCGCAGGTACCGTAGGGCTGGCGCCGCCGCTACGCCCTCGCTATCGTCCAGTCAGGGCAGGGGGGCAGCATGCGTGTTCCGAATTCGGGGAAAGCCGAGCGAGAGCGACAGGCCCTGATCCGGCGGCTTGAGAAGAAGCTGGCGTATTTCCAATCGATTCCAGCGAGCCGCCGCGAGGGCGAATGTGCGGACGCCGGCGAGGACACGTGCAGGGCGCTGCTCGCAGATCTCGGTGCCCCCGGGCATGAGCGGTCGCAGCAGACCAGCGATGGCGCCGTCACGCTGATGACGATCGACGAGTTCCTGGCCGACGTCTAGACGTCTTTCGCTGGCGCACTGTAGAGCTCGTCGCGCCATAGGTGAGTGGTCCGCGTCCCCGCGAGCCGGCGAACGACGAGCATGCCGACATCGCTGTTGCTTGGATACCGCTGCCGCACACGCCAGAAGTCGCTCTTGCCGCACCGCGGGCAGCAGCCATCGAACAGATCGTCGAGGAAGGTGTCGCGGTGATAGATCTGCAGGAGATCGGTTGCGAGATACGCGCGAGCGCGCCGGCAAAAGTTGCATCGAGCCACCAGCAGCAGGCCCTTGTCGGCGGCGGCGCCGAGGCGAGGGCGGTAGAACATGGAGCTGGGCGGGCTGTTGCTCATCGAATCCTGATTGCTTTGTGTTCTCGTTCTGTTCTACTTTCGGGGGGTCGAGAATGGCAAGGACGGGAGCGTTCACGATGCGACTTCAACAGCAATCCACAGGCCAGCCGCCAGTGGCAAAGAGCACGACGCTGATCGTCCTGGCTGCCTTCGAGCGATGAGGAAGGCGAACTGCGGCCCGCATTCGAGGCGCAGCAGATGCCCAGCGAGCATGCGGCCGTGCAGCGAGCGAAACTGATGTCGCGGGCTCATGCCGGCGTGATTGCTTGGAAGCGACTTGCCAAGCCGGACGAAGGCGAATTTGGCGACAGCGAAGTTCTGTTCCAGGCTGGTGACGTCCCAGAAATGGAATAGACTGCATCCGGCATAAGTGGGGGCACCAATGTTCGGATGGTTCGCGAAGAAGGCTGAGAACACGCAGCGTGAGGAGGCAGTGCGCTTCATCGACAGCCTGCGAGGCATAGACCAGGATGGTCTGGACAGCATCGCCGCTCTGGCTTGGTTCTGGGCGCAGAAGTATTCTGAGACCGGTATCGATCTCTACGAAATGGATTCGTGGTTGCCGCAGCGCTTGATGTTCCCTGTGGAGCTCGGCCGCTCCATCAAAGCCCTGCAGCGCGACCGGTCGGCGAGCGGCGTCGGCCTGCATGTCTGGCTGCACTCGGCACGGGCGCTCATGTATCCCGAGTTGCGGATCTACGGGCGTGAGATTTGGGGACACCTCGCAAAGGCATCGCCAGAGGCCACGTCGCTGGCGATTCAGTTCTATCAGCAGGCCGGGATGCGCTTCGGGGAGACCGATCCGGGCCACGTGCCCACAGGATTGGAGCCGCTGAATCGCTGATAGGTTGCCCACAGGGACATCCTGCTATCGAGCATTGATTCCGCCGAAGTCGCCCCAATGTCGCCCCAGTAGGCTAGTCGCCCCAGTGACCAAAACAGAAAATGTAAGGCTGGCAGGAAATTAGATGGTGGTCCCGGCGGGATTCGAACCCACGACCCCAGGATTAGGAATCCTGTGCTCTATCCTGCTGAGCTACGGGACCAGCCTTGATCGACGTACCAGCAGGGGGCAGGACTTGCAAGATGGCCGAAAGGAATGACCCGCTTGCACCCGACCGTACCTGCCTTCATCTATTTTCCGGACAGCCGATTTCACACCGCCGCTGCGGAGTGCCCCGTGGACGAGGCGCTGCGCGAATTGGGCGCTGGTCTGCTGCGGGCGGCGCAAGCGGCGCAGGCCTATGGTCTGGCAGCGGTCCATATCGGTCAGGTCGCGCCGGTCGCCGTCATCAGCCTGGATGAGGCCGAACGCCGCGACTACCGGGTTCTTTTCAACCCGCGCATAGTCGAGACCTTTGGAGACATGGTCACTGGCAAGGAGGGGTCCGTATCCATGCCGGGAATTGAGGTCGATGTACTGAGACCGGACAGGGCCAGAATCGCCTTCCACGATGAGGCGGGGCATCCCGCGACCCTCGAATTGTCCGGCTTTGCCGCACGCGTTGCCCAGCATGAGATCGATCAGGTCAACGGCGTCTTCTTTCTTGAGCGGGTCTCCCGCCTCAAACGTGACGCGGCGATCAAGCGCTACACCAAGCTCAAGCGCCGCATGGGTTGATCCTGGAGCGGCGCTTCGCTAAACGACAGCCACACAAAAGGAAGACCAATGCGCACGGAAATCGAAAAGACCGTCGCCGAAATCGAGCAGGTTCTGACCCTGCTGAGGAGGCATCTTTGACTGGGATACAGCTCAACTCCGTCTCGACGCGCTGACCGCGCAAACCGAATCTCCCGAATTCTGGAATGACCCCGAAAAGGCGCGCGTCACCATGCGCGAGCGCGATGAGCTCGACGTGGCGGTCAAGACCGTTCGCGAGCTTGAGGCCGGCATTCGCGACAATGTCGAACTGATCGAACTGGGCGAGGCCGAGGGCGACGAGGAGATCGTGCGTGACGCCGAACAGGCGCTGATCGATCTCAAGGCTACGGCTCGCCGCACGCAGATCGAAACCCTGCTTTCCGGCGAAGTCGATGCCAACGACTGTTACGTCGAAATCCACTCCGGTGCCGGTGGCACCGAGAGCCAGGATTGGGCCAACATGCTTTTGCGCATGTACACCCGCTGGGCCGAACGCCGGAAGATGAAGGTCGACGTGCTGGAAATGCATGACGGCGAAGAAGCCGGGATCAAGTCAGCGACCATTCAGGTCAAGGGCCACAATGCCTATGGCTGGCTCAAGACCGAAAGCGGCGTGCACCGTCTTGTCCGCATCAGCCCATACGACTCGGCCGCCCGTCGCCACACCAGCTTTTCCAGCGTCTGGGTCTATCCGGTGATCGATGACTCGATCGACATCGTGATCAATGAGAGCGACCTCAAGGTCGATACCTATCGCGCCTCCGGCGCCGGCGGCCAGCACGTGAACACCACGGATTCGGCCATCCGCATCACCCATGTGCCCTCCGGCATCATCGTGGCCTGCCAGCAGGAACGCAGCCAGCACAAGAACCGCGCCACGGCCATGGCCATGCTGAAATCCCGTCTCTACGAGATGGAACTGCAAAAGCGCGAGGAGGCGGCAAACGCCCAGGCGGCCAACAAGACCGATATCGGCTGGGGCCACCAGATCCGCTCCTACGTGTTGCAGCCCTACCAGATGGTCAAGGACCTACGCACCGGCGTCGAAAGCGGCCAGCCCTCCGTGGTGCTGGATGGCGATCTCGACGAGTTCATGGAAGCGGCCCTGGCCCAGCGCGTCGGCGTTGCCACGGATGTGACCAGCGAGGACTGACGCCCCGCGCCTGCCGAACCCGAAACGCCCCGACACCGTTCGGGGCGTTTTTTCTAGCCGAGCATGGCCAGGATGCGCTTGCCGGCGTCCAGAAAAGGCTTGGGATCAACGCTCTGGTCGGCCCGATGCACCTCGAAATGCAGGTGCGGCCCGGTCGAGCGTCCGGTCGAGCCCACCCTGGCAATGGGCGTGCCGGTCTTCACCTGCTGACCCTCATGCGCCAGATAGCCGCTGAGATGGGCATATCGGGTCGAAATGCCATTGCCATGGTCCACCTCGACCACCTTGCCATAGCCGGATCGCTCGCCCACGAAGCTCACCACCCCGTCCGCCGCGCTGAGGACCGAGGTCCCGGTGGGGGCCGCGAAATCGAGCCCGGAGTGGAACGCCCGGCCGCCCGTGAACGGGTCCTTGCGATTGCCATAACCCGAACTCTGCCGGAAATTGCCGGTGATCGGCATATGCACCGGAGCCAGCTCCAGGCCCTGGCGCGCCGCCTTGTAGAGCAGCAGGGCCTCCATCACCGCATTGGCGTCTTCGATCATGGGTGAGGTGGCCGCAGCACCATCCGTCGGCGCCAGCAAGGGACCTCCGACACCATCCAGTTCCGGTGCTGGCAGGTCGAGCTCGATCCCCAGCCTGCCCAGTTCGCTGACAATGCTGTCCGTGCGCTGGGTGGCCGCCACGGCGATGCCGTTCATCGCCTGCTGGGTCTCATCCATCATCCGGGTCACGCTGGCGGCGGTGGCGGCCAGGTCGGGATTGCCCGACAGGTTCGTCACCAGCGACAGATCGTCCGGCGGCGCCTCGGGCAGGGTGACGCTGGCGATGCCGAGCTGATCTGCCTTGGACACCAGCGCCCGCACCAGTTGATGCTGCTCCAGCAGCACTTCCTGCTGCTGCGACAGGTCCTGGAGCTGCAGGTTGATGTCACCAGCCTGGGCATAATTGCGTGAATGCAGCCGGTCGATCTCGACCCGCATCTGCGCCAGCCGGTCCTCATAGGCCGAGAGCACCATCTCGTTCTGGCCGCCCAGCAGGCGCGCAATGTCCGGCGCCATCAATAGCGCAGTGGCCGACAGGGCATTGGCACCAAGCAGCAGCGCGAACATGCCGTAAAACAGGGCTGGGTGGATTCCGTGGCGCCCGGACTGGTCGCCCTGGCTTCCCAAACTGGCTGACTGACGCAACACCACCCCCCCCGAAACACGCCCAACTATGGTTATCGGAGTGTGATCGCGTTTGGTTAAGAAGCCGAAAATGCGGTGCTATCGACCGTCTGCCAGCACCTCGTCGAGCGCCGTCAGCATCTTGGCGGCGTGTCCCTTGATCCTGGTGGCGCGGATGATGCGCGCAACGCGGCCCTCCGCGTCAAGGATGAAGCTGGTCCTGACCAGCCCCATGAACTCCCGGCCATAGAGCTTCTTGAGCTGCCACAGCCCGAAGGCCTCGATGGTCTGGCGGTCTGGGTCGGCGCCCAGTGGAATGGTCAGCCCATACTTTGCTCGGAACTTGCGGTGGCTCTCCAGAGTATCGGGGGAAACGCCGACCAGAACGGCGCCGCGGGCCGCGAATTCCGCGGCCAGTGCCGAAAATTCCTGATTCTCGTCGACGCAACCGCCTGAATCGTCCTCGGGATAGAAGAACAACACCGCCGGGCGACCTTTGAGGTCCGCCCGCGTCAGCGTGGTGCCGTCGTCGAGGGCCAGGGAGAAATCGGGCGCTGGCTCGCCTTGTTTGAGATGCGTCATGGCTGTTCCTGGTGCGCTTCTTGAATAGAGGGTGTCGGCGCCACATTCCAGCCGGTATCATCCTCCAATGCACCGCCTTGGGCGGATGATTCTTATTCGGGGCAGGGCGCTGGTGCTCCTGCCCGTCATCGGCGTGGCGGCAGTGAGCGAAGCGGCAATTCCAGCATCTCCACCAGAACCGGCGCCGCCGCCCAAGCCCTCGCGAATGCGCAAGTTCGGCCGGATTGCGATCTGGGCCCTGGGCATACCGAGCATCATCGTGCTGGTCCTCTATGCGGTCATGCTGTTCACGCCCATCCGCATACCCTTCACCGGGCAGGCCATCCGCAGTTTCGTCCAGAATTTCGTCCCCGAAACCGCCGACCTGCAGATGGGCGACATGGCCTTGGCGCTGGAGAACGGCGTCTGGCCGGTCATCCGCTTCTCACCGGTGGAATTTACCGACAGCAAGTCCGGCGCCCGGATCCTGATGGAGGCCCTCGAGGTCGGGTTCTCGCCGGCACGGGCCCTGTTCGGTCAACCTGGCACGACCATTACCATTGTCGGCCCCCATGTTCAGATCATCCAGGACCTCTACGGGCCACGACCGGGCACGCTCGAAATCCTGGAAAGCGATGCTGGCGGCCCGACGACGGTCCGCGTCCTGGAAGGCGACGAAAGCTTTCCCGCCGTCGCCATATCTTCGGAAGGCATCGAGTTCGATGACGGCATCGTGCCGCCCATGCGCTCGGACAATGACTGGCTGATCTACAATCTCGAAGCCAGCGAACTGGCGATTGCCGATCTCGTGGAGCAGACGGCGCAGGGGCGCTTCTCCCGCCTGGTGGTCCGCGACGGTCACATCGACATGGCCGATCCACTCTATGGCCTCTTCCGGCAATTCGAGGACGTCTCCCTCGAAATTGGCCCGGTTCCGGGTGAGCCTCGAGTGACCGGCGAGTTCAGTGCGCGTATTGGCGGACAGACCGTCTTCGGCACTCTGGAGCGCTCGCTCGACGCCGATGGTACGCGGCGCCTTCGTGCCGACGTCACCAATCTCGACTTTTCCGCCTTTCTGCCCTTCATCGACGACAGGGACAGTCTTGCGGCAATGCGCGGAACGGGCGCGCTGTCCATCGACGTGACCTTCACCGCGGACCAGGGCAAGGTGATCGGCGGTGAGTTCAAGCTGGACCTGACCGGCCTCGACCTGCGCCTTGCCGATGACTACTTCCCGGTGGCCAGCTCGATCCTCGATGTGACCTGGCAACCCGATGTCGGGCAGTTCAGGATGGCGGAGGGAGAGCTTCGCATCGGCCAGAGCACGGCCCTGGTGTCCGGAGTCTTCGCGCTTGGCCTTGACCAGACCTTCGGTCCGACCATCGGCATGTCGCTGACGGCGCGTAACGTCGCCATCCACCCCAATGATATGACCGCCCCATCGGCTCCCTTTGACACCGTCGAATTCTCCGGTTGGTCCACGCCGCTCTATGGGGCGCTGGGGATCGATCGGCTGACGGCACGCCGCGGCGACGCCGTCGTCGAAACGGCCGGGCGCATGGACATGCTGCAGGCGGGCATCGGGCTCGACATGACCATCGCCGGAAAGGGTGTGACGGCCGACGATTTCAAGCGGCTCTGGCCTTACATCATGGGTGGGGAAAGCCGCGACTGGTTCGTGGCCAATGTCACCGATGGTCAGGTCGTGGATGCGCGAATGCGCTTCCGGTTCCCGGTGGGCACGCTGGCGGTCGGCGACGCGGATGTGCCGATCCCCAAGGACAGCATGCAGATCGACATCGTGGGGAAGAACGTGGGCATAAAGCCAACGCCCGAAATGTCCGCCATAGTCATCGCAGGCGACACGCGACTGCGGGTGGACGACGAAAAAGTGTCCATTTCCGGGGGCGGGGGCACGCTTGATACCGACAAGGGCGTCATCCAGGTGACCAGCCCGGCGCTGGTCATGGACAATTCCGTGCCGGGCGAGAGCATCGTCGAGATATCGGGTGATCTCAACGCGCCCATTCCTGCCTTGCTCGCGCTGGTGGAACAACAGCAGCCGGACATGCTTTCCAGCGTCGAGCTGCCGATTGACCTCGAAACCCTTACCGGCACGGTCGATCTGGGTCTGGTTGCGACCATCGCCCTTGGCGACGAAGCCACCGGTCGCGCCATGGACATCGACTATGTCATCAATGGGTCGGTGGCCGACTTTGCCAGCTCCGCACCCATCCAGGGTCGCAGCATTGGCGAGGGGCAATTGTCCTTCTCGGCCTCGCAAGAGGGCTACCAGCTTGGCGGCACGGCCAAGATCGACGGCATGCAGGCCGATATCTCGGTTGAGGGCGCAGAGGGTGTCGATCCCACTTTCCGGCTGGGATCGAAGATTGCCGCGTCTGAACTGGCCAGCATGGGCTTTGATGCGTCGGACTTCCTGAGTGGGGAGGTGCAGTTCGTTGCACAACCCCTCGCCGAAGGTGCCCTCCATATGACCGTGGACCTGGAGGGGGCGGCCCTGGACGTCCGCGACCTTGGCATTTCCAAGCCCGTTGGCACCCCGGGTCTTCTCACGGCCATCGTCCGCCCCGACGGCGACCTCACGCATCTGGAGGACATTTCCCTTACCTTCGGGAGCGTTCGGCTTGTTGGCCAATTGGACTATCACAACCGGGATGGCCTGGTTGCGGCGAACTTTTCCGACTTTGCGCTCAGTTCCGGCGACAGCGCCACCGTCAACCTGACCCCCACCGACGGTGGGTTCGCGGTGCGCATACGCGGCGCCCAATTGGATCTGAAACCGGTGCTCAGCCGCTTCTTCAGCCTCGATCAGGGCAGTGGTGGCGTTCAGTCTACCCAGTTCGACCAGACGATCGCGCTTGATGTCCAGCTTGACCGCGCCATCGGCTACTATGCCACTACCGCCTTCAATCTCGATCTCGACCTCGCATTGCGCGGCATGAACCTGCGGCGCGTCAACTTGACGGCGCAGTTCGACGAGGGCAATTCCATCTCGATCACCACCAATCCGGCGCCCAATGGCCGGACCCTGTCCATGGCGTTCAACGACGCCGGAACGGTGCTTCGCCTCCTGGGCATCTACTCGCAGCTCGCCGGCGGCGCCGGCAGCCTGGTCATGACCACCGACCGGACCCAGGACGCCGAGACCGGCCGCCTGGTGTTGCGCAACTTTGCCATCGTCGACGAGGAAAACGTCGTGGAGGTTCTGGGCAACCACTCGGACTCGCGGGCGGCGATCACCTCGCGCAATCGCCTGGACTTCCGTGCCGGTCAGGTGGATTTCGTCCGCCGCAGCGATCGTGTCGAAGTCACCGACGCCGTGCTGGCGGGCGACACGGTCGGGGGCACCATGCGCGGCTTCATCTATACCGACCAGCGCCGCTACGATTTGACGGGCACCTATGTGCCGCTCTTCGGGCTCAACAACATCTTCCAGAAGCTCCCCATTCTGGGGCCGCTCCTGGGCGGGCGCGACGGCGAGGGTCTTGTCGGCGTCACATTTGCGGTCCGTGGCCCCCTGGACAAGCCGCAATTCCTGGTCAACCCGCTGTCGCTCCTGGCGCCCGGCATCTTCCGCGAGATGTTCGAGTTCCGCGCCCGCGAACTGCCCCCGGCCGCGGAATAAAGAAAGGCGCTCCGTGGAGCGCCTCATTACCTCTCCCTCTGGGGGACAGAGCCTGCCCTCGGGCTAGACCCGAGGGTCGGCCCGAAGGGCCGGGTGAGAGGGCCTTACTAGACCGGCTTGATCAGCGCATGCCGCTTCTTGCCGACCGACAGCTTGATGACACCTTCATCCAGCAACGCATTGTCGGCCAGGGTCAGGCGGTCATCGTCGATGACGGCGTCGTTGACGCGGACGGCGCCGGAAGCCACGTGCCGCCTTGCCTCGCCATTGGACGAGGCCAGTCCCGCCATCACCAGAGCGTTCAGGACGCCGATCCCGGCGTTAAGTTCGGCATGGGTGATCTCGGCCGTGGGGAGCGACAAGTCGATCGCGCCGGCCTCGAAGGTGGCAGCGGCGGTTGCGGCCGCCTGGATCGCCGCGTCGCGACCATGGACGATGGCCGTGACCTCGGTGGCCAGCACCTTCTTGGCCTCGTTGATCTCGTTGCCGCCCAGGGCCCCGAGCTTTTCGATCTCCGAGATCGGCAGGCGCGTGAAGATCTTGAGGAACTTCACGACGTCCGCGTCTTCCGTGTTCCGGAAATACTGCCAGAAATCATAGGGCGAGAAGAGGTCGCCATTGAGCCAGACAGCGCCGGAGGCCGACTTGCCCATCTTTTCGCCAGACGACTTGGTCAAAAGCGGCGTTGTCAGCGCATAGAGCTGCGGCCCGCCCATGCGATGGCTGAGGTCCACACCATTGATGATGTTGCCCCACTGGTCCGAGCCACCCATCTGCAGCACCGTGCCATAACGCCGGTTGAGCTCGACGAAGTCATAGCCCTGCATGATCATGTAGTTGAACTCGAGAAAGCTCAGCGACTGTTCGCGGTCCAGCCGAAGTTTGACCGAGTCGAAGCTGAGCATGCGATTGACCGAGAAGTGCCGGCCGACATCGCGCAGGAATTCGATATAGTTGAGCTTCAGGAGCCAGTCGGCATTGTTGACCATGATGGCCGGATTGGAGCCGCCATAGTTCAGGATATTGCCGTAGACCTTCTTGATGCTCTCGATATTGGTCTCGATCTGCTCGACGGTGAGCAGCTTGCGCTGGTCGTCGCGGAACGAGGGATCGCCCACCATCGAGGTGCCACCGCCCATCAGGCTGATGGCGGTGTGGCCCGTCTCCTGCAGCCAGTAGAGCATGGTGACCGAGATCAGATTGCCGATATGGATCGAGGTCGCAGTCGCGTCATAGCCGACATAGCCGCAGATCTTGCTGCTGGCCGCGAGCTCGTCGAGCCCTTCGGGATCGGAAATCTGGTGGATGAAGCCGCGCTCATCGAGCACGCGCAGGAAATCGGATTTGAACTTGGTCATTCTTGAATCACTGAAGCCTTGTGAGACCTGGTGGTTGGCGTCCCCGGAATGTCAGGGAACGCATCACGAAGTCGATGCACCCGGAACCCCATCCTTTCTGCAGGCCAGGATGAGGTTCCTCCAACTAATCGCCTCAATGCGCGCCGAAGCTAGCGCCCGCCGCCGTCCGCGATCTCCTGACGGCGACGGTCGAGATATTCGGCACAGCGCGTCGTCAGTTCGTCCACCTTGCCTTCGAAGAAGTGGTTGGCGCCTTCCACGATCTGCTGCTCGATGGTGATGCCCTTCTGGGTCTTGAGCTTGTCGACCAGCTTCTGCACCGAAGAGGGGGGCGCCACGCGGTCCTTGTCACCATGGATGATCAGGCCGGACGACGGGCAGGGGGCGAGGAACGAGAAGTCGTAGAGGTTTTCCGGCGGCGCGACGGAGATAAAGCCTTCCACCTCGGGCCGGCGCATCAAGAGCTGCATGCCGATCCAGGCGCCGAACGAAAAGCCGGCGATCCAGCAGCCGCGCGACTCGCGGTTGATGATCTGCAGCCAGTCGAGCGCCGCGGCCGCATCCGAGAGCTCGCCAATGCCATGGTCGAACACGCCCTGGCTGCGCCCGACGCCGCGTGAATTAAAACGCAATACCGAGAAGCCACGCTCGGCAAACATATAGAAGAGATTGTAGACGATCTGGTTGTTCATCGTCCCGCCGAACTGCGGGTGCGGGTGCAGGACGATGGCGATCGGAGCATTGGGCTCCTTGCCCGGCTGGTACCGGCCTTCCAGACGCCCTTCCGGGCCGTTGAAGATCACTTCTGGCATAAATTGTTCCGGCCTTTTCTGGCTTCGTTCATTAAGGGGGTCCTGGACCCGTCCCAGGGGTGCTCACGGCTTGACTAAGCGTGGGCCTCTCCCTAAAACATGGGTCCGAAACACCAGTTTAGAATTATTCGAAACTCGGTTTTTGGGCCGCGCTGCGGCCCATTGGAGCGCCCCTTGTAATGAAGTTGGGCGTAAAATTTCAAGAAGTGTTTGGTTGCGGGGTCGCGGAAGCGTCTTGTGGCCTGCATGGGAGCTATGTTGGGCACGCTTGTGCCCGGATGACGTGATGGCGAAAGCGACGGTCTATCTCGATCACAATGCAGCCTCCCCGCTTCGTCCCGAAGCGCGGGCCGCGCTCCTTGCTGCCCTCGAATTGACCGGCAATCCGTCCTCCGTCCACGCCCATGGGCGTGCTCTACGCAACCTCATGGAGACTGGCCGCCGCCAGGTCGCCTCCCTGGCCGGTGCCGAGCCCAGGCAGGTCGTCTTCACCGGATCAGCAACCGAAGCCATCACCCAGGCCATCGTGGGCGGCGCAAAGACGTTTTCGGCAGGCGCCGTGGCCGCAAGTGCGGGGGAGCACGCCGCTGTTTTGAAAGCGGCTGAAGCCACGGGCCTGCCCGTTTGGACAATTCCACTGGACGGCCAGGGCCGCATTGATCTTGATCAACTTGCGACAATCCTGCGCCGCGCAGACGACGAAGGCATCTCGCTTCTGGTTGCTGCGCACTGGGTCAACAACGAGACCGGCGTCGTCCAGCCCGTGGGGCGGATCGGCGCCATGGTCGGGCCGACGCGGCACACGCTGTTCATCGACGCAGTCCAGGCCTTTGGCAAGCGCGACCTGGACTTTGCAGCTTCCGCACCCGACATGATGGCTGTCAGCGGTCACAAGATCGGCGCCCCGGCCGGCATTGGGGCGTTGCTGGTGAAAGCCCATGCCGACACGGTCCGCCTCATTTCGGGTGGTGGCCAGGAACAGGGACGTCGCGGCGGCACGGAATCTGCGGCTCTGATCGCTGCCTTTGGCGCGGCCGCCGAGGCCACCCGCTATGATGCAGCAGCCATGTTGGATTTGACCGCGCGCGTCGAGAGCGGCCTGAAACACCTTGCTCCCGACGTCGTTGTCTTTGGCGAAGAGGCCGAGCGGATCGGCAATGTCACCAATTTTGCCGTCCCCGGCATTGGAAATGCCACGGCCATGATGGCGCTCGACCTGATGGGCCTGTCGGTATCATCTGGCTCGGCATGTTCGTCGGGCAAGGTGGGGGCCAGCCATGTCCTGGCCGCCATGGGTGTCCCCGGAGACCTCGCCGCCAGTGCCCTGCGCGTCAGCTTCGGCTGGAACTCCACAATGGCCGACGCTGAGGCGTTCCTGGCCGGATTTGAAACACTCCTTGCCCGCCACAAGCGGGGAGGAAAAGCGGCCTGACACGCCACTGGTATGCGTTCGCGGCGGCCTTGAACCGCCGAGGGACATAAAGGAGAAGCCGTATGGCGGACTACGATATTCCGACCCTCAAGGAAGAAATCGACCGGGAAACCGTCGAGCAGGTGCTGGCGCTTGACGTCGACAAGTACAAATACGGCTTTGAAACCAATATCGAATCCGATGTCGCCCCTCCCGGGCTGACTGAGGAGACGATCCGCTTCATCTCGGCCAAGAAGGACGAGCCGGAATGGATGCTGGAATGGCGTCTTGAGGCCTTCCGCCGCTGGCAGACCATGGACGAGCCGAACTGGGCCAAGGTCCACTATCCCAAGATCGACTTCCAGGCGATCAGCTATTACGCGGCGCCCAAGTCCTTCAAGGGTCCGAAGAGCCTCGACGAAGTCGACCCGGAGCTGCTCAAGACCTATGAAAAGCTCGGCATTCCGCTCAAGGAACAGGCGATTCTCGCCGGCGTCCAGGGTGCGGGTGAGCCAACCGGCACGCCGTTCTCCGGCAATGTCGCCGTCGACGCGGTTTTTGACTCCGTCTCCGTGGTCACCACCTTCCGCGAGGAACTGGCCAAGCAGGGCATCATCTTCTGCTCGATCTCGGACGCCATTCGCGAGCACCCCGAACTGGTGAAGCAGTATCTGGGCTCGGTCGTTCCGGTCTCGGACAACTACTATGCTACGCTCAATTGCGCCGTCTTCACCGATGGGTCCTTTGTCTACATCCCCAAGGGCGTCCGCTGCCCGATGGAATTGTCGACCTATTTCCGCATCAACGAAAAGAAGACCGGCCAGTTCGAACGCACTCTGATCATCGCCGACGATGACAGCTACGTCTCCTATCTCGAAGGCTGCACCGCCCCTATGCGCGACGAGCACCAGCTGCACGCCGCCGTGGTGGAACTGGTCGCCCTCGATAATGCCGAGATCAAGTATTCCACCGTCCAGAACTGGTACCCCGGCGACAAGGACGGCAAGGGCGGCATCTACAACTTCGTCACCAAGCGTGGCGATTGCCGTGGTGTGAACTCGCACATCTCCTGGACCCAGGTCGAAACCGGCTCGGCCATCACCTGGAAATATCCGAGCTGCATCCTGCGCGGCGATGGTTCGCGCGGCGAATTCCATTCGATCGCCATTTCCAACGGCTATCAGCAGGTCGATAGCGGCACCAAGATGCTGCATCTGGGCAAGAATACGTCCAGCCGCATTATCTCCAAGGGCATTGCGGCCGGTTTCTCGGACAATACCTATCGTGGCCAGGTTTCGGCCCATGCCAAGGCCAAGAACGCCCGCAACTTCACCCAGTGTGACTCGCTGCTGATCGGTGACAAGTGCGGCGCCCACACGGTTCCCTATATCGAGAGCCGCAACGGCACGGCCGTCTTCGAGCACGAAGCAACCACGTCCAAGATTTCCGACGACCAGATGTTCTACTGCATGCAGCGCGGCCTTTCGGAAGAAGAAGCCGTGGCGCTGATCGTCAATGGCTTCGTCCGCGACGTGCTGCAGCACCTGCCGATGGAATTCATGGTCGAAACCCAGAAGCTGATTTCGATCAGCCTCGAAGGCAGCGTCGGCTAATGGCTGCCGAGGCGCGTAATCCCGTCGTTTCCCTTGCCTCCCTGGCGCTCGACGCCTGGGAGCAGGGGACGCTGTACAAGTCTGCCGATACGTCCTTCGGCAAGCTCCTGGGTCTGCGCGCCCTGGGCATCAGCTACAACGAAGTCCCGCCGGGCAAGTCGAGCTGCCCCTTCCACAACCATCACGTTGAGGAAGAGCTTTTCATCGTGCTGGAAGGCGAGGGGACTTATCGCTTTGGCGCCGAGCGCTATGCGTTCAAGGCTGGCGACGTGCTTGGCGCGCCGACCGGTGGCCCGGAAACGGCGCACCAGATCCTCAACACGGGATCGGTCACGCTCAAATATCTGGGCATTGCCAACAATGCCGATACCGAAGTCTGCGAATACCCGGACTCGGGAAAATTCCAGGTGACGAGCCGAACCTCGGCCGATCGTCGCCTCCGCCACTGCGGCCGCGAAGGCCAGAACCATCTTGATTACTGGGACGGCGAGCCGGGCGCCTGAGGCGCCGCCCGTATCCCTCGAAATTTGGAGACTACGAAATGACCACGCCCGTTCTTGAAATCCGCAATCTGCATGCCCGCATTGAGGAACGCGAAATCCTCAAGGGGGTGAACCTCGTCATCCCGCCCGGCGAGGTCCATGCCATCATGGGCCGCAACGGCTCGGGCAAGTCGACCCTGAGCTACGTTCTGGCCGGCAAGGACGACTATGAAATCACCGAGGGCGAGATCCTGCTCAATGGCGAGAACATCCTCGAGATGGAGCCCAACGAGCGAGCCGTGGCCGGCCTTTTCCTGGCCTTCCAGTACCCGATCGAGATCCCGGGCGTCGCGACCATGACCTTCCTCAAGGCCGCGCTCAACGCCCAGCGCAAGGCGCGCGGCGAGGAGGAACTCAAGACCCCGGACTTCATGCGCATGGTCAAGGAAGCCGGCGCCCAGCTCAACGTCGATGCTGAAATGCTGAAGCGCCCGCTGAACGTTGGTTTCTCGGGTGGCGAGAAGAAGCGCGCCGAAATCATGCAGATGGCGCTGCTGAAGCCCTCGCTGGCTGTGCTCGACGAAACCGACTCCGGCCTCGACATCGACGCACTGCAGGTCGTTTCTAAGGGCGTCAACGCCCTGCGAGACGGCCAGCGCTCCATGCTGGTCATCACCCACTACCAGCGTCTGCTCAACCACATCGTGCCCGACGTGGTCCACGTCTTCGCCGACGGCAGGATCGTCGAGAGCGGCGACAAGGACCTGGCCCTCAAGCTCGAGGCCGAAGGCTATGCGAGCTATGGCGGGGAGGCTGCATAACCCATGCGCGCCAATTTTCCAGTTCGCCTCGGCCCGGCCGAGGAAGCCCTGATCTCACAGCTCAAGGCCGCCGGTGCCGACCAGGCCGCCGAACGCGTCGCCATGGTCGGGCTGCCGACCCGGCGCGTGGAGAGCTACCACTACACGGATCTCAAGACGTTGCTGCGGGCTATTCCGCCCTTGGGCGGCGCGGCCAACGATGCAAGCGCTCCGGCACTGCGCATTCCAGGCGCCTACAATTTGATGATCGCCAATGGTGCCATCCAGAACGCAGCCACCGCGCCAGCCGGCGTTATTGTTGGCAAGGCCAGTGGTGGTGTGCTGACCACG